>RXJC01000018.1 GCA_003963435.1 Bradyrhizobiaceae bacterium | reverse complement strand
CCGTAGATGTTGTTGGCGTTGGCCTTGTCGCCGTCGGGGTAATATTTGTCCATGAACTCGCGCCATTTGACCACGGCCGGATCCTTGTCCCAGGTCGGATCGGTCGGGTCCTTCAGATAAGCGGTCGAGATGATGTCCTTGGAATAGTCGAGCCCGGCGGGCTTGAGCACCGAGGCGACCGAGGTCGCGGTGTTGGCCAGGAAGAAATTCGGCTTCCAGCCGAGCTCGCCCACTTTCCGGATCGCCTGCGCCGACCCTTTCGGCGCGGCCCACGAAAAGAAGATGTCGGCGCCGGAATCGTGCAAGGCCACGATCTGCGAGTCGATCGAGGGATCGCTGACCTCATAGGACTTGTCGGCGATGATCATGCTGACCTTGTCACCGAGCCCGTCCTTGAGGCCCTTGAACTGGTCCTTGCCGGCATCGTCGTTCTGCCAGAACACCGCGATCTTGCCGTTCGGGAATTTGTCGCGAATGTATTTCGCGTAGATCCGCCCTTCGCTCTGGTAGTTGGGCTGAAACCCCATGGTCCACGGGAAGTTCTTGGGGTCGCCGAACTTGGTGCCGCCGGAGGCGACGAAGAGCTGCGGCACCTTCTTGGCGTTCATGTACTTCATGATCGCCGAGTTCGAGGGCGTGCCGAGCGACTGGAAGATCAGCAGCACCTCATCGCTCTCGACCAGCTTGCGCGCCTGCTCGATCGCCTTCGGCGGCGAATAGGCGTCGTCATAGCTGATGAAGTTGATCTTGCGCCCGTTGATGCCGCCCTGCTCGTTGATCATCTTGAAGAAAGCGGCCTCGGTCTTGCCGATCACCCCATAGGACGACGCCGGCCCGCTATAGGGCATGATGTTGCCGATCTTGATCTCGGTATCGCTGGCGCCGGGGTCGTATTTCTTCTGCGCCGAGGCCGGTGTCGTGGCGAGCACGCCGGCAACAAGCATGGCGAGGGCAGCAAGGCTTTCGCGACGACCCGGCATTGGTCTCTCCCCTGTGTCTTGTAGTCTTGTTTTGTGGAGAGTGTCGCAAGGTCGCCTGCCGCTGGCAAGCGCCGGGATTTTCCGCGGAGTGAAACGCCGAGCTGGGAACCTACACCGCGCGCCGCCGCAATAAGCGCCCATCGATCACGAGCAGCGCGCTGGCAATGACCAAGGCGCCGGCAATCTCACGCACCGAAATCGGCTCGCCCAGGACGAGATAGCCGAGCAGGATTGCCGTCACGGGAAGGAGGAGCGTTACCAGGGTCACGTTGGTTGCCCCTGAGCGCCGCAGCACCTGGAAAAAGACGAGATACGCGAGCGCGGTCGAGAGGCCAGCCGAGCCGAGCACGGCGAGCCAGGTCGTCATGCCAGGCATCGGCAGGCGCCATGGCCGGTCGAACACGAAGGCCAGCACCGTCATCATGACCGTCGATGCGAGCAATTGACATGTCGCCGTCGCAAGCGGTGGTGATTTTGACAGCCAGCGCCGTGCCACCAAAGCCGCGAATCCGTAGCTGAGAGCCGCACCGAGGCAAAGCAGGATCCCGATCCCCTGACCTGTCAGCAACTCGATCCCGGCCCCCTTCAGAATGATGACGCCGATCAGGCCCACGACGACACCCGCAGCCCGACGCGCCAGCAGCTTCTCCTCTCCAACTGCAGCCATGACGGCGACGGTAAATAAGGGTGTGGTGGCGTTGAGGATCGACGCCAGCCCGCTCGAAATGAACAATTGCGCCGTCACGATCATGGAAAAAGGCAACACGTTGTTGAGCAACGCCATGGCGATATACGGCCGCCAACTCGCCACGTCTGCGGGAAGGCTGACCCGGTAAAGCCGCAGGAGCGGCAGAAGGAACGCTGCGCCCACCGCCACTCGCAGCAGCACCAGCGTCAATGGCGGCAATTCCTTCAAGGCTGCGCTGTTGAAAAAGAACGATCCGCCCCAGAGGATCGAGAGGAGCCCCAACAACAACCAGTCGCGTGCGTCGATCCTGTTATCTGGGGGAGGCATAGCGTCTCGCATCTGGCGACCAGAGCCGTCGCCTAGCGCGAAGCGGTGGAGATGACCACCCGATTTCCGCAACAGAGCTATACGGCTGGTTTCGGCCGCGACACCAGCTCGATCATCCTGCCTTCATCATCGTCCGGCATCACAGCCCTGGCCTGCGCGTAGGACTCGACCGCAGCGCGCGCAACCAGCGGCTTGTCGGCCAGAAGGCTCTCGGCGAGCTTCACGGCATAGGCGGCATCCTTGTGCCGCAGCGCCGTGGTGAAGGTCGCGCCGGAAAAATCGCGGGCGACCATGCGCTTGGAGTGACGCTGCACCTGCGGGCTGGCGGCGACGCCCGCCTGGATCGACTCCAGCACGAGGTTCATGTCGAGCCCGGCTTGCTCGGCGATCGCGAGCCCCTCGGCGAGGCCGGCGATCTGGATGGCGCCCATCAGATTGTTGATGAGCTTGTAGACCGTGCCGGAGCCGACCGCGCCGAAATGGCGGATGGTCGCGCCGATCGGTTCGAGATAGGGCCGCGCCCGTTCGAGATCGGCGGCATCCGCGCCGACCAGCAGCGTCAGTTTTCCGGCGGCCGCCGCGTCCGGCAATCCGGTCACAGGACAATCGATGTAGAGCAGCCCGCGCGCGTTGAGCTCGCGGCCCATCTCGCGGGCGTGGTCATAGGAAACGGTGGAGCATTCGATCGCGATGGTGCCGGCCTTGGCCGTCTTGGCCGCGCCCTTCGGCCCAAGCCAGACCGCGCGCGAGGCCTCGTCGTCGGCGACCATGGTCACGACGGCGTCGGCATCGATCGCGGCATCCTCCGGCGAGGTCGACCATCTCGCGCCGCGCGCGATCAAGTCCTCCGCCTTGGCCTTGCTGCGATTCCAGACCGTCACCGTGAAGCCGGCATCGAGATAGCGACCGGCCATCCCGTGGCCCATCCGCCCAAGCCCGATGAAGGCGACGCGGGGCATGGTCAATCCACGTCCTCGACGTCGCCCGCGGTGGTGCCGAAGGCGCGCTGCGCCAGGGTCGCGGCCATGAACTCGTCGAGCTCGCCGTTGAGAACGCCTGACGTGTCCGAGGTCTGCACGCCCGTGCGCAAATCCTTCACCATCTGGTAGGGCTGCAGCACGTAGGAGCGGATCTGGTGGCCCCAGCCGATGTCGGTCTTGGCGGCCTGGTCGGCGGCGGCCTTCTCCTCGCGCTTCTTCAGCTCGATCTCGTAGAGGCGCGCGCGCAGCATGTCCCAGGCCTGGGCGCGGTTCTTGTGCTGGGAACGGCCGGCCTGGCAGACCACGGCGACACCGGTCGGAATGTGGGTCAGGCGCACCGCGGATTCGGTCTTGTTGACGTGCTGGCCGCCGGCGCCGCCCGACCGCATCGTGTCGACGCGGACGTCGGATTCCTTGATGTCGATCTTGATGCTGTCGTCGATGACCGGGAACACCTGCACGCTCGAGAACGAGGTATGGCGCCGCGCGTTGGAATCGAACGGCGAGATGCGCACCAGGCGATGCACGCCGGCTTCCGTCTTCAGCCAGCCATAGGCGTTGTGGCCGGAGACCTGGATGGTCGCCGACTTGATGCCGGCTTCTTCGCCCTCGGACTCTTCGAGATATTCGACCTTGAAGCCGTGCGTTTCGGCCCAACGCGTGTACATGCGCAGCAGCATCTGCGCCCAGTCCTGGCTCTCGGTGCCGCCGGCGCCGGCATGGACTTCGAGATAGGAATCGAAGCGATCGGCCTCGCCCGACAGCAGCGCCTCGAGCTCGCGCCGCGCGACTTCCTTCTTGAGGTTCTTCAGCGCGGCTTCGGCTTCGGCAACGACACCGTCATCGCCCTCGGCTTCGCCGAGCTCGATCATGCCGATGTCGTCTTCGAGCTCCTGCTCGACCTTGCCGATGCCGGAGAGCGAATCCTCGAGCGAGGTCCGCTCCTGCATCAGCTTCTGGGCTTTCTGGGGATCGTTCCAGAGGTTGGGATCTTCTGCGAGCTTGTTCAGCTCAGCGAGGCGCGCCGTCGATTTCTCGACGTCAAAGATGCCTCCTCAGCAGCCCGACTGACTGCTTGATCTCTTCTACCAACCGTTCGATTTCGGCGCGCATGTCGTTCTCTGGTCTAGCGCATGATCCGGGAGAGTGTGCAGCGGTTTCCCGAAAAGATCATGCGCAAACAAAAATCTGCAGCGATGTTTCATCTCATCGCGAATGGGGATGTAGCGGCCGCGGCCGCAAAGCGCAACCGCCCGCCTCGCCCGTTCAGGCGTTATCCGCTACCACAGCCCGCCGGTGCCCGGCCGCACGAGGAAGCCGGAATCCGGCTGCTGCTGCTGCGAGGCCGGCATGCCCCCGCGCCCGTCCGCGTCGGCCACGCCGATGACCGAATAATTATCCGGCGGCGCCGTGCCCGGCTTGAAGGCTTCGAGGATGGTTCCGCCGGTCTCGCCGGGACCTGCGCGCATGCCGGTCTTGGCGACGACGCGCACGAGCTTGATGCCGGCCGGCACCTTGAACGGAACGGCGGGCTTGTCGGCGAGCGCGAGCTTGAGAAAATCGCGCGCGATGGGGGCCGCCAGATGGCCGCCGGTGGCGGCGTTGCCTTTGCCGAGCGGGCGCGGCTTGTCGTAGCCCATGTAGATGGCGACCGCGACGTCGGGCGAGAAGCCGACGAACCAGGCGTCCTTGGCCTCGTTGGTGGTGCCGGTCTTGCCGGCGATCGGCTTGCCGACCTCCTTGACCACGGTCGCGGTACCGGCCTGAACCACGCCTTCCATCAGCTCGGTGATCTGATAGGCGGTCATGGAGTCCAGCACCTGCTCGCGGCGGTCGATCAGCTGCGGCTCGGGCTGGTTCTTCCAGCCGCCCGGGGCGTCGCAGCCGCGGCATTCACGCTGGTCGTGCTTGAAGATGGTGTGGCCGTAGCGATCCTGAATACGATCGATCAGGGTCGGCTTCACGCGGCGGCCGCCATTGGCGAGCATCGAATAGGCCGTGACCATGCGCATCGCCGTGGTCTCACCGGCGCCGAGGGCGTAGGAGAGATAGTTCGGCAGCTCGTCGTAGACACCGAAACGGCGGGCATATTCGCCGATCAGCGGCATGCCGATGTCCTGCGCGAGGCGCACCGTCACCGTGTTGAGCGATTGCCGCAGCGCGTTGCGCAGCGTCACCGGTCCCTGGAACTTGCCCGAGGAGAAGTTTTCCGGCCGCCAAACGCCTGCGCCCTGGCCCTGATCGATCTCGATGGGGGCATCGAGCACCACGGTCGAAGGCGTGTAGCCGTTGTCGAGCGCGGCCGAATAGACGATCGGCTTGAACGACGATCCCGGCTGTCGATAGGCCTGCGTGGCGCGGTTGAACTGGCTTTGGTCGAACGAGAAGCCGCCGACCATCGCGAGCACGCGGCCGGTCCAGGGATCCATCACCACCATCGCGCCGGACACTTCGGGAATCTGCCGCAGCCGATACTGGCCTTCGACCGGTTGTCCCTCTTTGGTGTAAAGCGGATCGGCATAGATCACGTCGCCCGGCTGCAGCACCTGCGCGACCGACGTCGGCGTCTTGCCCTTGGTATTGCCCTGAGCCGCGCGTGCCCAGCGCACACCGTCGAGCGTGACAAGGCCAGTCTCGCGCTGCTTGCTGACCGCGCCGCCAAGCTCGCGGCCCGGCTGGAAGCCGATGCGTGCCGACTGGTCGCTGGTCTCCAGCACCACCGCCATGCGCCACGGCGAGATGTCCGACAGCGACTTGATCTCGGCGAGCTTGACGCCCCAGTCGCCCGACGTGTCGAGCTTGCTGATGGCGCCGCGATAGCCCTGCTGCTCGTCATAGTTCACGAGGCCGGCGACCATGGTCTTGCGCGCCATGACCTGGATCTTGGGATCGAGCGTGGTGCGGACCGAAAGGCCACCTTCGTACAGCTTCTTCTCGCCATAGCGCTCGAAGATGTCGCGGCGGACTTCCTCGGCAAAATATTCGCCGGCGAAGGTGTGGGCGCCGTTGGAACGGCTGGTGACGACCAGCGGCTCCTTGCGCGCCTTCTCGGCGTCGGCCTGCTTGATCCAGCCATTCTCCTGCAGGCGGTCGATCACGTAGTTGCGGCGCTCGATGGCGCGGTCGCGGTTACGGACCGGATGAAGGGTCGCCGGCATCTTCGGCAGCGCGGCCAGATAGGACGCCTCCGCCACGGTCAGCTCGTTCACCGACTTGTCGAAATAGACCAGCGAGGCGGCCGCAATGCCGTAGGCACCGAGACCGAGATAGATTTCGTTGAGATACAGCTCGAGGATCTTGTCCTTCGAATAGGTCTTCTCGATCCGCATCGCGAGCAAGGCTTCCTTGATCTTGCGGGCGAACGAGACCTCGTTGGTCAGAAGGAAGTTCTTGGCGACCTGCTGGGTGATCGTGGAGGCGCCCTGCGGACGCCGGTTCGAGCCGTAGTTCTGGATGTAGACCAAGCCGGCGCGTGCCATGCCGGTGTAGTCGATGCCGCCATGCTCGTAGAAATTCTTGTCCTCGGCCGCCAGGAACGCGTTGATCACGAGCTTGGGCACCGCCTGGATCGGCAAATACAGCCGCCGCTCCTTGGCGTATTCGCCGAGCAGCGAGCCGTCCACCGCGTGCACGCGGGTCATCACCGGCGGCTCGTAATCCTGAAGCTGAGAGTAGTCCGGCAAGTCCTTGGAGAAATGCCAGATCAGGCCTGCCACGGCCCCGACACCGACAAGGAACACCACGGTTCCCGCGGCGAACAGGAAGCCCATGAACCGCACCAGCAAGCGCATTATGTGTTTATCCGTTCAAACTCTGGAGCAACCCAGTATCAGCCCAGTATCGGTCCCTTGGCACCAAACTGGCACCCACCTCACGTCGCGAATTCACCGGCCTACACAATTACTATCAATGCCGGACCTAAAGACGCTTGCCGAACGGGATTCTCGCCGATTCCGGAACCCCCTACCGCGTTTGTATAAAGCGCCCGCTGTGGCCAAACTAGGGCTTTTGCGGCAAGCCGGAAAAACCCTTCAGTTCCAAGCCCCCCCGGGTCGTCAATTTGACGATCCCCGGGTCGTCAAATGATGATCCCAGGGTCTTCAATTCGAAGATCCCCGGGTCTTCAATTCGAAGATCCCGCC
This sequence comes from Bradyrhizobiaceae bacterium, assembly GCA_003963435.1. GTDB lineage: Bacteria > Pseudomonadota > Alphaproteobacteria > Rhizobiales > Xanthobacteraceae > Bradyrhizobium. Next base: position 5,789 of record RXJC01000018.1, on the reverse strand, counting down.
GTAGCCATCCGTTTGGCCAAAAACCCGTCGATCGCCTGCGCCATCGAGCCCACGGCCTTGGACCGCCAGCCCTCGGAAATCAGGTGCTCGAGGTCGCCCTTGTTGGAGACATAGCCGATCTCGACCAGCACCGAGGGCACGTCCGGCGCCTTCAGGACCCGGAAGCCGGCCGACTTCAGCGGATGCTTGTGCATCCGCACCGTCGACTTCATCTCGCCCATCAAGAGGCGGGCGAAACGATTTGAAAAGGTGCGGGTTTCCCGCTGCGTGAGATCGATCAGGATGTCGGCGACATCAGTCGGCTCTTCCGCAAGGTTGAAGCCGGCGATCGCGTCGGCGCGGTTTTCCGCATCCGCCAGCCGCTGGGCTTCGGCGTCGGACGCCTTGTCTGACAGCGTGTAGATGGTCGCGCCCTGCGCGTCCCCCTCGGCACGCGGCAGCGCATCGGCATGGATCGAGACGAACAAGGCAGCCTTGAGATTGCGCGCAATCTTGGTCCGGTCATTGAGGGGAATGAATGTGTCGTCGTCCCGCGTCATGACCACACGGTATTTGCCGGCCTTCTCCAGTCTGTCGCGAAGCGCCAGCGCGAAGGCCAGCACCAGGTTCTTCTCGCTCTCGCCGCTCGACTGCGTGCCGTTGTCGATGCCGCCATGGCCGGGATCGATCACGACCACGGGGCGGCCATCGGCCTTCTGCTGCGCCGGGGCTGTCGCCGCGGGAGCCGTCGCAGGCTGCGCGGCGATCGCGGGCCGCAGCTCCGGGCGATTCTCTGGGGCCAGCGCCTGCACGAAGGCGGCACGATCGACCTCTTCCAGCTCCAGCACGAGCCTGGCCGGCTGGCCGTTCGCCGCCTCGACCACGTAGGAATTGGCGATCCTGGCGGGTCCGGTCAGGTCGAACACGATTCGGGAGCCCCCGGGCATGACGAGCCCGTAGCGGAAGGCCTTGACCAGCCCGCGCCCCCCGACTCCGGTGCCCGCGGGCAGCTGAAAACTGACCTGCGGCACGTCGACGACGACCCGGTAGGGGTCGGCCAGCGTGACGGCACGGAAGGTGACGGCCTGGTCGATGTCGAGGATGAAGCGGGTCTGCTTGCCGTCGCCGGCCAGCCGGGCAGCCGAGGCGACTGGAAAATTCCTCGCCGCAACAGCGGGTTGCACTTGGCTTTCCGCCGCCCTCAGGCGCGAGGAATCAGCACACGGCAATGCCGCGACGCACAACAGCGCCCATCCCAGCAAAATCCGTTGATTTGCGCGGCTCGCCACCGATTCCGTGCCTCCGAGCAGCCCTTTTAACGCATTAGAACCACAGGGTTAATCGATCCTTAATGACGGACACGCGAAACTCGCCGACTGTGACCGCCATGCGACGCTCCCTTGCACGGATGGCTCATTCCTCGTATGTACGGAATGCTGACGGCCGATATTTCCGGTTGTGTCGCATTCAGCCTCCCGGCGCAGCGCCGGAGCTCCCAAGGTTTGGGAATTCCAGCGTTTTCCGTTTCCCTCTAAGACCAGCGCGGTGCGCGGCAGCGAGGTGAACGGGGCGAGCGCCGGCGGCGGAACGGTCTCGGGCGACCACTCATGTTGCCGGGACAGTTCTGACAGCGATGTAACCCATTACCCGGTCCCCTGATCCCAGGGGAGCGGTTCGTGATCCCCAAGGCGAGCGCGCTCGCGCCATGCCTGGCCAGCAGCAACTGATTGAAGGGCGGCCTCGCCGCCCAGTGTTTCATACGGGCCGACGCTTGATGCGCCAGACTGTGCCGACGAATTCTGAAGGACCATTCGCGACGCTGCGGAGTGAAAATCCCGCGCGCCGCCTTGGTCCTGAAGCTTCCGGTTCGGCAAGGCGCGAGAGACGGCGTTTCGGCCTTCCCCTCACCCCCGAATCAGGTGGACCGTCGCGTCACCCGGCGGCGCGATACGCGCCCACGGTGATAAGCGCCCGCCGCCAAGAGTTAAGACATGCCCAACAAGATGTTGATCGATGCCACCCACCCGGAAGAGACCCGGGTCGTCGTGGTCCGCGGCAATCGCGTCGAAGAGTTTGATTTCGAGACCGCGCAACGCAAGCAACTGCGCGGGAATATCTACCTCGCCAAGGTGACAAGGGTCGAACCCTCGCTCCAGGCCGCCTTCGTCGAATATGGCGGCAACCGCCACGGCTTCCTCGCCTTCAGCGAAATCCATCCCGACTACTACCAGATCCCGGTCGCCGACCGGCAGGCGCTGATCGAGGCCGAGGAACAGGCCCATCGCGAGGCCGAGGAAGAGAGCGAGAACCGCTCGCACGGGCGCCGTCGTTCGCGTCACCGCAACGCGCGCCGCCGCGGTCATGGCGAGCGCGTGCGCAGCGACATCGTCGAAGGCCTCGAGGCCGGCGCCGGTCCCGCCGCCCAGCCGATCGAGGGCGAGCTTCCGTATGCCGAAGGCGCGCCGCACGAAGGCGGGCATCTGCATGCCGATGCGGAGCATCACGGCGAGCACGAAGCCCACGATTACCACGACCACGATCAGGGCGACCATGATCATGGCGATCATGGTCACGACGATCATCATGCCCATGACGACGAGCATGCCCACGAGCATGAGCATGACCACAGTCATGACGACCGCCACGACCACGATCACGCCGGCGAGACGCCCGCGCCTGTCGCGGCCGTCGGCGCCGAGCCCGTGGTCGCGACCGAGACCGTTGACGAACCGCAGGAGGCCGCCTCCTCCGAGCCGCACGCCGAGGCTTTCGCCGAAGCCGTGACCGCGGCCGCGGAGCCGGCCGACGCCGTTTATGGCGAGAGCACCGAAGCGCCGCATGCCGAGACCGCGGAAGCAACCGACGACGACGACGAGGATGAGGACGAGGACGGCGAGGAAGCCGAAGAGGAAGTCGTCGAATCCGTCGGCGGCGACGACGTGCTGGAGGAAGTGCCGGAGCGCACCTTCCGCCCGCGCCGCCAGTACAAGATCCAGGAAGTCATCAAGCGCCGCCAGGTCATGCTGGTGCAGGTCGTCAAGGAAGAGCGCGGCAACAAGGGCGCGGCGCTGACGACCTATCTGTCACTCGCCGGCCGCTATGCCGTCTTGATGCCGAACACCGCGCGCGGCGGCGGCATCAGCCGCAAGATCACCAGCGCCCAGGACCGCTCCCGCCTGAAGGAGGTGGTGCAGGATCTCGACGTGCCCGAGGGCATGGGCATCATCCTGCGCACGGCGGGCGCAGCCCGCACCAAGCCCGAGATCAAGCGCGACTTCGAATATCTGATCCGGATGTGGGAGACGGTGCGCGACCTCACGCTGAAGTCGCAGGCCCCGACCCTCGTCTACGAGGAAGGCTCGCTGATCAAGCGCTCGCTGCGCGACCTCTACAACAAGGAGATCGACGAGATCCAGGTCGCCGGCGAAGCCGGCTACCGCGAAGCGCGCGACTTCATGAAGATGCTGATGCCCGCCAATGTCAGCGCGGTCAGGCAGTATCGCGACGGCCAGCCGCTGTTCTCGCGCATGGGCGTCGAGAGCCAGCTGGACGCGATGTTCTCGCCGACCGTGCAATTGCGCTCCGGCGGCTACATCGTCATCAACCAGACCGAGGCGCTGGTCTCGATCGACGTCAACTCCGGACGATCGACCCGCGAGCACCATATCGAGGACACCGCGCTCAAGACCAATCTGGAGGCGGCCGAAGAGGTCGCCCGGCAGCTTCGCCTGCGCGACCTCGCCGGCCTGATCGTCATCGACTTCATCGACATGGACGAGAAGCGCAACAACCGCGCGGTCGAGCGCAAGCTGTCCGACTGCCTGCGGCAGGATCGGGCGCGCATCCAGGTCGGGCGCATCTCGCATTTCGGCCTGCTCGAGATGTCGCGGCAGCGCATCCGCGCCAGCGTGCTCGAGAGCTCGACCGATCCGTGCCCGCATTGCGGCGGCACCGGCCATGTCCGCTCGGTGTCCTCGGTGGCGCTGCAGCTCTTGCGTGGCCTCGAAGAGATCCTGATGAAGGGCGCGACGCACAACCTCGTGGTCCGCACCCGCACGGACGTCGCGCTCTATGTGCTGAACCACAAGCGCGGACATCTGCGCGACCTCGAAAACGGCTTCAAGGTCACCCTGTCGGTGATCGCCGATCAGTCCGTCAGCGGACCCCAGGCTTACGTGATCGACCGCGGCGAGCAGGTGCATACGCTGGAAGCCGCCAAGGCGCTGCTCGCGGCGCAGGCAGCCGCGAGCCCGCCGCCGCTGGCCGAAGAGACCTACGATGAAGAGGACGGCTTCGACATCGAGACCGAATCCGAGGTCGAGACCGAGGAGACCGAAGGTCTCGCCGAGGAGCAGGCCTCGGGCGAAGCCACGTCCGATCAGGACGGCCAACGACGCAAGCGCCGTCGCCGCCGGCGCGGCCGCGGTGGCCCGCGCGACGGCGAGTTGCGCGAGGATAGTCCCCCCACCCTTCCCGAGGCGGCAGTTGCGGCCGGCGAAGGTGAGGACGATGCCGAGTCCGAGCAGGACGGCGAGGAAGGCGAGGAGCAAGCCGCCCGTGGCGAGCAGCAGGGCAGCGGCGACCGCCGGCGCCGGCGTGGTCGCCGCGGCGGACGCCGCCGTCGCGGCAGCGGCGAGGAAGGTCTTGCCGGCTCCATCGGCGACGAGCTCGGCACCAATCAGCCATCGGAAGCAACCGAGGCGGTTGCCGATTTCGACGGCTTCGGCGGCGAGGTTGCGCCCTCGATTGCCCAGGCCGAGCACGCCGCTGAGCCGCAAGTCTCGCAGCCCGAACCGCGTGCCGAGGCGCCGATCGAGACGACGCCGGCTCAGCCCGAGCCCGTGGCCGCGGAGCAAGAGCCTGCCGACGACAAGGTCGCACGGCGCCGCTCCACGGTCCGCGAGAAGGTGAGCTTCCTGTCGAGCAGCTCAAGCGAGCCGGCAGCGCCGGTCGCTCAGGCGCACGAGCCGGTCGCCCCGCCCGCGCCGGCAGCCGAACCTGCGCCAGAGCCCGCCAGCGAAACGCCGGCCGCCCCGCGTCGCGCCGGCTGGTGGTCCCGCCGCTTCGGTAGCGGGGAGTAAAGCCGAACAACCTATGCAAGACACGACGCCCGGCACTGCCGGGCGTTTTTGTTTCGCGGTCGTCCCGATGTGCTAAGCCGTTTTCACAATCATGATGGGGACGGCTTTGTCAGAGCTTTGCGATTCCGGCGCCGTTGAACTACGCCGCCTCTTGGCTGCGCGGACGATCTCGCCTGTCGAGTTGCTCGACGCCTGTCTGTCCCGCATCGCCGCGGTCAACCCCGCCGTGAATGCCGTGGTAACGCTCGACGAGCCGGGCGCCCGCGCCGCCGCCAAGGCGGCCGAGGCCGCCATCCTGCGCGGCGAGGATCGTGGTGCCCTGCACGGGCTCCCCGTTCTCATCAAGGACACCCAGGACACCGCGGGGATGCGTTCCACCTATGGCAGCCCGCTGCTGAAGGATAACGTCCCGGCGGCCGACCAGGGCTCGGTCGCGCGCCTGCGCGCCGCCGGCGCCGTCATCTTCGGCAAGACCAACACGCCGGAATGGGCGGCGGGCGGCAACACCCGCAATCCCGTGTTCGGCGCGACCGGCAATCCCTTCGATCCCATGCGCTCGGCGGCTGGCTCCTCCGGCGGCTCGGCGGTGGCGCTCGCCTGCGGCATGGCTCCGCTCGCCTCGGGCTCGGACACCGGCGGCTCCTTGCGCAATCCGGCAGGCTTCGCCGGCATTGTCGGCATGCGTCCGTCCTACGGCCTGGTCGCCAGCGAAAAGCGCGCGTTCGGCTG
>RXJC01000137.1 GCA_003963435.1 Bradyrhizobiaceae bacterium | reverse complement strand
GGCGAGATTTCGCGCCTGGGCGTGCCGACCTATGTCGCGCCCGGTCCGGACAATCCGATGGGCTCCCGCGCGATGTACCTCTACTCGGGCGGCAAGGACACGCTGTTCCGCATCCATGGTACCAACCAGCCGGAATATATCGGCGCCTCGATCTCGTCGGGCTGCATCCGCCTGACCAACGAGGATGCGATCGACCTCTATAACCGGGTCAAGGTCGGTACCATCGTCGTGGTGCTCGAGCCCAAGCATGGCGACTCGCCCTACAATTCGCGCCTTGCGCTCGGCGGCGGCCAGACCGGCCAGGCCGGCAGCTACTGATCGCCTCTGCCCCTCTGAAATAAAAAAGCGCCGGTTTCACCGGCGCTTTTTTGTTGCCGGCTTGTGCGGCTGGGACTTGCTCTCCTCGGCCGCCGGCTTGTCCGCAGGCGCTGGGGCCTTCTCCGCCGCCTCCTCGTCAGCTCCGTGGCAGCAGCGGAGCGACCTGCGGCAGCGGGTCCCAGACATTCCACTGGCAGATCCGATAGTCGTTGCGCCGCTGCGCCAGGTCGAGATGGATATGGTCCTCGTGGTACCAGTCCGAGCCCGGGCCGAGCACGGTGGAAAACCGCGCGCAGACCGAATGCAGCACGCGCTCGCGCACCTCGCGCGGCATCGTGCGGTCGGTCAGCCCGATCGATTGTCCGTTGGCGAGCTTGATGGCGCGGATGTCGATGGCGTTGGCCTTGCCGTGCTCCGACAGCAGCGCGCCGGCGACGCGGTTGCGGCCGCGGCACTCGAAACTGTCGAAATTATCGAGTTCGCCGATGGTCGAGCCGAGGCTGGAAGCCAGCGGCACCATGTCCTTGCGCAGCCAATCCGCAAGCGCTGACGCCATGGTGCAGCGAAGGATCGCCGCCGGCTTGACCGTCACCTTGCGCTTGTCCGGCAGCACGACGGCCTCCAGCCGCACCAGATCCGCGCCGCCGCAGGCGCCGGGGCCGCGGATGTCCGCAATTGAAGGCGCGATCGCGATCTCCTCAGTCAGCGCGAGACGGCAAGCCGAGGCCTGCTTCTCGGGCGGCGCCGCAGCCTCGGCGGGCTTGTTGGCTGCTGGCTGATCGGAAGACGGCTGGTCTGGCGACGGCTTGCCCTCGGCCTCAGCGGGGGCCCCGTCCGGGGCTTTGGGCGCCTCCGCGGGGCGCGGTCTCGGCAGCGGGATCTTGAGCGGGATGTTGGCGGAATGAACCGCGGGGCGCGGCCGTGGTGCGGCGATACCGAGGATATCCAGCGGGGACGCCTGCCTCCGCGCCTCTGCCCTCTCGGTGAGCACGAGCGACAGCCCGAGCGCAGCGGTAACCATTGCCGCGCCAGCGGACATATAGCCGCGACAAGACCATTTGCGGCGAAAGTCCGGCACGCTAAAACCCATGGCAATCTTTGGCCCAACGCTGAGAGCGACAACGCGCCCAGCGACTTCTCGGAGGAACGTCGGAATGCTTGGTTTGATGCAAGATTGGCCCCTGCTCTGCCACCGGATCATCGAACACGCCGCCAAAATCCACGGCAAGCAGGAGGTGGTCACACGCTCGGTCGAGGGACCGATCCATCGCACCACATACGCCGAGATCCACAAGCGGGCGCTCAAGGTCTCGCAGATGCTGGAGCGCGACGGCATCCAGCTCGGCGACCGCGTCGCAACGATCGCCTGGAACACCTGGCGCCATCTCGAGGTGTGGTACGGCATCATGGGGATCGGCGCCATCTGCCATACCGTCAATCCCCGCCTTTTCCCCGAGCAGATCGCCTGGATCATCAACCATGCGCAGGACCGCATCGTGATGACCGACCTCACCTTCATTCCGATCCTGGAGAAGATCGCCGACAAGCTGCCAAGCGTGGAGCGCTACGTCGTGCTCACCGACAAGTCGCACATGCCCGAGACCACGCTGAAGAACGTGATCGCCTACGAGGACTGGATTGCGCAGGCTGACGGCAAATTCAAATGGAAGGACTTTGACGAGAACACGGCAGCCGCGATGTGTTACACGTCCGGCACCACGGGCGACCCCAAGGGTGTGCTGTATTCGCATCGCTCCAACGTGCTGCATGCGCTGATGGCCAACAATGTCGACGCGCTCGGCACGAGTGCGTCCGAGACAATGCTGCCGGTGGTTCCGCTGTTCCATGCCAACAGCTGGGGCATTGCCTTCTCCGCGCCGTCGCAGGGCACCAAGCTGGTCATGCCGGGCGCCAAGCTCGACGGCGCCTCGGTCTACGAGCTGCTCTCGACCGAGAAGGTGACACACACCGCCGGCGTGCCGACGGTGTGGCTGATGCTGCTCCAGCACATGTCCGCCAACAATCTCAAGCTGCCCGACCTGAAGATGGTGATCTGCGGCGGCTCGGCGATGCCGCGCTCGATGATCAAGGCTTTCCTCGACATGGGCTCGAACGTGCGTCACGCCTGGGGCATGACCGAGATGAGCCCGATCGGCAGCGTCGCGGCGCTGAAGCCGCCGTTCCAGAACGCCACCGGCGATGCGCGGCTCGACGTGCTGCAGATGCAGGGCTATCCGCCCTTCGGTGTCGAGATGAAGATCACCGACGATGCCGGCAAGGAGCTGCCCTGGGACGGCAAGACCTTCGGGCGCCTCAAGGTCTCCGGGCCTGCAGTCGCCAAGGCCTATTACCGCCTCGACGGCAACATCCTCGACGAGGACGGCTTCTTCGACACCGGCGACGTCTCGACCATCGACGAGGACGCCTACATGCGTATCACCGACCGCTCCAAGGACGTGATCAAGTCCGGCGGCGAGTGGATCTCCTCGATCGACCTCGAGAACCTCGCGGTCGGCCATCCGGCCGTGGCGGAAGCCGCCGTGATCGGCGTGTTCCACCCCAAATGGGACGAGCGCCCGCTTCTGATCGTGCAGCTCAAGCAGGGCCAGCAGGCCACGCGCGAGGAGATCCTGAAGTACATGGACGGCAAGATCGCCAAATGGTGGATGCCCGACGACATCGCCTTCGTCGACGGCATTCCGCACACGGCCACCGGCAAGATCCTGAAGACGGCGCTGCGCGACCAGTTCAAGGATTATCGCTTCCCGAACGCGGCGGCGTAACGGGCTTGCTGCCGCCCTCCCCTGCAGGGGGAGGGTCGATCGCGCGCAGCGCGAGCGGGGTGGGGTGATCTCTCAACACGGGCAGTATCCTTCGCGGAGAGACCGTCACCCCACCCCGTCTCACAAGTCGCTACGCTCCATGTGAGCCGACCCTCCCCCTGCAGGGGAGGTTAAGAGCGTGGACTGCCCTTGAATTTGCCTCCGCGCCGTGGTCTCAACGGCGCATCGTCGCGCCAGATCGGCCGGCATCGCCAACCCCGGCAGAGCTTACTCGATGGCCCGCAGGTTTTCCGCTCCCTACCAGTCGGAGCCCGTGTCCAGCCTCGCGAGCTGGGCGCGCAATCTGGCCGTATTCGCGGTGGTGGCGGTGCTGGTCTCGATCATCATCGTCCGCTTCGATTTCCTGGAGCCGAAGCCGGCGCTCGCGACCTTCTTCGGCGGCCTCGCGATATCAGGCCTCTCGATCCTATTCGGGCTCGCCGGCTTTGCCGCGATCTGGCAGAACGGCTCGCGCGGCATGGCGCGCATCCTGCTCGCCTTCCTGATCGACGGGGCGATCCTCGCCTACCCCGCCTATCTGGCCCTGCAATATCGCAAGCTGCCGGCAATCCACGACATCACCACCGACCCGATCGACCCGCCGCGTTTCGAGGCGCTTGCGCGCCTGCGCACCGGTGAGGGCACCAATACCGCGGTCTATGCCGGCCTCTATTCGGCGGAGCAGCAGCGCCACTTCTATCCCCACATCGAGCCCGTCGAGCTCGAGATCTCCGTCGATCGCGCCTATGCGATCGCGCTGCAGCTCGTCAACAAGCGCAAATGGATCGTCATCGACGAGCGCGCACCGCAGCCGCCGCGCCGCATCGGTCGCATCGAGGCG
>RXJC01000281.1 GCA_003963435.1 Bradyrhizobiaceae bacterium | reverse complement strand
CATCGTCACCATCAACGACCGCGGCCCGTTCGTTCGCGGCCGGGTTCTCGACCTCTCCACGGGCGCCGCCCGCGCCATCGGCCTCACCGGCGCCGGCGTCGGCCGCGTCACCGCGGAAGTCGTCTCCTAAGGCGCGTTGGCGCCTCATCGACCGCGCAGTTTTTCGTCAGTTTGCTGCGCACCTGAAACAAGCCCGCGGTCGTGGGGGACCGCGGGCTTTTTTACGTCTGTCATTCCGCGCGTGTCCCGGACAAGCCGCAACGCGCGAGCGTTGCGGCGCAGAGCCGGGACCCAGGAGCCGCAAGCTCCCTGCGGCATAGGCCCCGGCTCTGCAGCGCACCGTCGAAGAGACGCTGCGCTGCGTCCGGGGCACCAGAGGAGAGATTTGCGCACCGCTCTCACAGCGTCATTGCGAGGAGCGCAGCGACGAAGCAATCCAGACTGCCTGATCGGAGGGATTCTGGATTGCTTCGCTTCGCTCGCAATGACGTGGAGAGAGCAGTGGGGCCGTCTCTACAAAAAGCTCTGCGGATCGACGTCGACTTCCAGCTTCTGATTGCCCGTCGGCTTCGGGCACACCGCGAGCCAGTTGCGCAAGTAATCCGAGAGATCGAAACCGCGCGCCGATTTCACCAGGATGCGGAAGCGGTAGCGGCCCTTGATGACGGCGAGCGGCGCTTCCGCCGGGCCCAGCACCACGACGCGCTCGTCGCGCGGCGCGAGCGCGACGAGCTTGCGCCCCAAACCTTCGGCGCTCGGGCGATCTCCGGCCGAGATGATCAGGCTCGCGAGCCGGCCGAACGGCGGATACAGCGTCTTCTCGCGCAGCTCGATCTCGCTGTCGTAGAACGCCTCGCGGTCGCACGCGATCAGCGCCTTCATCACGGGATGGTCGGGCTGGTGGGTCTGCAAATAGCCGACGCCGCGGCCCTGTTCGCGCCCGGCGCGGCCGATCACCTGGTTGAGCAATTGCCAGGTGCGCTCCGCCGCACGCGGATCGCCGTTGGACAGGCCAAGATCCGCATCGACCACGCCGACCAGATTGAGCCGCGGAAAATTGTGCCCCTTGGCGACGAGCTGGGTGCCGATGATGATGTCGACGCGGCCTTCCGCGATCTCGGCGAGCTCGCTGCGCATCGTCTCGATCGAGGTGATGAGATCGCTCGACAGCACCATGGTGCGCGCCTGCGGAAACAGCGCCGCCGCCTCCTCCTGCAGGCGCTCGACGCCGGGGCCGACTGCGACCAGCGATTCCTCGGCCGAACAGTTCGGGCAGAGATGCGGGCGCGGCATCGAGAAGCCGCAATGGTGGCAGACGAGGCGCTGACGGAAGCGGTGGTCAACCAGCCAGGCATCGCAGATGGTGCAGGCGAAGCGATGGCCGCAAGCACGGCACAGCGTCAGCGGCGCATAGCCGCGGCGGTTGAGGAACAGCAGCGCCTGCTCGCGCTTCTCGATCGCGATCCTGATCTCGCCGGCGAGACGCGGCGAGATATAGCGGCCGCGCGCGGGCGGCTCGCGGCGCAGGTCGATGGCCTCGATATGCGGCATGTGCTGGCCGCCGAAGCGCGAGGGCAGCGCGATGCGCTGATAGCGGTTCTTGCGCGCATTGACCTCGGACTCGACCGACGGAGTCGCGGAAGCCAGCACGACCGGGATCTTTGCGATATGGCCGCGCACCACCGCCATGTCGCGGGCGTGATAATGCACGCCCTCGTCCTGCTTGTAGGCCTGGTCGTGCTCTTCATCGACCACGATGAGGCCGAGATTGGCGTAAGGCAGGAACAGCGCCGAGCGCGCGCCGACCACGACCGGCGCGCTTCCGTCGGAGATCGCCGCCCAATTGCGCGCGCGGGTGCGCGGGGTGAGCTCGGAATGCCATTCGATCGGACGCACGCCAAAGCGCTGCGCGAAGCGATCGAGGAACTGGCCGGTGAGCGCGATCTCCGGCATGAGGATCAGCGACTGCTTGCCACGGCGGATGGTTTCCGCGACGGCCTCGAAATAGACCTCGGTCTTGCCCGAGCCGGTGACGCCGTCGAGCAGCGCGACGTGGAAGCTGCCGTTGGCCGCGAGCGCGCGCATCGCATCGACGCCGGCGCGCTGCAGCGGGGAGAAATCCGGCCGGCCGAACTCGGGGTCAGGTGCCGGCGGCGGCGGAGGCGGCGGCATCGGCTCGACCGTGAGCGTGCCTTCATCGACGAGGCCGTCGATCACGCCTGAGGAAACGCCGGCTTCCTTGGCGGCTTCCGACTTGCCGTGCAGCAGCCGGTCCGACAGCACCTCGATCACGCGCGCCCGCGCCGGCGTCAGCCGCCGCGGCGGATCGCCGACCAGGCGCACGCCGGGACGCACCCGCTCCGGGCCGAGATTTTCGCCCATCCGCAGGCACATGCGCAGCACCATGCCGCGCGGGCTCAGCGTGTAGTTGGCGACCCAGTCGACGACCTGGCGCAGCTCGGGCTTGAGCGGCGGAAGGTCGAGCTTCTCGCTGACCTCCTTGAGACGGTTGTGCAGGCGCGGATCCGGATTGGCGTTCTCGCCC
>RXJC01000097.1 GCA_003963435.1 Bradyrhizobiaceae bacterium | reverse complement strand
AATCCCAAGGTCGCGGTCAACGCGCGCCTGTTCGACGATTTCGATCTCGACTCCGTGCCGGTGAACCTGATCGACGGCAAGAACTTGTGGTGAGGGCGGTCACCGCAACACGATCCACGCCGGCGCGTGATCGCTGGCGCCTTCCTCGCCACGGACGTGTCGATCGACTCCGGCTTTGACGAGACGCGGGGCGAGGGCAGGGCTGAGCAGGAGATGATCAAGCCTCAGTCCCGCATCGCGCGGCCAGCGATTGCGCTTGTAGTCCCAGAACGTGTAGATGCGCTTGTCCGGATGCAATTCGCGGATCGCATCGCACCAGCCCTGCGAGACCAGCGAAGCGAAAGCCGCGCGGCTCTTCGGCTGGATCAGCGCGTCCTTGTCCCATGAGCGCGTCGGATAGATGTCGATCTCATCAGGCGCGACGTTGTAGTCGCCGGCGAGCACGACGGGGAGATCCTGCTTGATGAAGGTGTTGGCGTGGCGCTTGAGGCGCGCGAACCAGTCCAGCTTGTAGTCGAATTTCGGGCCCGGCTGCGGGTTGCCGTTGGGCAGATAGATGCTGGTGACGATGACGCCGCGCACGGCGGCTTCGATGTAGCGGGCTTCGTGATCGGCAGGCTTTCCGGGCAGTCGGTCTCGGGTGAGGATGGGCTCGGCCTTGCGGGCGAGGATGGCGACCCCGTTCCATGTCTTCTGTCCGCACCACACCGCGCCATAGCCGGCCTTTTCGATCGCGGCCGCCGGAAATTCGCCATCACTTGCCTTCAACTCCTGAAGCGCGACGACATCGGGCTTTGCCGCTTTCATCCATGCCAAGAGATTGGGCAGGCGGCGGTTGATGTTGTTGATGTTGAATGTCGCGATCTTCATGTAGAGCTACCGGCTTCTGCCGCCCCATACCGGAGATACCATGTCCAAGTTGAACTTTGCCGCCATCGTCGTCGCCGTTGCGCTCTCCGGGCTCGCGTCGGCACAATCGTCCGACCCGCGCGGCGCCTGCAAGGCAGACTATGACAAGTTCTGCGCCGGCATCGCGCCCGGCGGCGGCCGCGTCGTCGCCTGCCTCGAAGGGAAGCGCGACCAGCTCAGCGCGACCTGCAAGTCGGCGCTGGACAACAGGAAGAAGAAGTAAGCGACGCTCTCGTGTCCCCGCTGGGCAGCGCACCGTCGAAGTGACGCTGCGCAACGTCCGGGGCACCCGCGCGCGGCTTAGCCCGGTAACGGCGGCGGGGCCGCCGGCTGTTCGATTGGCGGCGGTGAGGGCGGTTGTCCGGCCGCTTGCGCGGGCTCGGGCTTGGCCAGCGGCTCCTCGACATTGCCGCCCTTGTAGACGCGGGCATAGCGGTGGCCGAGGCTGGTCAGCACCTCGTATCCGATCGTGCCGAAATGATGTGCGAGCTCGTCGACGGTGATGCCCTCGCCGAGCAGCGTCACCATATGGCCGCGCCGCGTCGCATTGGGCGGCAGATCGGTGATGTCGATCGCGATCAGATCCATGGAGATTCGGCCCGCGACGGGGCAGCGCTTGCCGGCGACGATGACCTCGGCGCCGCGGGTGCCGTCATTGGAGCTGGCGGCGCGGAAATAGCCGTCGGCATAGCCGACCGCGATGATCGCAAGCTTGGTCGGCCGCCGCGCGGTCCAGGTGCCGCCATAACCGACGGTTTCGCCGCGCTCGACATTGCGGGTCTGCACGATGCGCGCCTTGAGATCGACCACCGGCTGCATCGGATTGTCGGCCTCCGGGGTCGGGTTGACGCCGTAGAGCGCGGCCCCCGGCCGCACCAGGTCGAACTGGAACGGTGCGCCGAGGAAGATGCCGGACGAATTGGCGAGCGCCGCAGGCACGCCGGAGAATTCGCTGGCGATGCCGCGAAAGGCCGCGAGCTGCCTGGCGTTCACCGGGCTGTTGAGCTGCTCGGCCGAGACCAGATGGCTCATCACCAGCGTGATGCCGTGATCGCCGGCGTTGATGCGGGGAATGATGGCCTGGGCTTCCGTCAGCGTCAGGCCGAGCCGGTTCATGCCGGTGTCGATGTGAATGGCCGCGCCGCCGGTCCAGCCGGTGCGGCGGCAGAACACGTCCCATTCTGCGAGCTCGTTGAGATCGCCGATCACCGGACGGCAATTGATCTTGGCGTAGTGCTCGCCGGTGTTCTGGAAATAGCCGCCGAGCACGTAGATCGTGGGCTCCGGCACGGCCGCCCGCACCTTGCGCGCCTCTTCGATGGTGGCGACGAAGAAGGTCTTGCAGCCGGCCTTGCTCAGCGCACGCGCGACCTCGGCGGCGCCGCAGCCATAGGCGTCGGCCTTGATCACCGCCGAGCACTCGGCCGGCACCGCCGTCTTCTCCAGCTTGCGCCAATTGGCGATGATGGCGTCGAGATCGACGGTCAAGATGCCGCCATAGGCGGCGAGCGCGGCAGCCTGATTGGCCTCCGCGGAGAGAAGGCCGGATTGCGGGTTCATTTTCGGGTCGGACGCCATTGTCATGGCGCCGTTTTACGCAAGAGACCCGCGCGGTTCAACCCGCGGAACTCTGGAGCGCGATGAAGATCAGTACTCGCTGCGTTCCGGCAGCTGCCCGTCATGCGCGAGGTCGCCGAAGCGCGTGACCGAGGCATCGAAGTGCAGCTCGACCGTGCCGGTCGGACCGTGGCGCTGCTTGCCGATGATGACTTCGGCGCGGCCGACGGTGCGCTCCATGTCGGCCTGCCATTTGGCGTGTTCCTCGGTGCCGGGGCGCGGCTCCTTCATGGCGAGGTAATATTCCTCGCGGAACACGAACAGCACGACGTCGGCGTCCTGCTCGATCGAGCCGGATTCACGCAAGTCCGAGAGCTGCGGACGCTTGTCGTCGCGCGATTCCACCTGGCGCGACAGCTGCGACAGCGCGATCACGGGAACGTTGAGCTCCTTGGCCAGCGCCTTCAGGCTGGTGGTGATCTCGGTGATTTCCTGCACGCGGCTGTCGCTGGCGCGCTTGCCCGAGCCTGACAGCAGCTGGATGTAGTCGATCACGAGCAGGTCGAGGCCCTTCTGGCGCTTCAGCCGGCGCGCGCGCGCCATCAACTGCGCGATCGACAGACCGCCGGTGGCGTCGACATAGAACGGCAGCGATTGCAGCTCGATCGAGACCTCGCGGATCTTCTCGAAATCGGCCTCCGTGATGCCACCGCGGCGGATGTGGGACGAGGGAATGCCGGTGCGCTCGGCCACGATACGGGTGGCGAGCTGGTCGGCCGACATTTCGCAGGAGAAGAAGCCGATCACGCCGCCATTGGCCGCCTTCATGGTGCCGTCGGCTTGGAGCTCGGGAACATAGGCCTTCGCGACGTTGTAGGCGATGTTGGTCGCCAGCGAGGTCTTGCCCATGCCGGGACGGCCCGCGACGATGATGAGGTCGGAGTGCTGCAGGCCGCCCATCTTGGTGTCGAGGTCGCGCAGGCCCGTGGAGATGCCCGACAGCTTGCCGTCGCGCTGGAACGCCTTGGCGGCGAGATCGACCGCGACCGTCAGCGCCTGCGAGAATTTCTGGAAGCCGCCGTCGTAGCGGCCGGATTCGGCGAGTTCGTAGAGCTTGCGCTCGGCATCCTCGATCTGCGCCCGCGGCTGGAAGTCGACCGGCGCATCGTAGGCGACGTTGACCATGTCCTCGCCGATGCCGATCAGGTCGCGGCGCAGCGACAGGTCGTAGACGGTGCGGCCGTAGTCCTGGGCGTTGATGATGGTGGTCGCTTCGGCGGCGAGCCGCGCAAGATATTGCCCGATGGTCATACCGCCGACATCGGTGTCGGCCGGCAGGAACGTCTTCAGCGTCACCGGCGTCGCGATCTTGCCCATCCGAATCAGGCTGCCGGCGGTCTCGAAGATGGTCTGGTGCAGCGGCTCGAAGAAATGCTTCGCCTCCAGGAAGTCGGAGACGCGGTAAAAGGCATCGTTGTTGACCAGAATCGCGCCCAGAAGGCTCTGCTCCGCCTCGATGTTGTGCGGCGCGCTCCGATAGGCGGGAGTTCCGGCGTCGGGCGCAAGTTTGAGGACGTTCGAATCAGTCAGGGCCATGGTCGGACGTGCTTAGCAAATTTTCTTGGGCGGATGCGGGGCCGGGATAAAGCGCCGCCGCAGACGAAAGCGGAAGCAAAAGCTCGCTGCTATCAACCGATCTTAAAAGCGGTGGATGATTAGCAGCCGCAGCACGCGCCGCGCTTGACGGATTTTTGCGGAACTTGCGCGGCCCAAAAGCGGCCCCGACCGCGCCACGGAAATATCCTGAAACCGTGAACCTAATGATTTCGCGCGCAGACGTATCGAAGAAGCGGGCCAGAAAGCCACGCGGTTCGGAGCTTTGGGCTCGTTTCAGATCAGCAGGAGGTAGACCAGCGCAACCAGAGCCGCCCCGACGCCGGTGGCGATCAGGGCATAATCGGTGCGGAGGTCGTCCTGCACGTCAAATGAGGTTCGGGTCTCTTTGCTCATGGCGACGGTCTAAGCCAGGCCCGACCAGACTTGTGTGAAGTGGATCACATCTCCCCGGATTCTTTCGGGAGTACGAGCGGAACAGGCGGCCGGGCAGGGGATTGTCCCCCACGGTCCGAAAACAGGGAACGAGGCAGGCGATGCGGCCAGAACGGCAGCACCAGATTTGGCGAAGCGAGGCAGGTAGCCGGCTTTGGCTGTCGGGGCTGGTTGCGGCCATGGAGCACGCTGAACGCCCCGAGGTGCGTCGCCAGCCTGTCGCCCCCGCAATCCTGCTGGAATTGCGGGCGCAACTGGCGTTAACCGCCCTTTACCAGTCCTTCCAAATTTCGACCCTGCGCCATTAAGGCTATTCACCTGCCAATTTGAGCCTCGGCCTGGCCTTGCTCTCACGGGCTCGCAGCCGGGCTTCTTCGCGCGGCAAGTAGTCGCGTGTGATCGGCACCACGCCCTGGCGCCGGGTCAATTGGATCTGGAAGTTCATCATGGCCTGCTTGCGGAACGTCATCTCGCAGGCCGCCAGATAGAATTCCCACATCAAGGCGAAGCGCTCGTCATAGAGCTGCACGGCCTCCTCGCGCCGGGCCATGAAGCGCTCCCGCCAGGCTTTCAGCGTTTCCGCATAGTGCAGGCGCAGGATCTCGATATCGCAGACCAAAAGGCCGGCGCGCTCGATCGCCGGCAGCACTTCCGACAGGGCCGGGATGTAGCCGCCGGGAAAGATGTATTTGGCGATCCAGGGATTGGTCGAGTCTGGCCCTTGCGAACGGCCGATCGAATGCAGCAGCATGATGCCGTCCTCGCTGAGCAGCTCGGCGCAGCGCTGAAAATAGGTGTCGTAGAAGCGGGCGCCGACATGCTCGAACATGCCGACCGAGACGATGCGGTCGAACGGGCCGGCGACGTCGCGATAGTCCTCGAGCAGGAATTGGGCCGAGCCGGACAGGCCCTTTTCCGCCGCGCGCGCATTGGCGATCTGCAACTGTTCGGTCGACAACGTCACGCCGGTGACGGCGGCGTCCGTGATCTCGGCGAGATAGAGCCCAAGCCCGCCCCAGCCCGAGCCGATGTCGAGCACGCGCTGGCCGGGCTTGACGAGCAGCTTGGCGGCGACGTGCCGTTTCTTGGCGAGCTGCGCGTCGTCGAGCGTGGCGTCCTGCGTCTCGAAATAGGCGCAGCTATATTGCTTGTCGCCATCCAGGAAGAGCGAATAGAGCCGGGCGTCGAGATCGTAGTGATGCGCGACGTTGTGACGGGCGCGCACGCGGGGATTGAACTGCTTCAGGTGCCGCGTCAGGTAGCGCAGATGCCACCAGGGTCTTGCCCATTGCGGCAACAGGTCGGGTTGATCGAGCAGGATCGCGAGGGCATCAGCTATGGTGCCGCGCTCGACGACGAAGTCGCCGTCCATATAGGCCTCGCCGAGCCCGAGCTCGGGATTGATGAGGATCTTCCGCTCCGCCTCCGCAGTGACGAAGCGCACCGCGACCGGCTCGCCGGTACCGTCGCCGACAGTGAACCTGGATCCGCTGGCGCTGGTCACCGTCATCGACCCGCGGCGGATGAATTGAGACAGAAATCTACGCAACAATCGGTCCATCGCCACCTTCCTCTCGAGCGAACCCGAAGAGATGCGACTAACCCGGCCTTCACATCCGACGCCCAGGTCCCACTCGGGATCCTATGCGTTTGCATCCAAATCTGGGGGCGATGGCCCGGCCCCGCTATTGCGCTGTATTCAGAGCGGATATTCCAAAACCGCTTAATCACATCTCTGCGCGCGGAGGCAGCTTCCATTCGCAGCTCAATCCGCTAAAAGGTGACCCGCCGCCGCGCCGGAGGCCGGCTGCACCTCTCGGAATTCAATGGAGATGATGGGAATGTCGAGCCGAGCGCTTAGCCTCGCGACGGTACTGCTTCTGATCGGCTTCGGCGCGGCCGATCCGGTATTTGCGCAGGCGACCAACCTCGAGGCCGGCAAAACCCCGTCCCAGATCTTCGCGCAGACCTGCAACGCGTGTCACAAGAGCCCGCGCGGACTTCTCAAGTCCGTGGCGCCGGGCTCGCTGCCGGGCTTCCTGCGCCAGCACTACACCACGAGCTCGGATATGGCGGGCATCCTCGCCTCCTACCTCGTCTCCAACGGCGCCACCGACACCCGCTTCCAGGCCAAGGACGGCAAGAAGGACGGCGCCAAGGAGAAGGACGCGAGCACCAATCCCGAGCACCAAGGTCGCCGCCCGCGTGATGCCAAACCTGAGGCTAAGCCTGAGGGCGAGGCCGCTGCTCCCGCTGCGGAAGGTGCGCGTCACAAGCGCGCCGCGCGGCCGGCCGAGGATGGCGCGAGGCCCGAGGGGCAGGCTGCGCCCGAGGGACGCAAGGGCAAGCGCCGCG
This sequence comes from Bradyrhizobiaceae bacterium, assembly GCA_003963435.1. Taxonomy (GTDB): domain Bacteria; phylum Pseudomonadota; class Alphaproteobacteria; order Rhizobiales; family Xanthobacteraceae; genus Bradyrhizobium. Next base: position 302 of record RXJC01000097.1, on the reverse strand, counting down.
TCAAGCCCGGGACCGAGGAAGCCCCGAAGGTCGACGCAGCGGCGCCCGCAAGCGAGAAGAGTGAACCCAAGACTGGGACGGCCAAGCCCGAGACCGCCAAGCCTGAGAGTGCGAAGGCCGAGCCCGAAAAGCCTGCCGAGTCCAAGCCTGCCGAATCCAAGCCTGCTGACGTCAAGCCTGCCGACGTTAAGCCGGACAGCAGCGCCAAGGTCGAGCCGCGCAGCAGCGAGACACCGGCGCTGCGGCCCGATCCGGTCCCGCAGGTGACGCCGGCGGCTCCGGCCGCCGCCAAGCCTGCCGAG
>RXJC01000497.1 GCA_003963435.1 Bradyrhizobiaceae bacterium | reverse complement strand
GCCCCGCGCTCGGGAAATGCTCCAGATCGAGGGTTCGCGCTCCGACGGCGATATGAGCCTCCCGATCGACAGAATGCTGAGCAGCATCGATCCCGCCGATCAACAGCAGTTTGAGTCGTCGCTACTCGGTTGCCGTTCGGGCAACGTCGCGATTGCTGATTTCCGTACCGCCTCCCCTAACAGCAGATGGCTGCGGGCCAGCGGCCGCCTATCTCGTCTGGATGACCGGAACCTGGACGTTGTTTACGGCGTCATTCTGGATATTGATGAGACCAAACGAGCCGAGCTGGAACGGCAGCAGTTGCTCCGACGTCTTTCGGATGCGGAAGAAAACGAGCGACGCCGAATTGCGCGAGAGCTGCATGATCAGATCGGGCAAACGGTGACCGGTCTCCTCCTCGGCCTCAAGGGTCTGGAACCGTTTCTCGGCGCGAGCCAAAAGCGCAAGCTTGGATTGGAGAAGCTCAACTGGCTGCAAGGGCTTGCAAGAGGGATTGGACGCGACATCCATCAAGTCGCCTCAGATCTGCGGCCGACCGCTCTGGACGATCTGGGGCTTTACAAGGCGCTCGAAGCATTTTGTGCGGAGATCCAGCGCCGCTTCGGGCTGAGCGTTGATTATCAACCCTTGGGCAGAAGGGACCGATTGGGCCAAGATGTCGAAATCGCCGTCTACCGCGCCGTCCAGGAGGCCATCAACAACGTGGTGAAACACGCACGCGCTCGAAACATCAGTGTCGTCATTGACCGGCGTACAGCGGAGCTGAGGATCGTCGTCGAAGACGACGGGAACGGCTTCGACCTTCAAGGGTTTTCGCAAGGCGACAGCCGTCACTCAAAGCTGGGCCTTTCGGTGATAGAGGAGCGCCTGACACTGTTGGGCGGATCTCTGGCGATCGAATCTGAACCCGGCCACGGCACCTCCCTTTTCATGAGGATTCCGGTGCCAACAGAGGAGATGGGCTATGTGCCCGATCCGGATCACGTTGACTGACGATCATCCGCTTGTTCTGGCCGGGATGAAAGCGCTGCTTCAGGACGTGGAGGATATCGAGATCGTCGGCGAAGCGACTGACGGACAGACTGCACTCGACGTCATTCAACAAACCACACCCGACATCGCTATCCTGGACATCTCGCTTCCGGGAGTCAGCGGCCTGGAAGTCGCTCGTAGGTTGGCGGCTCAGATGCCGCAGGTTCGTCTGCTGGCTTTGACCGTTCACGAGGATCACGCCTACGTCCAGCCCATGCTGCAGGCGGGAGCCCGTGGATATCTGCTGAAGCGCTCAGCGGCCGACGAGCTCGAGCGCGCAGTTCGCGCGATAGCCGGAGGCGGACTGTATCTGGATCCCGCTATAGCGGAGAAAGCGCTTCCATCCTCGCACGGCGCCCATTCGTCTTCGGGCACTCCAGCAACCAGCGAGCTGACGCCACGAGAGAGCGAGGTTCTCAGACTGATCGCGCAAGGCTTCAGCAACAAGGAAATCGCCAATCAACTCAGCATCAGCATCAAGACCGTTGAAACCTACAAGGCCAGGGCCGTAGAAAAGCTCGGGCTTTTCACGCGCGCTGACATCGTCCGGTATGGTGTTGCACTCGGGTGGTTGGGCCATCCCGCGAAGAGTGCCGATCAGGCTTGAACCGAGCTCGGCGGACGGCTCGGCCGAGCCAAAGTCAGGTTTTTCCCGACGGATCAAGTTGATCCTCCTGACTGCCCCATTGGGCGGCGCTGACTATCGTTCCCGGAGTGGATGGACAACAAAGCGAATCCGCGCCCGGAGCATACGTCGTCTCCCCGGCGCTGCGATCCGTATCCCCAGCACGGCAAGCTCGCTTGGAGGCACAGATGAGAAACGTACTTTTCCGAGGACGCGCTGGTCGCCAGCTCTTTGCAAGCTACGAGAAGCTGCCGAAGCTCGCGACGCGAACGACTTCGCGCTTGGATGCCCGCACGGCCAGAATCGCGGGCATCGCCCTCACATGCGTGTACCTCACATGCCTGCTGCTCTCAGCGTATGCGATTGCTTGACCGGAAATCATCGAGCTTTGATCTGGCCATTCGGCTCGCGTTATGAGGACCGGACTAAGCCGGAGATCGTCTCATCATGGATATGGCCTCAGCGCTCGTCTTGCTCGGCATGCTGCTCTTCGCTTCGTTGGCGCGGCGCTCAAGATCGCAGCTCGGCGCTTTTCCCGGGATCTCAATCGTCAGCTTCCGATGTAGGCCAGGTTCCCGATTTAAGACATGAAGTCAGCGCTGCAATATGAGAGGGCCGCCGCAGGGGGCGGCCCCTGTTAGCTGACGGCTATCGGTATCGGCAGACACGCACGTGCTTGACGATACGCCGACCGTGATAGCCGCGCTTGACGATGGTCCGCACCGTGCAAACCTTCCGATGATGATGATGATAGTGGTAGCCGACCTGCATCGTCTCGGATGCTGCCGCTGCGCCGACCGGAGGCGCCGTCATCGCATTCGCAGGAACCAGGAATTGAGTCCCCGCGAGCAAAGCAGCAGCGGCCAAAACATAGGCGAGTTTCTTCATGATTTTTCCTTGTCGTACGCCCCGGTTCGCTTTCTATGTCTGGCCGATGAATGCGAAGTGAACGCGGAGACCGATAGCTGTCATCGCGATCATTCGCCGCAGATGCATGCATAGAAGCTGACGCGCACAGTGTCCTCGAACGAAATGCGCCGGCACTCTCGCCAGAACAGATGGAACTTGCTGTGCTTTCACTGATGGATATTGCTGCCGTTCTGCTTACATTGTCTGCAGCCTTCGGCTGGCTCAACCACAAATTCCTGCCGCTCTCCCGCAGCGTTGGACTTCTTGTGATGAGCGTCCTCACGTCTCTGCTTCTCATCGCCCTGGATGCGGCGATTCCATCGGTTCAACTGCTTGACCAGCTTGCCGATGGACTCCGACAGATCGACTTTGCCGAAGTCGTCGTGAACGGAATGCTTGCATTTCTTCTGTTCGCCGGTGCCCTGCACGTGGACCTTGAAACGCTCAGAAGCCGCGCGGTTCCGGTCTTTCTTCTGGCCGTTTTTGGCACGCTGATCTCGACTGCTCTCGTCGGCATGATGTTCTGGCTTATCTGCAGTCTCATGAACTTACCCGTCCCGCTCGCCTGGGCGTTCGTCTTCGGCGCATTGATCAGCCCGACGGATCCTGTGGCTGTCCTCAGCACACTCCGCAACACCAACGTACCTAAAGAGCTACAGATCGAGACTGAAGGCGAAGCGTTGTTCAATGACGGCGTGGGGATTGTCCTGTTCACGATCCTGCTTCGCTTCGCGAGCTCGGGCGACGGAGCGCAAGTTTCGACTGCTGACGTCGCAGAGCTGCTGATTCGGGAGGCTGGTGGCGGGATCGTACTGGGGTTGATGACCGGTTATGTCGCGTATCGCGCGATGCGACTTATTGACGACTATGCCATCGAGGTTCTGATCTCCCTGGCCCTCGTGACCGGAACTTACGCGGTCGCTCTTCATTTGCACGTCAGCGGACCGCTTTCTATGGTTACGGCGGGTCTTCTTATCGGAGACCGCGGACCGCGATATGCAATGAGTGAGCGGACTCAAGGCTATCTCTTCGCGCTTTGGACGCTCATTGACGAAATTCTCAACTCGGTCCTCTTTCTCCTCATCGGGCTCGAGACACTCATCCTCCGCTTTGATCTCCGCAGCTTTGGCATCGCGGCAGCAACTGTACCGATCGTCCTTTTCGCCCGGTTTGCCTCAGTTGGCGTCCAACCGTTCTTGTTCGGATGGACACGGCTGCTCTCCTTGCGAAACGCGCCTTTCCTGACCTGGGCAGGTGTGCGTGGCGGTATCTCGGTTGCCCTTGCGTTGTCACTGCCGGATAGTCCAGCCAGGACCGCGATACTCGCCTCAACCTATGCGGTCGTTCTGTTCAGCATCATCATTCAAGGCTCGACTCTGGGTTGGGTTGCAAGACGCACTGTGGGAACAACAGGTTGACCAACCCCAAGAGGCGGGCTGCGGCCGTCAATCCTCGTAGCTTGACGAAATCACCGTTTGAAAATCTGATGCTCGGCCGCTTTCGTTGCCATGTCGGCCGCGACGGCCGCAGAGCTACCGAGCCCGCGGGCGGCGACGAGCATAGCGAAACGGAGTCCAAGTCGAGCCATCGGTGATCATTCTCACTATGACTTTGGTGGGGATAGATGCGCCGGACGCTCGAACAAGCTTTTGATGTGACATCAAGGCAGCGCGCGCACCGATACCGAACGGCGCGCCGGTTCGGCGCTGACAATTGAGACAATGACAGGCGACGACGAGGCGCGATGGTCCAGGAAGCGATAGCGCACCGCAGCTACATCCGGCCTCGATCATCGATGGCTCTCTTCTCGAGCTTTCACTCCGTCCCGACATCGAACGCCAGCAGCACATTGCCGGCGACGCCGCTCCATTGGCCGTAGCCGGAATTGGTGTAGAGCATGCCGCCTGCGATGACCGGGCCGGGGCCGTCGATGGCACCGCCATGGGCGGGGACGCCGTTCACGGCCTTGAAATCGCGCGCGGTGTCGAACTCCCAGAGCAGCTTGCCGTCGGTGGCGTAGGCGCGCAGGAAGCCGCTGACGCCGCCCGAGAACACGACGCCCGGGATCAGGCTCACCGCCGCCGACAGCGCGGGGCTGCATTGGAGGCGATCGCCGCAGGCGACCGGCGGCACTTCCATCGCAACCTTGCCGCTGGCGAGATCAAGGCCGAACAGGCCGCCGCCTTGTGTGGAATCGAGTTGCCGCGTGCCGTCGCGCGTGAAGCGCACGTCGGAATTGGCGACATAGACGCGCTCGCCGTCCGCGGCCGAGCCCCATTCGCTGCCGCCGAGCGAACCGCCCTTCCCGATCCGCGTCTGCCACAGGATCTTGCCGCCCTCGTCGGGATCGAGCGCGTGCACGACGCCGGATTTCTGCGCAATGACGAGCACGCGCCGGCCGTCACGCAAGGTCACGAGGATCGGCGACTGGCCGAAATCGTGATCGGGCCCAGGCTCGTCGGGGCAATTGGTCCTGTCTGCACTGAAGCACGCGACGACGAAGGCATCCTTGGGTGTCGCCTGCTGCTTCCAGAGCAGCTTCCCGGTCCCGAGCTCGAACGCCAGGACCGCATCGGCGGTCGTGGCCGGCGGGTTCGAATAGGAATTGCTGGTCGCGACATAGACGGCGTTGCGCTTGGCATCGATCGTCGGCGCAGACCAGATCGCAGCACCCGACGGGCCGAAGAGCTGCGTGCCCCGGGCATTCTTGCTGGTCGGATGCGGGACCTCCGGAATCGTGTAGGCCTGCCAGATCGTCTTGCCGGTGGCGGCGTCCAGCGCCACCACGCTGCCGCGGAAGGTGCAGCATTCGTAAGAGGCTTGCGAGCCGGCGGCTTCCTCGATCGAGGATACCGGCACGTAGAGCACGCCGGAATGGAGCGTCGGCGCGCCGGTGATGCGGGCCGCCGCATGCTGCTCCACCTTCGTCTTCCAGATCAGCGCACCGGTCAGCGCGTTCACCGCATAGGCGTTGGCGCGCAGGTCTCCGAAGAAGATCGCATACTGATCCGAGCCCGGAAGCTGTGCAAAGCTGATGGCGGCGCGCACCGCCGCATCGATCGCCAATGTCCACAACGTGCAGCCGCTTCTGGCGTCGAGCGCATGCACCTTGCGATCGGTGCCGCCGATATACAGCATCCCGCCGACGATGGTGGGCGGCGCAAACGACACCGAGGCGCCGGGAAAGGCGTAAGCCCATTTCAACCGCAAATGCGGCACCTGCGCCGCGGTGAGCCCGGCCATGTCGGCCGGCTGGAAGCGGCTGTTGCCGACGTCGACACCCCATCCGTTCCAGCGCGGACCGTCCAAGGCTTGCGGAAAGCCACTCACCGGCTGCGCGCAGTGGCCCTCGGCATCAGCTGCCATGCCGCTCGTCGCCGTCTTGCCGGTGACGAAGGACGCGATCGCGCGGCGCTCGGCGTCGCTGCGGTCCTTGACCATCGCCGCCATGCTGCCTGTGGTCAACGTCCCCAGCACATGATCGTACGACATCGCCTGCAGAGCGGCGCGGCCCGGCACGCGGGTCTGCGCATCACTATCGTGGCATTGCGCGCAATGCGCGGCATAGAGCGCCGCCCCGTCCTGCTGCGCCAGCGCCGGCGTGCTGCAGGCGATCGACAACGCGGCCAAAACGGCACGTACGCTCATGCTGGGCTCCGGCATGCGGGAGGAGGTCGCTTCACGCAACCCGAACTCTATCGCCGGTGCGATCCGGTGTGCAATGGACGTCGTGCCAGGAGCCGTCACACATCCGTGGCCATGTCCGCGCGATCCGGCAATTCATCCAGCCGCCAGAGCCCGAGGCTCTTGTCGCGCCAGCCGCCATCGCCCTCCTCGCAGCGCTCGTCGATCAACGCGCGCGGCGCGGGCCAGGCGAACGGCGCCTTGGTCATGTTAAGCGCGCGCCAGTCGCCATCCTCGCAATCGCAATTGTCCTGCCATTCCGGAAACGTCGTGACCAGCAGATATTGCGCGCCGCTCTCGCGAAAGCGCGCGGTGACGCGGGCGATATTCTGAAAACTCAGATGCACCAGGCAGTCCCGGCACAAGATCAGGTCGGCGCGCGGCAGCGCGTCGCGCGTGATGTCGGCGACCAGGAATCGGCCGGCCAGCTCGCCGCCGGCCACACGGCGGTTGTTGGCGGCGACCAGCGAGGGCACGATGTCGACGCCGGTGTAGTCGGCATCGAGCTTGACGCGGCCGATCCAGCCCGCATCACCGCAGGGCGCATCGAGCAGCGAGCGCGCGCCGAGCCGCCGCACCAGGAGCGGAAGCGCCTCCCGGATGGCGGCAGTGGCAATGTCCTCCGAGCCGAGGCCCGACACCGAGCCGGCAGCGCCCCAGAGATTGGTCCGCTCGATCCGCTCGAACCGTGCGGCGAGATCGAGCCCTGCGAAATTGTCGCGGTCGGCCACGAAGCGTTGGTGGGCGAGCACGGGTGGACGCTTGGAGATCATCGGCGAGCCTCAAATCATGTCGCAAGTCTACGCCACAGCAATCGGCTCAACCCGGCTTCTGCCACTCCATGATGTGGAAGTAGGGCACGCGGCGATGCCGGGCGATTTGCTCAGGGCTGCCGCCCGTCGGCTGGGGCTCGCTGAACAGGCGCAGCTGGAGACCGTGATCGAGCAGCAGCGTCATGTAGGTGCTGAGCGGACGATGCCAGTTCTGGATCCGGATGCCGCGCCAGCTCATCCAGATCGGCCGTTCGTCCATGTAGTGATCGATGGTGAAGTGCAGGGCACCCTCATGGTCGCGCGTCCAGCCGGCGGGTGGGCCGGCGGTGATGAAGCTGGTCAGGTTGGCGATCAGCAGCGTGCCGCCCGGCCGCAGCGCCGCCACCATCCGCGCGATCGCCGCAGCGAGATCGGGCATGTCGATCAGGCTGAGATAGCTGACGACGAGGTCATAGCAGGCCTCGAAATCCGTGGTCTCGGCGCGGCCGAGCCGATAGTCGCCGCTCGGGTCCAGCTCCCTGGCGCGCGCCAGCAGCGCCTCCGTCGGATCGATGCCTGTGGTGCGGATGCCGGCGCGCTGCATGATGCGGGAGAAGCGCCCTTCCCCGCATCCGACATCGAGCGCATTGCGGAAGCCGCGGCCTTCGATCCGTGCCCGCATCGGCGCATCGAGCACGAAGCGGCGGCCGTAATCGCCGTCCTGTCCTTGCTCGACGATCCATGCGGCCGCGGACGCGGCCCAACCGTCGCTGACGTCCTCATTCATGGAGCGACCTTCGGGAACGGAGATTGGCCGCGCGCATCGCGGGCGCGGCTACTGACCACAGATTGGATCGGAGTTCAACATCAGGTAGCATGCGCACGTAATGCGCTCCGCTACCGCCAAAGAGAAAGCCAGCATCGTCGCCGGCGCGGTGACGGCCGTCGTCATGACAGCCGTGCTGTTTGCAATCGCAATGGCATTTCTGCTGACGCTGTAAACGGTATCGGCACCGCCGACATGCGCTGCCGGAGCATAGGACCGGAACCAACGACCTGCGTCGTTCGTTCTGACCCCATGCGGATCAGGGAAGAAAATCGAAACATGTTTCTGCTGGCGACGGTGACGCTGTGCTGTGGCGTCGTCGCCGGGACATTGACGCTGCTTGAGCCGGCACTGGGACCGCCGCCCGAAAGGCTGGTCGCCGAGCGAGCGACGATCGAAATCCCCCGGACACCGGTTCGGGTCGTGGGCGCCCCGTTCGAACCCAACGTCAACCCGCGAGAACGCTAGCGCTCACCTTGGCGATGCCTGCGCGCCCTCCTCGGGCCGGCCATGGGTACGCGCCAACTCCTCCACGAACGCGATCACCTCCGCCCGCTTGTCGGGCGGCAGCGACAGGAACGCCCGGATGAGCCTCAGGCCCTCCGCTCCGCTCGAACGTTCTGTTTCGGAATCCATTCATCCAGTTTCGGGGGACCGGGAAAAATATGCAATCCCTTGTCAACCGTCTTGATTCGGCGCAGCCCCTTTGCTGGAATGAGGGCGGCTGAGGTGGATCATGAAATGGATCAGGGAACGCGACGCGCTGATCGCGCAGACACTGGCCTTCGTCCAATCGGTAACCGGCAGAAAGGATGATGTCCTGCAGCCGGAGAGGATCCCGGCTGCACCGACCGTCACCACGGAGATTGTCGCGGTGGAAACCGTGGCCCTCGAGATCAAGCTGGAGAAAGCTCCCGTACCGTCCCCGCCTCTCCCGCCGCCGCCCCGGGCGATCGGTGATTTCCGCACCGAGATGCAGGCCCGCATCGCCAATTTCCGCAAGCATCAGGAGCGGTTCGAGCGCGAGCGGGAGGAATATTGTGCCGAAACCCTGACCAGATTACGCGCCGCCATCCGCGATGCCTCCGGCCCAATGGTCAAAAAGTAGGCCGGCCCGTCAGATCCAGACCTACAATTGTACCTGCAACCGTACCTACAACCAAGACCACACCAGCCAAAGATTGGCAGCGCAGGCGCCGAATAGCGCCAGCGTCAGCGGCAGGAGCATGTGCCCGCAGGAGGTCTTCAGGTCGCTCGTCATGGCGGAAAACATCCGCTGATTCCGCCGAACGAGTCCCAGGGATTCTTTTTTTCCCGATTCAGGACTCGTTAAGGACTCAGGGCCCGGCTCCAGTTGATCACGGCCCCGTGATTGGAGGCAGATCGGAACCGGTTACGCGCAAACTCGTTAACGGGCTTTCCGGGAGCGGGACCAATGCCCTACGCCTTGTTCTGCAACGACGCTCAGATCAGCAAGGCCTATCCGAGCGAATCCGACGTCTGGAAGCTCGCACAGCGGAGCGGCTTGGTCGTGGACGTCAGCGCGGACGAAGACTGTCCAGGGCCGCGCCGGGTGCTCGATAATGATTACGAGATCAAGCCCTGCCGAGCCGCCCAAGGCGAGGACCCCGCCAAGAACAAGGCCGAGGCCGAACGCCAGTCCAGGATGGAGCTCCAGCTGAATTCCTGAGCTTCTGCCGGCGGAAGCCGCAAGCGGGTCAGGGCGTCGCGGCGGCCAGCGAGGCCTGCTCGCCCGGCATGGGCACGCAAGCCTTGCGGCGATGCAGCCCTCGGATCGCGCCGGTAACCTTCAGCACCTTGCCGGACGGACAGGAGGCGTCCTTGACGAAAGCCACCTCGTAAGGTGCCAGCATCAGAGGCTCGGATTTGAGGATTGTCTGTGCAGAGCACGGCAGGCAGAAGAAGCACGAGAGCACCACTGCCGACACCAAGATACGCATGTCCGTCGTCCCACCAGCCCGGTCATTCTCATATAACGCTTTCCGGAGCGCGAGTTCCGTAAGCGGCAAAAATTATTTTTGCTTTACCCAAGTCCCATGACGCGCATGAGAAGGCGCGCGCCGAAACGTTTGCCTGCAAATGACGCGCCAAATGGTTCACGCATTGCAAATGCCGTGCGGGCCGGCGCGGGCGGCGGTCGACAAACGAAAGGCCGGCGGAGCCGGCCTTTGTCAGAGATGGTCGCAGGTAAGACGGGTCAGTAGCGCGAGGCTGGCTGACCGCCCCAGCCGAAGCGGTAATTCACACCGACCTTGACGGTATGCTCGTCCTCCCGGCCGCGAACGCCGACGATGTCGGCCGGACCGGAGGTGAAGGTGGTGCTGCCGAAATTATAGTACTGGTATTCGGCCTTGGCCGACCAGTTCGGCGCGAACATGTATTCGAGGCCGGCGCCGACGGTGTAGCCGTCCTTGCTGTTGCCAGTGGTCGTGAAGGCCTGTGGCACGCCGGCGATGTTGACGCCGAGACCGTTGTTACGCCAGGCATAACCGCCCTTGGCGTAGAGCAGCGTCGGTCCCCAAGTGTAGCCGATGCGGCCGGTCACCGACCCGAGCTGGTCGGTGTTGGAGGTCACCTGTGTGCCCAGCGGGAACGTGACACCGTTGTTGTTGGTCGGCAGCCAGGAATATTGGGCCTCAATACCCACCACCCAGTTGGGCGCGAACTGGTAGTCGAAGCCGCCCTGCACGCCGCCCAGGAAGCGGGCGTCGCTGGACTGGAAGGCGTTGTCGCCGGCGAACGCGCCGCCGACATGGCCGCCGATGTAGAAACCGGTCCAGTTGTAGATCACCTGCGGCGGCGTATAGGCCGGCGCCTTGGTGTAGGTGCGCGGCTGCATGTCCGCGGCTGCAGCCGGCGCGGCCAGCGCAAGCAGAGCGGCTGCACCCAGCAAAATCGATTTCATGATCATCCCCGTTCTTTCATTTACGACACTCAGGAAACAACGTGGCGTGAATTGGGTTGCTTCGCGGCGATGCCGGAACGTTGATCGTTCGTTACTGTGACGGAGCGGCAACATCGCGATTTTGTTCCGTCACGTGGCCCGCTTTTTCGTCCGCACAAGGCCTGCCGTAACGATTTGTCGCAAGGCGCCACCGCCCCGTTCAAAGCTCCCCGAAATGTGATCCAGCAAGCTCCGGCACGCATCGTTCTAGCAGGGAGCGATGAAGGCGGGCTTTGCGCTACCGCGTCATCTTTTCGAGTTCCGGAAAGGGTGCGTAAACCGCGCCGGCGCAGAGCTCGCTGGTCCGCTCGACGACCCGGTCCGCTCGTCCGTTGACGAAGATCACCGCGCGCTCCCGCATCGCCTTGTAGCTGCCGTCGCTCTCGCGCGGGGTGAAATGCAGGCAGCTCACATAGAACTGACGACCGCCGACCTCGCGCTGGACCGGCTCGGCCATGCTGGCCTCGCGCACGCCCACGGGATTGTTCAGATAGGTGCGCATCAGCGCCAGCGTGTCGCTGCGGAAATTGTCGGGAAACGGCTGCGGCCCGCCGGCCTGGCTCCCGCCCATGAAGGTCGGACGGTCACTGTCGCTGCCGAAACAAGCCGCAAGCGCCAGCGGCAGGGCCAGAACTATCGCCAGGCGCACGCTGGTTTTCGCCAATCGCCCCACAGGTCACGCTCTCCGCTCGATCAGACTCGAAGACGTTCTAACCGCTAGATTACGCAAAGGGAATTGGCGTTCGCGGCGCGCTGCGATCAACGCACCGTCCCGCCGCCGGCGTCTTGCGCTTGCGCGCAAGGCGCCGAGACGGCAGGCTGGGCCTGAAGCCCTGACGCGGCGGCGGGCAATGCTTGGAAGCCGCCGCGCGCAGGATCAGTCGTTAGCTGCGCTTCTCGCTCGTCGCCGGCTTGGTCAGATCCGGCTGCATCTTCTGCGACTTCTTGGCCGACAGATGCTTGTGGTGATGGCGATGCGTGCGCACCGTCTTGTGCTCGTCCGGCGTCACGGCCGCGTTGGCGTTCATCGCCTTCGACTTGGTATCCGCCTTGACGTCGGCGGCCTTGGTGTCGGCCTTGACGCCGGCCTCGGGCTTGGCGGCGGTGGTCGAGGTCTTGGTCTGGCTCTGGTCCGCCTTGATCACCGGGGCCGTCGTGGTGGTCTTGCCCGCCTCGGCGGCGAAGGCCGGGGCTGCGATCACGGAAGCTGCGAGCAAGGCTGCGGAAATGGTCTTCAGCATGGTGGGTCTCCTCTTTTGAAGGATCTTCAGGCGGCACCCTCTCGCCATCCCTTCGATCGTAGGGCGAGCCTAGGAGCAGCGCACTGAACCCGATCTGAAGCCGATTGCAGGCTTCCGTTCATCTCGATGACAAGTTTGTCATCTGCGCCGGGCTGAATGGATCGTGCGATGCGGGAATGTTTTTGCCGGACGGGTGTTCCGGTCTTCAGGCAATCGTGTAGGATCGCCACGTTTCATACGGGAGAACTTCAATGCGCAGACTCTCAATGCTTGTCGTGCCGGGACTGGTCGCCATGTCGCTGGCGGTCGCACCGGTGCTGTCCAGCGCCTATGCCGCCGGCAGCGACGAGCCCTCCTCGCCGCCGAAGTCGGACTCGTCCTCCAAGAAGGGCAAGAAGAAGAGCTCCTCGGTCACTGATCCCAAATTCCTCGCGGCCTACCGCACCGCCTACACCGCGATCTACGACAACCACGACTACACCGGCGCGATCGGCCAGCTGAAGTCGCTCAAGCGCGACGACGTCGCCGACGTCGCCAACCTGATCGGCTATTCCTATCGCAAGCTCGGCGACTACCAGTCGTCGAAGGTCTATTATGAGCTGGCGCTGAAGGACGATCCGAACCACGTCCGCACCTGGCAGTATTACGGCCTCTGGCAGCTCGAGCAGGGCAACCGCGAACAGGCGCAGTACCATCTGAACAAGATCGCCTCGCTCGCCGGCACCGACAGCTCCGAATATCGCTCGCTTGCGGCCGCGCTCGACAAGCCGACCGGCGCAACGCTGGTCTACTAACGACAACGCATCTTCGAACGACGCGAGCGGGCACAACCCCAGGGGTTGTGCCCGTTCTGCTTTCTCGGCTAGCTTTGCGCACCAAATCTCCCCCCAGCAAATTGGTAGCGCAATGGACCCGTGGCTGCGATCCGCGATCGACTACATCAGCTCCTGGATCGAATTCCAGCAGACCACAATCCAGCAGCCTGGCGTCTTGCTCGCCTTTTCCCATCGCGGCGAAGTGGTCGCCGAACATGCATTCGGGCTCGCCAATCTCGACACCGGCGAAAAGCTCACCCCTCGCCACCGCTTCCGTATCGCCTCGCATTCCAAGAGCTTCACCTCCGCCGGCATCATGAAGCTGCGCGAGCAGCGCAAGCTCCGGCTCGATGATCCCGTCGGCCAATATGTCCGCGGCCTGCATCCGCAAATTGCCGAGACGACGATCACGCAGGCGCTCTCGCACAGTGGCGGGCTGACGCGCGACGGCGTCGATTCCGGTCAGTTCACCGACAACCGCACCTATCTGAACGCAAAGGAGCTGATGGCGGAGCTAAAGCAGCCGACTGCGATCGAGCCCGCTACGCGCTTCAAATATTCCAATCACGGCTTTGGCCTGATGGGCCTGGTGATCGAAGCCGTGACGAAGGAGCCCTACCCCGTCTGGATCAAGCGCGAGATCATCGAGCCTGCGGGCCTGCGCGAGACCGAGCCGGACGCGCCGCTGCCCAGGGGAGCATTGCTCGCGCGCGGCCACACGCGATGCGTGCCGCTGGGCCAGCGCGGCGTGATCCCCGGCGACAATCGCACTCATGCTATGGCGTCCGCCACCGGCTTTGCCGCCACCGCCGGCGACACCGCGCGCTTCTTCAACCAGCTTGCACCCAACGCGAGGAAGAGCGTGCTGTCGGTTGCGAGCCGCCGCGAGATGACGCGGCATCAATGGCGCATTCCGCAGACCTTCGAGGCTTATTACGGTCTCGGCGTCAACGCCGGCAAGACCGACGATTGGGACTGGTTCGGCCATGGCGGCGGCTTTCAGGGCTACATCTCGCGCACTTGCTCGATCCCCGCCTGCGAGCTCGCGATCAGCATCCTCAGTAATTCGCTCGACGGCGCTGCACCGTTCTGGATGGACGGCGCCATGCAGATCCTGCGCGTATTCAAAAGCCGCGGCGCGCCCGACCGTCGCCTGCGCGACTGGACCGGCCGCTGGTGGACGATCTGGGGCGCAAGCGATTTCGTGCCGTTGGGCAACCGCGTGCTCGTCGCCAATCCGCAGTTCAACAACCCGTTCATGGATGCCACCGAGATCGAGGTCACCGGCCGCGACACCGGCAGGATCGTCTGGGGCGCCGGCTATGCCAGCCACGGCGAAGCCGTCCGCCGGATCCGCAACGCGCGCGGCAAGGTCAGCGACATCTGGATCGCGGGCGCGCATGTGAAGCCGGGGAACGTTCTCGCGAAGGAGATCGAGCGCAGGTACAAGCCGCGCAAACGGCGGCCTATTCCCTAACTAACTGCTCGACCTCGCTGCGAAACGCCTGCCGCGAGCCGCCCTGCGAATAGAACATGTGGCCGCCGGGATAGACCACGAACTTCACGCGTCGCGTGGCGAAGGCCGGCATCTGATCGAGCACCCGCTTCGTTCCGAAATAGGGCGTGGCGAGATCGAACAGGCCGTGCGCGACCAGCACGTTCAGC
>RXJC01000600.1 GCA_003963435.1 Bradyrhizobiaceae bacterium | reverse complement strand
GTGCGGGTCGATCGCCTCCGGTCTGTCGCCAGCCATCGAGGCCGCGATGGGCGGCCCGGGAAACTGAAAGGACACGACAATGGCGACCGTCGGCACCTTCACTTCGACCGGCAACGGCTTCACCGGCACGGTTCGCACCCTCGCGCTCAATGCCAAGGCCAAGCTGGTTCGGGTCGAGAACCCCTCCGACAAGGGACCGCACTTCCGCATCTTCGCCGGTAACGTCGAGCTGGGAGCGGCCTGGCAGAAGACCGCCAGGGACACCGAGCGCGACTACCTCTCGGTCAAGCTCGACGATCCGAGCTTCCCGGCTCCGATCTACGCCACCCTGATCGAGGTGGAAGGCCAGGAAGGTCTCCAGCTCATCTGGTCCCGCCCCAGCCGGGATTGACGGCCCGACGTAGCGGCCTCGCCGAAAGGCGGGGCCGTTTCTCTAGTAAAATGCCAATACCGCTTCTATGAGCCATTGGCCTAAAGCCTCCTTTCCAGCGTGGGGCTGACATGCCGCTCTCCGATGTCTTCGTTAGGCTTGCGATTGTTACACCTGCCCTTGAGCAAATGTGAGGATGTGGCCAACCAGTTTCTCAAGGCTCGCCGGCACAGCGTTCTCCTTCGCTAGACTTTCGAGATGCATTGCGATGTGGACGGGGTTCTTGGAGAAGCTGCCGGCGGGATTCCCGAGCGCCTTCGTTACCTGGCCGAACGTTTTATCCCAGATCACCCCGTCGACTTCTGACCGGAGTGTCGCGCCCAAATTGATGGGCCACTGAACAAACCGATCATGCCAGACAACGGTCGCCGGAAATGGGTCTCCTGCATTGCCGCCCATAAGCGTCAGAAGGTTACGGTTATCGGCTTCGTGCTTGGGCCGCTCGTTTGCACTGGTCTTGTCACCATCAGCGTCAAAGATTGCAAGGCTGGGAATGGCCAACTCCTCTGCGACGATAAGCGGTTCCAACAAATAGCCCTTTCCATTGACGGGAATGAAATGAGCGCCGAAACGGCGAAAATCATTCCAGCGATCGGTCAGAACGAGCCAGGACGTGAGATAGGCGACATCCTCAAGGCCTTCAACGAAAACCACGCGGGGCGCGAAGAACATCTCCGTCAGGTGGGGCTGCAGTGCCTGATGAAGACGCGCCATCCGGGCGGAGGGCTTTTCCGGCTTTTCGCCGGTAACCGCACTGATTCGGTCCGCGAGCTTTTGAAACTCGAGTGATGTGATGTTCGAGCGCTTGGCAGCGACGTCCCGTCGCACCATCCGCACGCATTCGAACTGCCTGCCAGAAACAAAGTATGGGCTGTGGCTGGAGACCACGATCTGTGCATTACCGGCACAAAGTTGATGGAGCACATCGGCCAGATAGCGCGCTTGCGGCGGATGCTGAAACAGCTCGGGCTCCTCGATGGCGAGAAGAAGGGTCGGAGCCGATGCATCGTCGGCTGTTGCCAGTTCTTGAAGGAGGGCGAGGAGATACGATCTCTGCAGCCCGTGACCAAAGCGCGCCAGTTCGCCTTCAAAATTGCCTTCACCAGCAAATAATCGCGCCATCGGCTCGTCTATCTGTACCGACTTCTTGACGTCCTCCATCCAGGCCAGTCTGGCGGTCGCCTCTGGGTGGGCGAAGTGAGCGAGCCGTTCACTAAGCGACTTGGAGATTTCCGCCAGTGCGCCCTGCTGCGCATCGAGCAGCAAGCGATACCGGTCCCGGGTTTCTTCTTTGAGCTTGCTGATTTCGTCGCCGAAATTGACTTTGGCTCGAACGGTTCTGGCAAGAATTTTTCCAAGCGCGGTGTTCTTCGCCTCCACGTTCTCCTTCGTCGCGTCTTTAATCGCCGGCAGATAAATCCATTGGACGTGGCGAGACAGACGATTGGCGCCCTTGCTGAATCCATAAAATTGATCCTCGCTCGGGATAAGCTCGCAACTCTCCGGATGAGCCTCCTCATAGGCGCGTAGCGCATCTCGCATTGCATCCTTGGCGCCTGGTTTGGGCAGGTCCGCGCCATACTTGCCGAGCAGTTGCTCATAGAGTGCCCTACATTCTCCCGCCGGCCTGCCGTCGTTGTACGCCTTAAAGAACGGCGCAAAATCGGGCATCGCACTCCTTTGTCCAAACTGGCGGACCGATGCGATTTTCGTGTCCGGGTTGAACTCCGCTCTGGCGGTGACGATCAAGACGTCATGGCGGACGTATTCTGCGAAATCAGTTTTTGCAGCTTCAGACAGATCATCAAACGTCACCGTAATTTCGATTGGGTCTCGCGTATTGCGGTTGTGAAAATCTTCTTCATCCAGGTCGATGACATTGGTGGAAGAGGCGTCCTGTTCGCGAAAGAAGATATTTAACGCGCACAAGACAGTTGATTTTCCAGAACCGTTCGCGCCGACCAAGGCGGTGTACTCCTCGAGCTCCACCGTGCACTCGTGGAATGAGCGAAAATTCTTCATATGAATGGACTTGATCTTCACTTACCCTTCTCCCGGTCCAATTATTGATGTTACCCAGCTGCGGCGGTTTGCTCGTCACCGAGCGACTCCACGATGACCGAGAGGTCGTGAACACGAACCGTTGGGCAGATCCTTTTCGCGATCTCGCACAGGTGACGATGATGCGTGAGGTAGACGACTTGTCCAACGCCGGCCATCTCGGCAAACAGCCGGAATGCTTCTTCGGCGCGGAAGTCGTCAAACGTCTCCATGATGTCGTCAGCGATGAACGGCACAGGGCTTCGCGCTCGGACGAATTCGTGGTAGCCGGCCACGCGCAAGGCCAGATAGAGTTGAAAGCGCGTACCTTTCGATAATTCGTCGGCCGACTTTGAGCCGCCGCCCGCCGACAGGGCGATCAAGGTTTCGCCGTCCTTGCTGGGCTGGGCCACGAGCCCGCTGTAGGCGCCGCGGCTGACCGTCCGAAATGCCGCGGAGGCGCGCATCATCATCGCGCTGCGATGGCGCTCGCGATAAGCGCGCAGCGCCTGCTCCATGGCGACCGTGCCAGCACGCAGTTGCAGGTAGCGTCCAGCGCCGTCCTGGATTTCAAGCAACGTTGTGCGGCGACGCTCCTCGATCTCCGCGACCTTCGAGTCCCCTCCGATCGCCTCGACCTGATCGATCGCCTGACTTCGCGTGGCGAACAGTTCGTGACAGCGCTTGTCTTGGTCGTCGAAACGTGCCTTCAGCTCGAAAAGCTCTGCCTCCAGCGCTGGTCGATCGGCAGTATCGAGGATGCGTTCGGCTTCAGTGATATCGGAGAGGCGCAATGCTTCGCGAATTTCATTCTCCGCGTCGTCGACGTCAGCCTGCAGTTCATTTCGTTTGCCGACGTCCAGGAGCTTTCCGGCGACCTCGGCCAGCGAAGTGACGCCGAAGAACGACGTCATCGTGCTCTTCTGCCCTTCGTGAATCGCCAGCGTTTCGGTAAGCAATCGTTCCCTCTTGCGCGCATCTTCGAGACTATCAGTCGCCTTGGCACGGCGGGCGCGATCTGCGACCGCGTCGCGAACACGATCGCCGACGCGTTGCGCCAGATCGAGGACCGTGTTTGCGCCAGCCGGAATCGTCATCTCGCTGCAGATGGCCGCAACTTCATCGCGAAACGCGGTTTGGTCCTTCTCCATCTTTTCGATACGGTCGACCAAACCCGCTCTTTTTTCGAGAGCAGGCCCGAGATCAGCCGCAGCCGATAGAATCTCACGCACGGTCGCAAGCGTCGGAATTTTACCCCTCTCGCCGAACCAGCACCCCTGGCACGCTGTTGTCCAGGACGCGACCCAGGTCTGCTCATCTGCGTTCGCCTGCTCCGCAGCGCGTTCCCGTTGCAGCAGCTCGCGTTTCCGCTCGCCCACCGCGGCGCGCAGAGACCGGAGCTCGCCTTCGTGGTCGAGGATCACTTGAGCCGTCGTGAGAAGACCGTCGAATCCGCACTCAGGATCATAGGATAGGCCGGCGCTATCGAGTGCTGCTCTCAAGCGGTCATTAGCGTCTTCTGCATCGGCCTTGGCGTCGCGCAGGTCGCGCTCGGCCGTAAGAACGGCCTCTCGTGCCTCCAGCGCCTTTTCGCGCCGTGCGAGCCAGCCGTCGAGGTCTGACAGCGTGATATCGTCGGAAAACGATACCGCCATCGTGCGAACAGCGGCAGCGATCTGATCGCGGATTGACTGCATGGCCGCAGAAGTTGCGTCTTTAAGTTCAATGACCCGCGTCAATTCAGCTGCAGCGATGGTGAGTGATTGTCCGTTCTGATGGAGTTTTGCCAAATCTGACATATGCGCTTGGCGGCTCGACGTAACGACGTCGTCGTATCGCAGCGCACTCTCGAACGCATCGGCGGATGTGGCCTCGAGATCACGGCGGTGCGCGGACCAGGCTTGCTCACGCTGTGTCCGGATGGCTGCCGCCTCTTGGTCGGAGACGACGCCTGTCATGCTGGCGATGGCGTCGCGTTCCGCCTCGAACCGGCGGATCTCGCTGGTCAGCCGATCGATATCGACGACATGCTGACGGAACTCCCGCTGTGCCTCGTCAAGCGCCAACTTCCACTGTTGGATGGCATCGCCACTAGGGCATCGCATACCGACGAGATCCTCGACCTCGCCCTGCCAGGGATGCAGTGTACGGAGGCGGTCGCTCAGCGTCGAGATTGCGGTCTCGCGGGCCCGCTCCGCCAATCGGCGCCGTGCGGTATGGTCGGCGTTACGCGAAGCGGCCACGGCGGCCGTCAGTCGGGCGATCGCGCCGTCCCTGCCCCGCTCGGCTTCCCGATTGGCCCCGGCGTCGCGCAGCGCAAGCTCCGCATCGGTCAGACGGCGACGGGCGTCAGCAAGTTCCGCCGCCGTGGTGCGGATGGCGCTCTCAACGCCCGAACGAGATTCGACCAATTCGCGCAAGCCGCCGACCGTCGAGGCGCCGAGTAAGAGTCGACGAGGGTCCGCTTCGCCTTCCCGTTCCATCCGTGTCAAGATGCCGGACACGGCCAATTCCGCCGCTTGCAATTGCATCCGGCGCTCCGGGATGTCCTTCTCCGCTGTCACATGACGGGCTCGCAGGTCGGCGAGCCGCTCCACTCTGCTGAACAGCCGCAACGCAGGCTCGTCAATGACGATCGATTCGGCCTCGGCGCCAAGCCGATCGATTTCGTCGGCGACCGCCCGTGTTTGTACGCTGAGCTCTATCTCCTCCTTCTGCAGCTTCGGCAGGTCCATGTTCCAGGCTGGCTGCGGAGCGGGCAACTTGGCGAGCGGTTGGAGGCGTTCGCGGAGCGTTCGGAGCGCGGCGAGACGCGGCAGAGCAGCGAGGTGTCGCTGGATTTCATCGAGCCGCGCCTGGATTCGCGTTCGTTCACCGATCGCTTCATCATATTGTGACGAAGCTCGGTCGCGGATGTCGATAAGTCGGGCATAATCAGACGCCAGCGTATCCAACCGCTCGCGTTCGGCTTTCAATTCGGCGAGGCGCGTCTTGAGATCGGTGAGAATCCCACTCCGCGCGCGGTATTTATAGAAGCCATCGGCCTCTGCCCTCAAGTCGAGCAGTCTGCGGCTGAGATCAGCAAGGCCCGCACTGGCGGAAAACAGCAGTTCTCCAAGATCGCCCTTGCTGGCGAGAATGCTCTCGCCGCCTTTCTCCAGGGTCTCATCATCAAGTGAAAACATCGTCCGATATGACTCGCGATCGATACCGCCAAGTTCTCCGCGAATGACGGTTTCGGCAATCGGTCGATCGTCGGCATCCAGCAGGCTGTTCTGCGGCCGCTTGATCCGGACGAGTTCGCGGGCTTCAGCGGCGAGTTCAATGAGGCCTCCCACCCGCATAGTTGGATAGGGATGAAGGAAGCCGAACGGACTCTGCGTTCCCATTCCGAACAACAGATCAAGGAAGGCCGCGAGAGCCGTCGACTTGCCCGCCTCATTCGGACCATAGACGATGTGCAGGTCAGGTTGGCCTTGTGGCTTCTCGCCGAAGTCGATGCTGCGGCCGGTGAAGTTCCCGTAGCGGGTGAGATCGAGGCGCTTGAGACGCATGAGCTATGCGCCTCGTTCGGATGCATGGAGCTTTGCAAGAATATCGTCAGCGCCCTCTTGCGCGATAAGCGCGAGGCCAGCCTTGAAGGCTGTTTCGTCGACGCCAAGGCTGTCGCGGCATTCCTGTGGAAGGTGCGCTCGCAGTTCTTCGGCGACCGCCACGAGCTCCGTCTGAAACGCTTCCGACTGAAGCACGTCATCCACGATGAGGCGCCGCAATTCGGCGAGCGGGTCGGCGGTGGAGTTTGCACTCTCGTCTGGGGGACGGGTAGCCACTTCGAGTTTCTCGATCCAGCATGCACCGATGAGAGAGCCACGATCATCCGCCTCGGCTTTCAGAAGATCGAGATCGCGTCGAACCCGCCAAGACAATGGCGTGGCGCCGGTCAAGCGCAGTCGGGCGACGAAATGTTCGGAAACAACGGTTCCGCGCGCGCGTTCCAGCGCGTGCGTCATAGCGGTGATCAGATCGCGCCAGTCATCGAGGCCGGTGACGTCGACAGATATCCGTTCAAATTGCGCTATGCTGGTGAAGCGCTCTTCGATGTGGATCGAACGATCGTCTCGAATGGTGACAAGCGTCACCGACTTTGCGCCGGATTCATTGATGTCGCGCCCTTGCGGCATGCCCGGCATCACGACTGCACAGGTCCCTTCCACGACCGAGCGCTTATGGACATGGCCCAGGGCCCAATACTGGAAGCCGGTGGCTTGCAGATCAGCAAGGCTGCATGGCGCATATGGGTCGTGACCGGGAGCCCCGGCAAGACTCGTGTGCATGATGCCAATGTTCACGGCGCCCGCGACAGGAGACTTGAACTTTGCGATCAGGCTTTCGGGCGCGTGCGGTTGAGCAAAACTCAGGCCATGGATTGCGACTGGAAAGTCCTCCGCCGCCCGATCGACTGCCACGGCTTCAGCGCGGCCGCCAAAGACCTTTACCGAGTCTGGAAAAATCAACTCCTTGGTGATTCGCGAGAGCGCGTCATGATTGCCGCGAATGGCGAAGACGCGAATTCCAGCCTGATGCAGTCGCCGGATCTGTTCGGCCAGGAAACGGGCCGTTTTCATCGACGTCTGGTCACCATCATAAAGATCGCCGGCCAGCAACAGCGCGTCGACACGCTCTTCCAGGCACAGATCGACGATCCGGACGAAAGCCCGCCGCGTCGCGTTCCCAACTAAATTGGCAAGATCGGGATTGCGCAGGGCAAGCGAACGCAGCGGAGAGTCCAGATGGATGTCCGCGGCGTGAACGAAGCGATACAATGCGATGATCCCCTCCCCTGGCAACTCAATCAATTAGGCTTCCGCCCAAACAGCCAACGTCGTCAAAAATGGTTCGCCTCGGGGCGGCACAATCGCGACAGACTTGGGTTGTTATTCACATTCTACCGGAGACATGCAGCTGCCATTCGGCAGCATGACCCCGTTTGTCTCCCGCCTTTTAATTTCTCCGATCGCGCGCGCCGTGGCTTGCCGCGCTTCATCGATTAGCCTCCGCGTGTGGAGGCGATCAAATTCCTTAAGTACATGAAGGCCCCGTGAATAGCTTTTGATATGCGATTCGGGATTATCATTGAGATCAGCATCTTCCGCAATAGTTGAGATGCGCTCCGAATTCAACCAAAGTCTCAGAGCGCAGCTCGATATCCAGTGAAATGATCTGTGCCTGCGGGATGCATTGGTATGTCGTCATCTCCTCCGATAATTGTTACGTGTCATATCTGCCAGTCGAAGCTCGTCAGCCCGTAGTTACCCAATCAACCGCGCGAGCGCGTCAGATTGCTCAGTGAACTTTAGGGCGTTGGCCTTCCGAAGATGTTCCAGGTTCTGTAGCTTCCAGCGCGGGCCGGGGAGCTGCTCTAGGTGCGGCACATCTAGTAGCGACCATTCGGGCGCTGCAGCGACCAGCGAAAGCAGGAAGCGGCGCTCAACCGGGCTCAGACCTTGCTGCAGTTCGCGCATCATTCGCTCGCGCGCTGCCAAGAGCGTATCGAGCTCAATGGGTTCGGCGGTCATGCCCGAAAAATTGTGGTCGAACTCCTGGCGGATATCCCGCAGCGATGGAAACAGGACCTCGTGCACCGGCCGGTTATGGCTTGCGAGATAAACAATGAAAGCGCGGCGGATACCGGCGGTGATTCCCTCGTGTGCGAAAAGCTGCATGACGTCGAACAGATCGCGGGGATGCTGGCGGTCCATCGCCGCAACCAGCTTGCCGCCATACACATCTTCGAACGACACTACCGGGATTTCGAGATCCGCCTGCAGCGTATCGCGCGCAGTCTCTGTCAGCGACGCCATGCGCGCCGGATGGACGGTGCCGCGCATGACGAAGTTAACCTCGATCTTGACCTCGAGGCCGCCTCGCCGCGCCAGCAGCTTGGTCTCGCCGGAATCCGCCGCAGCCGGCGCATGGGTTTGGAAGCCTTGCTTCTGCAGGCGCGCGGCGGACTGGCGGATGGCCTCGTTGATGCGCCGCAGCGCCTGCTCGCGCGGTAGTGTGTGGTCGGCAAACACCAGATCGAGATCGACCGAGAGCCGCGGCATGTTGCGCACGAACAGGTTGATCGCCGTGCCGCCCTTGAGTGCGAACGTATCGTCGACGAGCACCAGCGGCGCCACGCGCGTCAGCAACCGTGCGGTGTCGAGGTAGATCTGGTTCATGGCTTCAACACCAGTAGCCCGTCAGCCGAACGGGATACCCACGGCCGGTCGCTACCCTTGGGCAACTGGGACGGGTCGAGCTTGTCGGCCCAGGGCTGAGAAAGCTCGCGACCGAGCTGCAGGCAAAGGCGCACGGTCTTGACGCTGGTGCAGCGCTTGAGGAGGTCGCGCAGCACGTCGGTACGCAGACTGTAAGTGCTCTCGACCAGCTCGCGCGCTTCCTGCAGCGGCTGTCGTATCCCGACCTCGCTCAGCACCTCCAGCAGTGCGCGTTCGGGCGCCGAGACGAGGGGGCCGTCCTTGCGGTTCTCGAAAGGCCGGGCATGAAACAGCGCACCGGGCTCTTCCTTGAATAGCCGCTTGCGGTGGTACTCGGCCGGGAAGCGCAGGGTAAACCACTCAGGGAGCCGCCCCGCTTTCCAGCCGTAGAGATGGAGGGCAGGCCGTTGGGATAGGTATTGGCGTATGCCGTGCCAGTCGAGCGCGGATTTGCCACCGACATGCAATCCTTCGAAGCTCCGCTGCAGCAAGACCAGGCTTGGGTGTAACGCCGGAGGATCGTTCGGCCGGCAGTAGACGCCGCGTGCGAGCCGTTGCAGCCAGCCGGCACGGACGTAGTGGACGGCAAGGTCGGCCGATATTCCGAGGGCGACGAGGTCATCGGAGGTCAGCGGCGTTCCGGGCGCTAGGTGGGTATAGAGCCTGTTTAGCTTGTCCCTGTGAGTCGTAGCCATGCTACGATAATATGAATAATTCCAAAATTTCGCAAGCTTGGATTTGGTGCAAAAATCGTAGTCAGGCTACGATAATGCTCATTATTCTAAGGGAACCAACGAATTTTAGGTCTCGACCGCCGGACATCGTGTTGGCGATAGAGACGAGAGTTGACCGCATTCCATGCAGGAGCCTGGACGGCGCTCGCGGCATGACGCAGAGCCTGAACGACGGTGCCGGTCGGACTGCCGGGAGCGATCAAGTGCTTGGGCGAAGCGAGCCGCTACTGCTCCAAATGCCCAGGCAACCGCGTCCTTGCTCGGAATGGGGCGTCTAAAGAATCCCCCAGGCCCTGTACCTTCCTCCCGGTCGCCTCGTGCAGCCCAAGTTCGGCGACGAGATCGTGGGCGGCACGGGACGTGATCCTGGGTTCGACCGCGATCATGCCGGCCGAGACGATCGGCCGGGTCAACACGTAGTCGACCAGTGCCGGCAGCTTTGAGGTGGCGCGGCCGCCGGCGAGTTTTCGCGTGAGCAGATTTTTCGTCATCAGCCAGCGGTCGTGGTCCTTGCCGCCGGCGGCGGCAGCAGCCGTGATCGCCTCGAGCTGCACGGCGAGCCGAGCTGCGGCGTCACGCGGCCGCCGGCGTTCGCGCGGGATGGCTTTGAGCCCGTCATGCAGGCAGGGAAGATGCCAGCGGGCCTTGCCGCGGCTGCGCAGCAGTGCCGCGGCGAGCAGCCGGCCGAGCCAGAGGGTGTGCTGAAGCGGTTCGATCGTGACCCAGGCGTCAGCCGCGAGTGCCGCCGCGAGCGTCGGCGGCAGTGTGCGGGATCGGGCGTGCCGTTCGCGCCCCCAGGTCATCGCGGAATATCGCGCGCGGATCGTCGCGCAGCCCAAACTGATGAATGCGCTCGACGAGCTGCGTGGCCGCGATCTCGTCTGCTGGTGCGCGCCGCTGGCTTGCCACGGCGACGTGTTGCGGGAGCTCGCGAACAAGATCTGACGACGCGGCGCCTCAGCAGTCGGCATATCCGCGGCGGCGCTTGCTGCGCTCGAGACGGCCCATCGCGCCGTCGGCCTCCTCCGGCTTGCCGAGGGTCTCGATCATGGATTGGCCGGCAGCTCCGATCCTGCCCCAATTGCGAACCAGCGTCGCCCCGCCGAACAGCGTCGGCTGGATCGACAGCGTATAGAACCGCCGCATGTTCAGCGTGGGATTGATGCGGCGAAGATGAAGCGGCTCTGTCCCAGTTCTGCATGAACGGATTCTCGCTTCCTTCGGAAGCGCCGTCTAATTGCTTTATTGAGTCGGTCCGCTCGATTTATTGTGCTGATAGCTCGGCCGCGCTAGGCCCCGGTCTCGCGGGCCCCATGTCGTGCGAGAGCTCTCCGAACGTCGTCCGCCCATGCTGCCTGGACACGAAGGGATTTGGGCGAGCCGCCTTTGGCGGACGGCTCTATTCGCTTCGCTCACGGAGCCCGCAAGCGGTCTCCGCCCTTCGGGTGACGATCCTCTCGCGACCCGCGGCGGCCGTCGTGCCCTACCTCTTTCTCTTTCTGACTTCCTATTCTGCACCCGCCACTGCGGCGTCAAGGACATCGCGGTCCCCCCAATTTTTTGCCGTCGCCAAGTGGGCGCCGTCAAAAAATCGGTTCCCCCGCTCGCCGGCTTCGCCGGTCGCTACGCGATCCCTGACCCCTCGCGGCTACGGTGCGGCCTCCTTTCGTCAGATCGAAAGGAGACACATCATGTCTGATATCGACCACCTCACGCTGTTCACGCAGTTCTGCGGCTTCAAGATCGTGGTTCTGGCCAATCGGCTCGGATGCGACAACGGTCTCGCGCGCATCGCTCACGACCGCCTCATTGCCAGGCTCGGTGATCTGATCAATTTGATGCGCGACGCACTGGCTGCGGAGCGCAACCTGCTGCTCGATGAATCCTCTCAGCAAAACCGGAACGCTGCCGAGGACCTCTACTGGATCGCCGAGGAATACGCGCATCGCTGGCTGTCGGATCGGCCGGTTCCGCTTCTCGACGACCTTACGATTGATCTGGCGACGCGGGAGGTCTTCGACGCCCACGCGAGGCGCTGGCGTCCTCTCGAGGACGGAGGTCCGTGGCTGCGCAATGTGAGGGACGCCGAACTCTGCGGACTGCGTCGAATCATTGACGAGATCGCAGCGGAGACCGGCGTGAGCTTCTCCGCTTGCCGCATCGTCTATGACGCATCCGATGGCGTGACGCTCTGAGATGCGAACGAGAGGCAGTTCCTGCCGCCTCTCGTCTTTGCTTTACACAGGCCTGGCAGCACCGATCCGATCGACTGGCCGGACCTGCCGGCGGTCGACGCCGCGATGCAAGTGCCGCTTTCCGCTCACAGAATTCCCCATGCTCGGTACCTTCCTCTGCCGGTCGCCTCGTGCAACCCGAGTTCGGCGACGAGATCGTGGGCGGCCCGGGAGGTGATCCCGAGTTCGGCCGCAATCATGCCGGCCGAGACGATCGGTCGGGTCAACACGTAGTTGATCAGCGCCGGCAGTTTTGAGGTGGCGCGGCGGCCGGCGAGTTTTCGCGAGAGCAGGTTTTTCGTCATCAGCCAGCGGTCGTGGTCCTTGCCACCAGCGTCGGCGGCAGCCGTGATCGCCTCAAGCTGCACGGCGAGCCGCGCCGCGGCGTCGCGCGGTCGCCGGCGTTCACGCGGGATCGCTTTGAGCCCCTCATGCAGGCAGGGAAGATGCCAACGGGTCTTGCCGCGGGCGCGCAGCAGGTTAGCGGCGAGCAGCCGGCCGAGCCAAAGTGTGTGCTGCAGCGGTTCGATCGTGACCCAGGCGTCAGCCGCGAGCGCGGCCGCGAGCGTCGGCGGCAGTGTGTGACTCTGGTGGACGATGGCGCGCCAGTCGTCGAGACGCTCGTCATCGTCCCAGTCCAGATCGTACACCAGTGAGTCCCGCTCGGATCGGACTTGGCTCGCGCTGGCGAGCATCCGCTCGGTCTTGGCATTCGCGGCATCGACCGCCGCGAAGGTGGCGGCCAGATGCGGATCGATCTCGATGATGCCGAGCGCGCCATCGAGATCCTCCTCGTTCTGGCCCCCGCCCCCATCGTGGTCCATCGCTGCGTCGCCTTCCTTCCGGTTACTCTTCCCCTCCTTGGCCTGCCCACCCCGGCCGCGCAGCTCGGCGAGGCCGCCCGCAGATAGTGCCCAGTCGGGTTTTTCCGCGGCGATGCGACGGCGGGTGCGCAGGACTGTATGGGCGCGGGTGAGCTCGTGGGTGGGGGCGCGGATGTCCATGCCTTCATCGTGAAGAACGAGATCTTCGAGGTGGACGAGCTCACCTTCCAGCCATAGACTGGCGCACGCATCGGTGAAGTGCGTCCGGCTGATCCACCCCTCGCGGATCGGGCTTTTGGCGAGGCGCTCGTCGAGCCGGGCGAGTGCGTCCTCGGCGGAGGCGAGCGGTGTCGCTTTCACTTCCCGATTTCATCAGCGCAATCCTCATATGTTGTTTAGGTTTAGGGGCTAAAACGAGCCGAATTTTCCGCTAACGATTTCAGCGACCGCTCGATTGCCGCACCGACCGCAAAGCAGAACAACCGCCTCTGCGTTGGCGCCCCCGTCGGAGGAGGCGTGGCTGGCGGCGCGCCGCGTTGCGCGCGAACTCGACGGGATCCTTGATGAGGCGGGTCCGCATCGGCAGGCGGTCGATCGGGCGGCCGCCGAGCTGCGCCTTTCGACCCGGCAGGTCTATAATCTGCTGGCGCGCTATCGCGTCGACCGGCGGGTATCGTCGCTGCTGCCGCGTACGAACGGCGCGAGAAAGAAGCGGCTCGACCATGAAGTCGAGGACATCATCGCGGCGACGTTGCGAGCGCAATGGCTGACGCTGGAGGCGCCGCCGCTTGCGCCGGTCGTAGCCGAAATCCGCGCCCGTTGTGAGGAGGCCGGACTCGCCGCGCCCTCCTATGGCGCTGTCGACCGCCGCATTCCCTCGCTGTTCAGCCCTGAGGAACTCGCCAGGAAGCGGTCAGCGAACCCGAAGCATCTGCTGCGGCTCAAACCGAGACCCGGTTATATCCGCGCCTCGAACCCGCTCGAGGTTTGTCAGATCGATCACACGCCCACGGACATCCAGTTCGTCGAGGTGGTGGAGGGCGAAGGCGTCTTCGTCGGAAGGGCGTACCTGACCCTCATCGCGGACGTGGCGACGCGCTGCATCCTCGGCTTTTGTCTGACCCTCGAAAAGCCTTCGGCGCTGTCCGTCGCCCTATGCCTCGCGCAGGCGATGTGTCCGAAGGAGGCGTGGTTGGCCGCGCGCGGCATCGAGCATCGCTGGCCGATGTTCGGGCGACCTCGGCTGCTCGTCACCGATTCCGCGAAAGAGTTCAAAGGGCGCGCCTTCCAGCGTGGTTGCGAGGATTATGGCGTCCGGATTCGTTATCGCGATCGCGGCCGGGTCCATGAAGGTGGCGTGATCGAACGCCTGCTCGGGAAGCTGAACAGCGTTCTCGCGACGCATCCGGGATCGACGGGTCGATCGGTGGCGGACCGCGACAGTTATCCCGCAGAGCGGCGCGCTCGCCTGAGTTTCGCCGATCTTGAGCGATGTGTGGCGCTCGCCGCGATTGATCACAATCTGCAGCAGAACGCGAAGACCCTGAAGACGCCGGCGGCGGAATGGGCGCGACACAGCCGGGATCTTCCTCGTTTCGAGGACGACCCGGCGCGGGTCGTGCTGGCGTTCCTGCCCGGGATGGAGCGGCGCCTTTCGCCGCAGGGCGTCAGTCTGTTCGCGTTGGACTATTATTCGCCGTGGCTGGGCGGCCTGGTCCCGCGGCGCGACCGTCTGGGTCGGCTCGAGGTACGATACGATCCTCGCGACATCAGCCACATCTATGTCCGGGATCCGGAAACGAGGGAGTTTCGGTCCGTCGGACGACGCGATGGGCGGCTCGCGTCGTTAACGCTGTGGGAGCACGAAGGCGACCGCGCGCGTCGACGCGCCGCGACCGCGCGCTCGGACACGGAGAAGGTGAAGTTTCAGCGCCAGATCGCCGAGATCGTCGGCGGATCGAAGCCATCGAAGGTCGAACTGCGCGACGCCGTGCGCCGGAGTCACGCGGCGGAGGCCGGCAAGCTCTATGAGGCCATGTGCCCGACTGCGTCGGAGGTTCCCGCCGAGCGCCCGGTCCGCGAAAAGCGCCGGCTGCCGGTCGAGGATTGGTGAGATGGTCGACCATCTGCTCGATCATGTTCGCCCGTATCTTGGCCGCAGTCTGGAGGATCGGATCGCCTACATCGAGGCGCCGCGATGGATCGGACATCACCTCGCCACGCAGGCGCTTGAGCGGCTGAACGCATTGCTGTCCCGGTCGCCAAGTTTACGCACGCGCGGTCTGATGCTCGTCGGCCCCTACGCCAACGGCAAGACGATGATCGCCGAACGGTTCGCCGTCGCGCATTTGAAGGCCTGCGAGACGCAGCGGGTGTGGGTGGTCCAGACCCGCGAGGGCGCAGGACTCGCCCATTTCTACGCAAGCATTCTGCGTGCCTTCCGGGCACCGACGGGAAACAGCCGGGACGTCGGCCGCAAGGCCGAGCAGGTCGATCATCTGCTCGACGGCCTGAAGCCGAGAATCCTGATTTTCGACGAGTTCCACAATGCGCTGCGCGGTCGATCGCGCGACGTGGAGGCGGTGCTGGCGTTCCTGCGGCGGATCGGTCGTCAGTTCGACATATCGCCGGTTTTGATCGGCGAGGTCGCGGTGTACGATTTCATCAACGCGACCGACGAAATGGCGAGCCGGTTCGAACTGCTCGCCGCGCCGCGATGGCGTTACGACGACGAATTCCTCACGTTGCTCGACAGTCTCGAAAGCGCCCTGCCGCTCGCGCGCCGCTCTGATCTTTCCGACGAGCAACTGGCGCGTGAGATCTTCCGGCTTTCGGAAGGGTTGATCGGCGAGATCGTGGCGGTCGTCACGGCGGCGGCGGTCGCGGCGGCGAGGTCCGGAGCGGAGCGGATCACCCGGTCCTCGATTGACGCGCTGGATTACGTCCCGGTGTCGCGACGCCGCGGTGCGCGGCTGCGCGAGGGTCTGCTGTGAGCCAAGTGACGGGCTTCGCGATCGAGATCCGCGAACGATACCAGGATGTCGCCGGGGATCGGTGGCCCGCCGCCGTCGACCCGCAACCCGACGAATTGCTGTCGAGCTGGCTTCATCGCCTCGCGATCGCGAACGGCGTCGCGCCGCGGTCGTTCGCCGGCGGGCTCGGGCTGGGAGGAGGCATGTGGTCGCCTCGCCTCGACGCGCGGCTCCCCGAGGACGTCGCGGCCTGGCTCGGCATTCGGACGGGGGTCGCGTGCGAGGCGATATCGGCGATGGCGATGACGGATGGAGCGTTGGCGCCGCTTTGGCTGCCTTTGCGCGAGACCGCGCGCCGGAGCCGTTCGACCTGGATCCAATATTGCGCTGTGTGCCTCGCCGACGATAGCGCCCCCTATTTTCGGCGGTCTTGGCGACTGGCGTCGCGCATTTCCTGTTTCACGCATCGCTGCGGTCTGCGTGATCGATGTCCCGCCTGCCGCGCCGGGATCGTTCCCTTCGCTCAGACGGAATTAGTCCCGCAATACGTCTGCGTGCGCTGCGGTTTCGATCTGCGCGGCGCCGCCAAGATATCGGTCGGGC
Source organism: Bradyrhizobiaceae bacterium (assembly GCA_003963435.1). Lineage (GTDB taxonomy): Bacteria > Pseudomonadota > Alphaproteobacteria > Rhizobiales > Xanthobacteraceae > Bradyrhizobium. The sequence continues at coordinate 1,846 of RXJC01000600.1, read as the reverse complement.
TGGCGGCGCGGCGGCTGGAACGGTCGATCGACGATATCTGCAAGGCCGAAATCGCCAAGGGATCGCCGACGATCCACGAATGGGTTGCGCGCTTGCTGCGCGTTCCCGTCGTCGTCGGCGTCGTCGGGGCCGGCCGGCCGCTCACCAGCCTGCCGGCGTCGGCGCGCATCCGTTGCTTCGAGCAGCTCGCACAAAGGGCCGACGATGAGCGCGTCGTCGCTGCGGACCGCGCCGTTCCCCGGCGATGTCGAATTGCCGCGACCACCGGCGGCCGTGACGGGTTGATCACGCGTTTCGCGGATTTCCTCGACGCGCATCAGAGATCGCCGCGGTTCGCGCGAGCGCAACCGCCTGGCGTCGACCTCGCGGCTTTGCTGGCGGCCTATGGTTGCGCCGTTCGCCGCGGCTCGCGCTCGACGCGTCGCGGCGCCGACGACGGCGCACGCAAGAGTCTGGCGACCTGATCGAAGACGACGCCGGGCGCGTCGCGGGGCGCCGGCGCGAAGGGAGTAGGATCCCGCGCGCTCACAAGACGCCCCACGCCCGATACCGTCCCCTTCCGGTCGCCTCGCGTAAGGCGAGTTCGGCGACGAGGTTCTGCGCGGCGCGTGGGGTGATCCCGAGCGCCTTGCCGATCATGCCGGCCGAGACCAGCGGTCGCGAGATCACGAACTCGATCAGCTGGGGCAGCCGCGAGGTGGAGCGGCGGCCGTCGAGTTTTCGGATGAGCAGCGTGCGGGCGAGGAGCCAGCGGTCATGCTGCTTGAGGCCCTCTTCCGCCGCCGCGGCGATGGTTTCGAGCTCGGCCACGAGACGCGTCGTCGCGTCGCGCGCCCGGCGGCGTTCCCGCGGCACGGCTTTCGCGCCCTCGGCCAGACATGGCAAATGGGCGCGGGTCTTATCGCGGTCGCGCAGCACAGCGGCGGCGAGCAGGCGGCCGAGGCCGGACGCGCGCTGCAGCGGCTCGATCGCGCTCCAGGCCTCGTGGGCGATCGCAGCGGCGAGAGTCGGCGGCACATTGCGGGTTTCGTCGACGATGGCGCGCCATTGCACGAGGCGCGCGTCCTCGTCCCAGTCGAGGTCGTAAACGAGCGGATCGCGCTCGCCAGCCGGCGCGGCCGGGAGCGGCCGTTCGCTGGCGAGGGTTCTGTCGGCCTGGGCAATGGCCGCGTCGACCGAGGCGAACAATTCGGCAAACTCGCGGTTCCCGGCGAGCGGCGGCTCGAACTCTGGATTCGCTTCGTCACCGTCGTCGTCGGGCTCCGGGTCTTCGACCTGGGGATGTTTTGGGTCCGACTCCCCTGCCCTGCGCCGCAGCGCCTCGAGACCGGTGGGTGACAGAGCCCAACCGGGCGCGGCGTCGGCGATGCGCCGGCGCGCGCGTAACACCATATGGGCACGCGTGAGTTCGTGGGTGGGCGCGCGGATGTCCATGCCGGCGTCGTGCAGCACAAGGTCTTCGATATGGACGAGCTCACCCTCGAGCCAGAGCGCGGCGACCGCGTCCGCAAAGTGGGTTCTCGCGATCCAGCCGTCGCGGATGGGGCTCGTTCGCAGCCGCTCGTCGAGCCGCGCCAGTGTGTCTTCGGCGCGTGCGAGCGGTCGGGCGAGCTCGCGCCATGGCAGCGGATCGGGGAGGCGGGCGCTCAAAGGGGGCACCGGGCGGCCGGTTTGGAATTGTGAGGATCGGTCACGACGGTCTTTCCGAGGGTTCCGAAGGCCCGGGTCGAAATATCTGTTGGATCAAAGCGCTGTCGGACGGCTGCTGAAATCGCAAGCGGAAAAGCGTGCACCGATTTTCCGCTAAGCGTTGCAAATTGAAATCGATAACAGAAAGCGACAAGCG
>RXJC01000250.1 GCA_003963435.1 Bradyrhizobiaceae bacterium | reverse complement strand
GGATGCGCTGGCCCGGCTCGACGAACGGCTGGCCAAAAGCCCGATCCGCGACGGCTGGGTTGCGCGGACTCACTTCAATGACGCCTGTGCCAGTTTGTGGCTGGAGGGCGAGCTCGTCCACCTTGACGACCTCGTTCTCCACGACGCCGGCATGGACGTGAGGACCCCGACCCACGAGCTCACCCGCGCCCACACCTTACTGCGCGCGCGCCGCCGGATCGCCGACGCCAAGCCTGACTGGGCGCTGTCGGTGGCCGGCCTCACCAGTCTGCGGGGTAGGGGAGGGCGCGGCCGGGAAGAGGGGGCGAGCGAACGGGATGAGGAAGACGATCGACTTGGCCTCGACGGCGAAGACGGTGAGGCGGATGACGGCGAGCTCGCAGACCGGGCGCCAGCGGACGAGCGACTGGCAGAAATGTTCGCCGCGGTCGACGCGGCGATCGCGAAGGCCGACCGCACACTGGCGGGCGACGCTGTAGCGCGGGCGCGCCGCGTGCCCGAGCGCGACCCGTTGGTCTACGACCTCGATTGGGACGAAGACGAACGCCTCGATGCGTGGTGTGCCGTCGTCGCCGACACCCGCGCGCTGCCGCCGACCCTGGCGGCGGCGGTCGCGGCCGACGCGTGGAGCGTGATCGAGCCATTGCAGCACGCCCTCTGGCTCGGTCGGCTTCTGGCCGCCGCGCTGCTGCGCGAACGCGGCAAGAGCCGCGCCCACCTTCCCTGCCTGCACGATGGCCTGAAGGCGATCCCGCGCGAGCGGCGACGGCCGCGCGACGCGGCCGGCCGCCTCGGCGTCCAGCTCGAGGCGATCGCGGCCGCGGCGGACGCCGGCCTCAGAGATCATGATCGCTGGCTGACCGCCCGCACGCTGCTCGCCCGCAAACTGGCTGGCCGCCGATCCACCTCCCGGCTGCCGGCGCTGCTCGACTATGTGTTGACCCGGCCGATCGCCTCGGCCGGCATGATTGCCGCTGAACTGAAGATTACGCCGCGAGCGGCGCAGGACCTGGTCGGCGAGTTGGGGCTGCGAGAGGCGACCGGGCGGGGACGGTATCGGGCATGGGGAATCCTTTAGCCGACAGTGCGCTGACGTCGCATTCAGGCGGTCCCACGGCTATACAGATATATCGGTCCGGGGAGCGAGGCGATGGCGTTACTTCACATTCCACTTAATCAAATTGAAGAACAACATATCCTTGAACTGGTCGCGACCAGGGCGCCGGAGACGAACATCATTGAGTACAAGCGGGAGACATACGGCAACTCCCTGCGTGACGACCTTGAGTTCTTGGCAGACGTATCGTCACTGGCGAACACTTCCGGTGGCGACCTCATTATTGGTATCGCCGCGACACAAGGTATCCCCGAAGCACCAGTGCCATTCACAGGCGACGTTGACGGCGAGATAAATCGTCTTGAAAGTCGCGCCCGGGCCGGGCTTCAACCCCGCATTTCTTTAGAATCCAGGGCCGTTCCCGTTCAGGGCGGGCATATCCTCGTTCTGCGCGTTGCCCGCAGCTACAATCCGCCCCATCGCATCATCCGTGAGAATAGCAACCGGTTCTGGGCTCGATCGACAGCCGGCAAATACGAACCGAACGTCGACCAACTGCGCGAACTGTTCACCCTTGCCCCTCGGATTGCCGATCAGACGAGAGAGTTCAGGACGAACCGACTCATTCGCATCGCTTCGGGCGACGCGCCGGTCACACTCATGCACAAGGACGTTCTCGTCTTGCATGTCGTGCCCTTCTCCGCATTTGACCGTGACGCTCCTCTCCCGATGGCCGAACTCGAGCGGGATTACACGTCGTTTCATCCAATTGGCTCAAGGCAATCCCAGGGGCTTAAGATCAACTTCGACGGCTTTCTTGCGATGTCGAATGGCGATCGCGCCGCGAATGTTGAACGTGCGTATGTGCAACTGTTCCGGGGCGGGATCGTCGAAGCCGTCGATGGTCTTTACGTGCGGGCCAGCGGTCAACCGCTGATACCTGTCGTCGAGGTCGAGCGGAGCATCACCGCAAACGCCATGCGGTTGATGCGAGATCTGTCAGCCATTGGCGCAGCGGCGCCCTACGCTGTCCTGGCAAGTTTGCTCACAGTGGAACAGGGCCGCTTTAACTTTGCTCATCCGGGTGATGGTGCGTGGTATGATCGAATGGGTTCCTATACCGACCGACCTCAATATGCCTTCGGCGAAGTGATTTTTGATTCTGCTCCTGCCAGCATTCAAGCCTGTGCGGAAAGGATGAGGCCGCTTCTGAACCAACTCGCTCAATCTGGCGGTATGGCAGGGTCTGTCAGTTTCCGAGATGACGGGACTTTCATGACGGGACGATAAGGGCGATCCAACGTTAGGCGCGCCATCGAAAACGCAAGAAAAGCCCCGCCTCGCGGCGGGGCCCTTCGTCGGGACGATCAGTCCCGGTTCGGCCGGGACCAGATCAGCTGCAGGCCTTCCTCGCCCTCCACCTCAACGAGGCTCGCGTAGATCGCGGAGGGGAAGCTCGGATCGTCGAGCTTGACCGAGAGGTAGTCGCGGTCCGTCTGTTCGGAGCGCTTCTGCCAGGCCGCTCCCAGCTCGACATTGCCCGGAGCGAGGATGCGGAAGTGCGGGCCCTTATCCGAGGGGTTCTCGATGCGGACGAAGCGAGCCTTGACGTTCAGGGCCAGGGTGCGGATCGTGCCGGTGAAGCCAGTGCCGTTGGAAGTGAAGGTGCCGATGTTCGCCATTGTCTCATTCCCTTGTTTCAAGGCCGCGCCCATCGCGACCCGATGGCGGTCGTGAGACCGGAGGCGATCGACCCGCACCCGAAGGGCTGGAACGAAGTGGAAGGCGGCCGGAGGCGGCTTTTTTGGTTCGCGATGCAAAGCCGAAGGCGGCGGAAAAAAGTCGTCGCAGGACGTTGCGGGGACAAGATCGAGAGCGGCGTAGCCGGTCGGCCTTCGGTCAGACCTAGCCAATCGGGTTCGCGTTGGGGGTGCCATCGCAAACGACTTGGGAATGATGACAGGCGCAGTCGCATCGGCAACACCGTTGCGTCCGACGACACGATCACCGTCACCATCGCGCCCGTTGTCTGGCGTCGCGTTCGCCGCCCATAACGAGATCCTCTCGGCGCAGCAGGGCAAAGCAGTCATTCGTCGCCGGCACGTCGCGCCGAGCACGACCAGGCGTCCACGACCACGGCCACGCGTCTCTCGTATCGCTCAATCGACGATCCGCGCTTTCCCTCCTTGATGCCCGTTCGCTGCCGTGCGGAAAGCGGGGGTAATCCTGCCTGTCGATCCTGATTTCGCCGACTGGACAATCCTCCCGACGAAGGGTCCTGCGGCGAGGCGGGGTCTTGCCGGTGGCACGCGACCTCACTCCGGATGGACGACGATGGACCACGACAAAAAAAAGGGGGCTTTACGCCCCCTCCTCTTCCCGGAGGCGACGCTCTGCCTCTGCAAGCGCCGCATCCAACCGTGCCTGCGTTTCTCTCCGCTCCTCGGCGCTGAGAATGCAGTACATCAGCTCCGCGCGCTGCTCGGCGATTTCCTGATAGATGTCACGAATGTCTTTCATGGGAAGGTCCTTTCCGTCTTCTGACGGAAAGAGGCGACGCTGTGGGTCTGAGCGGGTCAGGGATCGCGCAGCGACCGCCGGAGGCGGCGAGCGGCACCGCCGCTCGTCCTTGAGGCGCGATGACCTGGCGTAGACTCGCTTGTCAGAAGAAGGGGTCCCGCGCCTCTGGCGCGTCCGCGTCCGGCGACCAGTCGGTCCCACGCACAAGCTCAGGCATGGACGTCGGGAGAGGAGGCCCGCTTCGCCTGGCGCCCCCCGCGGTGAAAATGCTGACGATGGGCGAGGGCACCGTCGATCGGCTAGCGACTTCGCAACAGTCTATGCGATGTGAAAAGCGCAAGACGATAAAGTCATCAAACACCAATCTGCGCAGTCGCAAGGTCATCGTGTTCTTGTCACGGCGATTGCGCAACGAGAACATCTTCGCAGCACGAATCTCCTGCGCTAAGATTGCAATTATTTTTTCGTCGTCGTTGTCAGGAAAACATATTGATGGAAGTAGCGTTGCTTGTTGCGGGTCTGTTGGCGATCGTCATTGTGCTCTACATGTTTTTATCAGTGCCGGGAAAGCGTGCTTCGACGAAGGTGAAGTGTTTGATCTTCAGCGTTCTCGTCGCCTTGATGACTGCGCTCTGGTGCGCAGTGTATGGCCCCGATTTCTGGGTTATGGTTCAGGCCGCAGTCATCATCGTGGTCGCGGCCGCTGTCGGCCTACTTTCGTCATCGAACAATTGATCGCTCCGCCTTCGATCGCGAGAGGCCGGGATTGAGGCTTAGGCGCGCCTCCGGCGCAAACGATGTGGGGCAATCGACCGGCACGATCGTCTTCAGCGAGAGGATCGTCACCGGAATCGGCGGAGACCGCGTGCGGGCTCCGTGAGCGAAGCGAATAGAGCCGTCCGCCGCAGGCGGCTCGCCCAAACCCCGCTCTTCCTCACCCTGACCGCCGTGGCCTCCGCAGCACAAGCGTAAAACGCGGACAACCATCAACACGAACATGTCGCCCCCTTTCGATCATGACGCATTGATATCCAACCAAACGCCGCGCCTCTCTTGCAGTCTCAAGGATTGCGCCGCCATAGGAGCTCGGTTCAACTGCCGGGACAATCATGGACGTTGTTTAGCTTCATCGGCTTGCCGGCAAAGCATCCAGTTCAACTGGTGGATGGCTTTCCGAGGTGACGGCTCGCCCGCATGGACGCGATGTTGAGCAATCGCACATGGTTGGTGGGCGACAAATTCTCCGTGGCGGACCTGTTGATGACGGACGCTCTGCGGGCAGTGGACCGGTTCGAAAGCCTCGCCGACTTTCTTACTCGCCGCGGTTATGCAGAGCGTCTTACCGGCCGGTCCTCGCGAAAGCCTATCGCGATCAGATGGCCCGCTTTGCTGCAGCGGATGCGGCCTGAGGCCGGCGGCAGCGCAATCCTCATTGCAATGCGAACGGCCCCGCCGGATGGCGAGGCCGTTTGTGTTGGTGCATCAGTCCCGATTGGGGCGGGACCAGATCAGCTGCAGGCCCTCTTCGCCCTCGACCTCGACCAGGGTGGCGTAGATCGCTGCCGGGAAGCTCGGGTCGTCGAGCTTGACCGAGAGGTAGTCGCGATCCGTCTGTTCGGAGTGCTTCTGCCAGGCCGCACCGAGTTCGACGTTGCCGGCGGAGTAGATCCGGAAGTGCGGACCCTTGTCGCTGGGATTCTCGATGCGGACGAACTTGGCCTTGACGTTGAGGTTGAGGGTCTTGATCGAGCCGGTGAAGCCGTCGCCGGTGCTGGTGAAAGAGCCGATGGTCGCCATGGTAATTGCCTTTCCTTGTTTTCGGACCGCGCCCACCGCGGCCTCGATGGCTGTCGAAGAGACCGGAGACGATCGGACCGCACCTCGCAGAGGCCGGAATGCAAAGGAGGACGGCCGGAAGCGGCTTTCTTGGATCGCGAGGAATGGCGCGCAGCGCCAGGGGAAGAAAGTTGCGCACGGCCGTTGCGGGATAACGATCGAGGCGAAGCCGCTCTCCGGTCAGACATGCCAGATCGAGCCCGCAAGTGGGCCGGTCATACCTGAGGGAAAGGCAACCCATGGCTGCTCGCCCATCGGCCACCATCAACGGGGCGCTTCATTCGCGGGACACACGCATGACCCTTCCTGAACATTGTCTGGCGTCCGGCCGCACGACTTCAGTCAGACTGGACGAGCGCCTGCGCTGTCCGCTCCGGCAACACCAGTCCGGACAGGCCGCCTCATGGCACCCCAACCGGAAACGCAAACCTCTGCGCTTCGGTCGGCTCCGCGTCCCACAACGCTCGCTCCGCTCCCGGGCGCGTCGGGGGCGAAGACGTCGGGTTCAGGTTTATCACGGTCCTTGTACCGGCCGACACGAACCGCACATTGTCGCCGCGCCATCGGGCGGGGCCGTTCGCATGATGCGCGCACTATCGACGGCGTGAATCAATCCGGCCACAACGATTCAGGAAATGAATTGGACCGCGTCGCCGAAGCAGGCGAGACTCCTGCCATGTCCACCAGGGATCAAAAACCGCGTCATCTTCGCCGTATCGATCCGTCGCAGAATATGCGCCGCTTCTACGTGCTGTCGCTACAACCGACTTTGTTCGGCGGCGCATCTGTTGTGCGCAGCTGGGGACGAATTGGCACCTTCGGCCAATCGATGATGGAGACGTTCGATCATCTCGATGCGGCAAACGATGCCATGATCCAGCTGGAGAAAAGCAAGAGGCGGCGGGGCTATCGCGACACCGACATTTAGGACAGCGTGCAACGCCCGCGGACGACGGCCGCGCGTCTTGTCGTTTGTTCGGAGCGTCGGCTTCGGCCGCTTCCGCCCCGAAGTGGCGGCGCCGCGTTGCGCGCGGCGCCCGGAGGCGGGCTCATTGAGCAGGGCCACGCTCGTAGGGATCGAATTCGTGGATGAATTCGACATCGTCGCCGTCATCGAGTTCGTTCGAGGGCAGGGCGCCATAGGCGTCGCCCGATTTGAAGAGGGTGACCGGGATCATCAGCGTGCGAGCGAGCTGGAAGGCGTGGTTCTGGGCCAGGGAAAGATCGTGCGACATTTTTGAGGGCTCCATCCGGAGCGGGCCAATTCCCGCTCGATGGCTTCCTCGGGGGGCCGCCTTCGGTCGCGATCACCGCGAAGGCGCAGCCGCAGCGGCGGCAGCTTGCTAGCCGACCCCTTGCGGGTTGATCGTGGAAGATCCGAAGGTGGACCAGGACGCCATCACTGAAGAGCGGGATTGGTTCGCCTCGGCCGAGACCTCACACGGCGCTGGTGTCTCTTCCCGGCTGCAACGGCTATAGCCGACGATCGCCCCGCCACGGACCGGCGCTCCGTGCAAAGGCACGCCCGCTCCATCGTCTGCTGGAATGAAAGGCGAATACGTCGAACGACCGTGCCGCCGTCCCTGCCGGAATGATATTCGCCACGACGCCGCTTGCAGCGATCAGGCTGAACGCAACATTGAGGCGTTCCTCGCCCGACACGGCGGAGTAAACGCGGTCAGTCGTTCTAAGGCGTGATCGCGATCGTCTTTCATTCGCAGTGCCTTCGGATCGAGCGCGAAACGGGACGGCGCGTCCTTCCAAAAATTGGAAGCCGTAATTCCAAAATCGCATCATATTCAACAAAACCGATAGCTCCTAAAAACAAGCAAGCAATCACGCTTCCCTCGTGCGGAACGTCGCAGGGGAAGGTTAGCCGTTGCTCGTTTCGTTTGAGAAAGAGGAAATCATGTCAAGCAAGCTCAACGGCAAGACGGTTGTTCTTGTCCACGGTGCTTTCGCGGATGGCTCCAGTTGGGCGAGGGTAATTCCCCTTCTGGAAGCCAAAGGGTTGAAGGTCGTCGCCGTACAAAACCCGCTCAGTTCGCTCGAGGACGATGTCGCCGCTGCGCGCAATGCGATCGACCAGCAGAGCGGACCCGTCATTCTCGTCGGACATTCCTGGGCCGGTGTCGTCATCGCGCAAGCCGGCGTTCACGAAAAGGTGGAGTCGCTCGTCTACGTGACAGCACTCGCGCCCGATCAGGGACAGTCGGTGGTGGACCTTCTGGCAGGAAACGTTCCGGCATGGGCAGACTCGCTGGAAAAGGACGCCGGCGGTTTCGTGAAGCTTGCCGCGAATACGGTCGGGAAATATCTCGCCCATGATCTGCCGGATTCCGAGGTCCGCATCATCGCGGCGACGCAGGGTCCGTGGAAATGGGACTGCACATCGCAGAAGGTGACGGAGGCGGCATGGCGCAGCAAACCGTCCTGGAGCGTCGTCGCGGAGCAAGATCAACTGATCCCCGGTGAATTCCAGGAGCAGATGGCGAAGAACATCGGCGCGCAAATCGTCAAGGTGCCATCGAGTCACGTCGTCATCCTCAGTCATCCCGAGAAGGTCGCCGAGACGATCATTGCGGCGGCCGAAGCGGCGCGCTGATTACAACTTCGATTTCGTAGAGCGGGCGAGCAAACGCCCGTTTGTCACCGGTCGGCGGACGACGCAGGCCGACAGGTTCGTCACGCGCGAACCATCCAGCAAGATTCAGGAGGCTACTATGAATAAGTCGACAATCGCACTTCCGCGCCGTTCAATCCTCGCCGGCTTGGCAGCAGCGCCGGGTGCGGCCATGCTCGCCAGCGCAACGAATGCGCTGGCGCAGACCGCGTCAGTCGCGCCGGCGGCGAACAACATCCGCTATCTCACGCAGAAGGTGGGTGACGTTGAAGTCTACTACCGCGAGGCCGGCCCCGCCGATGCGCCGACCATCCTGTTGCTGCATGGCTTCCCGACGTCGGGTCACATGTTTCGCGATCTGATCCCTCTGCTGAGCGATCGTTACAGGATTATCGCGCCGGACCTTCCGGGCTTCGGTCTGACCAAGGCGCCGCCGCACGGTCAGTTCACCTATAGCTTCGATAGCCTGGCCCAGGTCGTCAACGGCTTCGTTGAGGCGATCAATCTCAAGCGTTACGCAATCTACATCTTCGACTACGGTGCTCCCACCGGTCTGCGCGTGGCCATGGCGCATCCGGAGCGCGTCAGCGCAATCATCACGCAGAATGGCAACGCCTATGTCGAGGGCCTGAGCGAAGGCTGGAATCCGATCCAGAAATATTGGAAGGATCCCTCGGACACGAACCGCCAGGCGTTGCGTGATTTTCTCAAGCCCGATTCGGTTCGGTGGCAATACCTTCAGGGCGTGCCCGATCCGACCCTCGTCTCGTCGGATGGCTCCAACCTCGATTCCTATTATCTGAGCCGGCCGGGCATCGACGAAATCCAGCTCGATCTGTTTCTGGACTACCGGAGCAACGTTGCGCTGTATCCTGCCTTCCAGGCCTATTTCCGCAAGGAACAGCCGCCGGTGCTGGCGACTTGGGGTAAGAACGACCCCTTCTTCGTGCCGGCCGGTGCGGAGGCTTACAAGCGCGATCTTCCGAAGGCGGAAGTCCACTTCTTCGACACGGGGCATTTCGCGCTCGAAACGCATCACCGCGAAATCGCCGCGCTGATCGGCGACTTCCTTGCCAAGAACCGATGACAAGTACTCGTCGAGGCATCCTGTCAGCTTGAGTGTGGCGTGCGGGGAAGATCGCTGACAGCGATCGCCCCGCCGCTTGTCGGCTGAAACTTGAGCAGCCTGCCCAAGCACTCGCATTCGCATGCTGGTCTGGCGGGGAGAACTAACGACGAGCCGTTCGCAAGTGATGCGACGACGAGGGTTTATGTCATGGACGTTGAGGTCAACTCACCATCAGACGCGGAGCGAGCTTCAGGCGGGCTTGGTCGGGAGCCACGCCCGGTCACGGCTGTCAGCCCGACCGTCGCGATCGTGGCGATCGTTCTGGTGGCAATCGGTCTGCGGCCTGGAATCATTGCAGTGGGTCCGATTCTACCGTCGATCATCGATGAGTTTCGACTTTCGCACGCGATGGCTTCGCTGCTGACATCCATTCCAGACATTCTGATGGGTGCGCTGGCGCTGCCGAGCCCGTGGCTGGCGCGGCGTTTCGGGCGTGATCCCGTTATCCTCGCCGCGCTGCTCTTGCTTGCCATATCGATCGCGGGGCGCGCGTTTGCGACGGGTGTCTTCCCGTTGCTTGTCGCGACGGCCGGCGTTGGCGCTGGGATCGCCATAACCGGGGCCCTTATTGCAGGCTTCATCAAAGCTCGCTTCGCGACAAAGGCGGCACTGCTGATGGGACTTTACGCGACGGCTCTGTCGCTAGGCAGCACTGTGTCCGCTGCCGTGACAGGCCCGATCGCCATCCAGACCACGGGAGGCTGGCGCCTTGCGTCCGGAATGTGGAGCGTGCTGGCGCTATTTGGAATTGCGGGATGGCTGGCGGTTGTCTTGAATGAGCGACGTCATCGTGCGGTGGTCCCAGTCTCGGGGCAGAGAGTCAGGCTTCCGCTCGGCAATCCAACGGCGTGGCTGGTGTCGCTGTTTTTTGCCTGCGTCAATTTCCTGTTCTACGCGATGGTATCATGGACGTCGCCTATGTACCGCGAGGTCGGGTTGTCGACGACACTCGCAGGTCTTGTCCTGGCGAGTTTCACGGCCGTGTTCACGGTCGCCAACCCCGTCTTCGGCTGGTTGAGCCGTTCGCATGATCGTCGTGGGTGGCTTGCGATCTGTGCGGCGCTTTCGCTCGCTGGTCTCGTTCCAACAGCGCTCGCGCCTGGTCTCGCACCGTTCATTTTTATTCCGATCTCTGCGATCGGCCTTGGCGGCGCGTTCACGCTGGGCATGACCTTGCCACTCGACAACACGAACAGCGTCGAGGAAGCGGATATGTGGAACGCATTCGCTCTCACCGTCGGTTACCTCATTGCCGCTGGCGGCCCGCTTGTCGTTGGCTATCTCCGCGATGTCACCGGCGACTTCCGCTCGGGATGGTGGTTGCTGGTGGCCGTTTCGGCCGTCATGCTCGCTCTGACGCCGTTTCTTCATCCGAGCCGTTCCACACATCATTGAAGCAGACAGATGACCGGCTCGACCTGACGGCTGTGCAAACAGTCGTCGCGAGCCGCATCTGCGTCATATGCAATTGCTCATCGCTTGCGCGGCTCGATGAGCGCGTGGCCAGCATCGTCCTTTCGTCCGACCGACTGCTTGCATTGCTGCTGGCTCGATTCGAGTTCGCTGATCCTGCCGCTCATCTGAGGCGAGCAGCAGGTCAAGGCGGCATCAAACGCGCGCGATGCTTCCTCTCAAAACTTGGAAGATAAGGTCCCACGCACGGGCAATATTCCGCAAGAACGAGAGTCCCTACAACAGTGCCGGGGCAGCAGCGCCTGTGCCAACACAAGCATCTTCGGCGCCTCATGCCTTACGCACACAACAGAACTCGAACAGCAAGACTAAGGAGCAGAACGTGACAAGGCATATCAAAGCTGGATTCTTGCGGGTAGTCCCAGCGCTATTGACCGCTACCCTGATGACCTGCGTCTTGGCAGGAAACGTGAGCGCCGCCGAAACAAAATCGCCGGTTCATACGCCGGCAGTAACGGCGAAGCAGGTTACCTTCGGCACCATCAAGGTCGATGATCTGAACATCGCCTATCGCGAAGCCGGCGATCCCAACGCCCCGAAGCTTGTCCTTCTACACGGCTTTCCGTCGTCGTCGCATCAATACCGCAATCTCATACAAGCGCTCTCCGGGCGGTTTCATGTGATCGCACCGGACTATCAAGGTTTTGGCAACAGCGACGTCCCGGACCCGGCGACCTATGCCTACACGTTCGACGGTATCTCCGAAACGATGGAGAAATTCCTCGCGGCCAAGGGCTTCGATCATTTTGGCCTGTTCGTTCAGGACTACGGCGGCCCGGTTGGTTTTCGCATTGTCGGACGGCATCCGGAGCTGCTGGATTGGTTGATTATCCAAAACTCCAATGCTTACGAAGAGGGCTTCACGCCGGCGTGGGATGGTTTCCGGGGAGCGCTCTGGAAGAATCGCTCGCCTGAGACGGAGAAGCCCTTGGCGGCGTTTCTCACGCGCGATGCGATCAAGAGTATCTATCTGCATGGTGCAACTCATCCCGAACTGATCAGCCCGGACAACTGGGAATCTGACTACGGGTTCATGCAGCGCCCTGGCGCGGTGCGGTTGAACTTGGACTTGTTCTATGACTACCGCAAAAACGTCGAGCTCTATCCGGTGTGGCAGAAGTTTCTTCGCGAACGCCACCCCAAGACGATCATCTTTTGGGGACAGGACGATGTCTTCTTCACCCCGCAAGGCGGTGAAGCGTTCAAAAAAGATCTCCCCAACGCCGAGATTCACCGTTTGGCGGGCGGACACTTTGCTGTCGAGGATAATCTCGACTACATCGCCTCGAATATGATCCGCTTCTACAACGCAAACGTGGCCAAGAAGCGATAGGCGTCTTGAGCGTGTCAAACCGGCTCGGGGGCCCTTTCATTGGGCTCTCGAGTCCGGCTCGCAACCACTCACGCGCGGCTTACCGCGTCGAGCTCGGCAAACTCGTCTTCGCTCAGGGTGATGCTGGCGGCGGCGACGTTTTCATCAAGATGTTTGACCCGACTGGTCCCGGGGGTCGGTAGCATCACCGGGCTTCGCTTGAGCAGCCAGGCGATTGCGATTTGACCGGGTGTCACGCCCTTCGCCTTCGCCAGCTTGTCGACAAGGCCACCCGGTCGCGCGAGGCTGCCCGCGGCGAGCGGATACCAGGGGATGAATCCGATCCCGTTCGCTTCACAATAGTCGAGCACGTCCTCATCGGCTCGGTTGCCGAGATTGTAGAGGTTTTGCACGGTCGCGACGGGAAACACCTTGCGTGCCGCCTCGATCTGCTCGACCGAGACCTGACTGAGGCCGGCGTGACGGATGAAGCCATCATCGATGAAGGACTTTACGACATCGAACTGTTCGTCCTGCGGGACACGCGGATCGATGCGGTGCAGCTGCCATAGATCGATTCGTTCGACCTTGAGCCGACGCAGGCTCATGCGGACAGCTTGGCGAAGATAGTGCGGGTCGCCGACGATCGGCCACGGGTTGGGTTCGCCACCCGGCCGCACGAGAGCGCCCTTTGTAGCAACCAGCAGACCGTCATAAGGATACAGCGCTTCGGCGATCAGCTCCTCACTGACGAATGGACCATAGCTGTCGGCCGTATCGATGAAGTTCACGCCGATCTCGGTCAACCGCTTCAGCACGCGGAGGGCTTCGGGTCGGTCCTCGGGCTCACCCCAGATGCCGGGGCCTGTAATCCGCATCGCACCGAAGCCGAGCCGGTTGATTGTCATATCGCCGCCAATGGCAAACGTGCCGGACGGGCGAGCGTCAATCTGTGTCATGTCGAATCTCCTTACACAGTTGGTTTCAGTCAGAAAGGAAGGGCGCGAGGGGTGCGGCGAAGCGAGATCCGATGCTCGGTCGTGGCGCCGTCGATCACGCCGTGCGCGCCGGAGCGGAACGGGGGGCTCTTCTCGTCGCCGAACGGCACGCTCGCGAAATCGTCGGCCGAGCGCTCGTTGATGTGCTTTGTGGCGAAGCGTTCGCTGCGGGCGATGCCTGGACTGCCGAGCGATGCTTGACAGTCCCGTTGGCGGGCGGTCACGCCCAGCTATTGCCGGCCGACGCCTTGTCGTTGAAGTCGGTCGAGAGGGTCAGGTCATTCCAGGCGTCGTATTCGGCGCGAAGGTCCGACAGCTTGCGGTCGACCAGCGTGCGGGCGTCGGAGCCGAGCAGCAGATGCGCGGGCGGGTTCTCTGCGTTGGCGATCTTTACGACCGCCTCACCGAGCTTTGCCGGGTCGCCAAGCTGTTTGCCGCTCATCGCGAGGCGCTTCTCGCGCAACGGGTCTATCAGGGCGTCATAGTCCGCAATCCGGCGTGGTGCGCGGTTCATTGAGCGTCCCGCCCAGTCGGTCCTGAATGAACCCGGCTCGACGGCAGTGACGAAGATGCCGAAGCCCTTCACCTCTTTGCCGAGCGCCTCGGAGAGGCCTTCCAAGGCAAACTTCGAACCGTGGTAGAAACTGAGACTCGGCAAGGTAATGAGGCCGCCCATCGATGTGATATTGATGATTCTGCCGGCGCGGCGCTGGCGCATGTGGGGCAGCACTGCCTGCGTCACCGCCACGGCTCCGAAGACGTTCACGTCGAACTGCCGACGAAGGTCCTCGAGCGATGATTCCTCGAAGGTCCCCTCATGGCCGTAACCGGCGTTGTTCACGAGCACGTCGATCGGCCCGATCTCGCGTTCGACGCGATCGACGGTCGGATGGATTTTGGCATTGTCGGTGACATCGAGGATGACGCCGTGCGTCCGTCCGGGAGCGACGTTGTCGAACGCCTTCCGCTGCTCTTCATTGCGGAGCGTGCCGACGACGGTGTCGCCGGCAGCGATGGCAGCGTTGGCGATGGCGCGGCCGAAACCTGTGCTGACGCCGGTGATGAACCAGATTTTCTGAGTCATTTGAAATCTCCTGTCTCTTGGAAGGAGATTTAGAGGGCGCGACCTCGTAGGATTAGACAGGTAATTCGCGAAAGGTTTTGAAGTCAGCCTTACGTATCGACGCCGCTCGTCGCGAGCCACACGTCGTTGCGGATGGGAGCGGCGGATGGATGATACGCGATATCGGGACGCCTGTTATCGATGTCGCGGGTTCCCATCGCGGTCCACTGGAGCCGCAGAAGCGCTCCCTTCCGGTTGGCTTCAGTAATGAGAAGTATCACTTCAAAGGCTGATGACGTTTTCCAGAATAGTCGGACGGCCGTTCCATGCCTAACACAAGGACACCATCCCCTCTCATAGGGTGCAATTATGTCCGCGACACAACTGCACAAGCTCAAGAGTGCAATCACAGTATCTCGCAGATATTTCAGGATGCGAGCCGGACTGATGTTTGGATTGTGCGCGGCACTTGGATGGGGTGGGTACCTTGCCGCAACCAGGCACGCCGTTGCGGAGGGACTCACTTCAAACGATCTGGCGTTCATACGCTATACGACGGCTGGAATTATTCTTGGGCCATGGTTGTTGCTTCACTGGCGCGATCGATGTTCCGGCCTCAGTTTGTCGAGATCGCTTATTTTGGCGCTCCTTGCTGGACCGCCATTGGTGATGTTGGTCGCTGGCGGTAGCCGGCACGCCCCATTCGCGACTGGGATGCTGGTCGAACTGGCGGTGTTGGCTGTTGTGGGTATTCTTCTCGCCACATGGTGGCTGGGTGAGAGGCTCGACGCCATACGTGTAGCCGGTCTTGTCGCTCTCACGGTTCGGATTATCGTCGTCGCGGGTCCCGTGTTCCTGTGTTGTACGTCGCGCAGTTGGATGGGCGTGATCATGTATGCGGGCGCAGGCTGCATGTTTGCAGCATTCGTCGCTCTCGTCGAAAAATGGCAGATTGAGCCGCTGGCGGCGACGGCTGTCGTGTCAGTGATGTCTGCCTGCACTTTTGGTCCATATTATCTCGGTGTTGACGGACTCGGTCGTCTTTCGGGGGTGTCGTTATGGCTCCTTGGAGAGCAGGTCGTCGGCCAGGGTTTGGTCGCGGGCGTCGTCGCACTAACAGCGTTTTCGCTGTGTGTCCGGCTCGAGGGGATTGTTCGAGCGATGTTGTTTCCGGCACTGACGCCGGCCGCCGGGGTTTTGTTCGGGAGCAGCCTGACGGGAGAACTGCCGACAATCACCCAGGCTTCCTTTCTTGCATTGAGTGCTCTCGGAGCCCTGTTTTTGCTGGCGGCAAGTCGTCAACCAAGAACGATGGCGTAGCCCTGTCCTTCCATCTCACCGGCCAGAAACACCATGAACGGGGGCGTCGACGTCAGGCGCCCGTCGACGGCGAGGGAGAGCGAGCCGTCCTGTCATGGACCGAGGCCCCTCGAACACGCGGATCAGGGAGGTCTCAGTTCCGAGACGTGCTCTGTGCTTGGTCACTCAGCGGCCGCAGCAGGCCGTTCGGCAATGCCTTCTACCTCGGCGCCATGATGAGCGAGCGGACGATCCCCACTCAGCTTGCGAAGCACGACATAGAAGACCGGCGTCAAGAACAATCCAAAGAGGGTCACTCCCAGCATTCCGCTGAACACCGTCACGCCCATGACGCGTCGAACCTCTGAGCCTGCGCCGGATGAGAGCACCAGTGGAACCACACCCATGATAAAGGCGCAGGACGTCATCAGGATCGGGCGCAGCCGCAGCCGGGCTGCTTCAATCGCCGCCTGGACAGGCGTTCGGCCGGCGAACTCCAGCTCGCGCGCAAACTCCACGATCAAGATCGCATTCTTTGCCGATAGGCCGATGAGTACGACGAGGCCGATTTGCGTGAAGATGTTGTTGTCGCCTCCCGTCAACCAGATGCCGGCCAGCGCGGACAGGGCCGCCATCGGCACGATCATCAGGATCGATAGCGGCAGAACCAGGCTCTCGTAGAGCGCGGCCAGAACCATGAAGACGAGTATCAGGGCGAGCGGGAAAATCCAGATGCTGTTGTTGCCGGTCAGGATCTGCTGATAGGTCAGGTCAGTCCATTCGAAGCTGATTCCAGGCGGTAACGTTTCGGCCGCAGTTCGCTCGATGGCGGCCTGTGCCTGGCCCGACGAGTAACCCGCAGCAGCCGTCCCGCTGACGTCGGCCGTCGGGAAGCCGTTGTAACGCATGGCGCGCTCGGGCCCGGCGCTCTGCCGGATCGTCATCAAGGTCGCGAGTGGGATCATCTCGCCCGTGCCGGAGCGTACCTTGAGTGCGCCAAGGTCTTCCATGGAAGCTCGGAACGGAGCATCAGCTTGTGCCCTTACCGTGTAGGTGCGGCCGAACTGCGTGTAGTCGTTCACATAGAAGCTGCCGAGATAGACCTGCAGCGTGCTGAAGATGTCCGGGATGGAGACACCGAGTTGGCGTGCCCGTTCGCGATCGACATCGGCATCGACTTGCGGGACGTTCACCTGGAACGACGAGAACATGCCGTTTAGCTCCGGTTGTCGGCTCGCTCGTTCGAGAAACGCCTTGACCGCAGCGTCGAGCGCCGCATAGCCCAGAGAGGCGCGGTCCTCGATCTGGAGCCGGAAGCCACCCGTTGCGCCTAGTCCTCGCACCGGAGGCGGCGGGAAGATGACGATTCGTGCATTCTCGATCTGCGCAAAAGCGACACGCAGCCGGTCGCGGATCGCAGCAGCGCTCTGGTTGGCGCCGCGCCGCGCGGCAAAGGGCTGCAAATTGATGAAGGCGATGCCGGCATTGGTGCTGTTGAGCTGGCCATTCACCGAGAGGCCGGGGAAGGCGAGCGAGGCACGAACGTCCGGATCTTTGAGGGCGATCTCGCCCATCTGTCGCACGACATCCTCGCTGCGGTCGAGGGTCGCCCCATCGGGAAGCGTTGCGCTGGCGATGAGGTACGTGCGGTCCTGCTGAGGGACGAAGCCGCCGGGCACCGTGTGAAATAGCAATGTGGTCACGACGATGAGGCCGCCATACACCACCAGGACCGATAGGCGCCTTGCGAGGATGCGCTTGACGCCAGCCCCGTAGGCATGGCCGCCGCGGCTAAAGCCCAGATTAAACCAGCCGAAAAACCGGCCGAACACCCGATCCATCTGGCGCGTCGGCCAATCTTTAGGGGCATCCGGCGCTCTGAGGAGCAGCGCCGCCAGCGCGGGCGACAATGTCAGCGAGTTGATCGCCGAAATCACCGTGGAGATGGCGATGGTCATCGCGAACTGCCGGTAGAACTGCCCCGTCAAGCCGGTCGTGAACGCGAGCGGCACAAACACCGCAACGAGAACAAGCGCGATTGCGATGATCGGCCCTGTAACCTCCCGCATGGCGCGAAGCGCCGCCTCCTTGGGCGTGAGACCGGCCTCGATGTTTCGTTCGACGTTCTCGACGACGACGATGGCGTCGTCCACCACGATGCCGATCGCCAGCACCAGACCGAACAGCGTCAGCGCATTAATCGAATAGCCCAGCAGCGCCATTACCGCGAACGTTCCGATGATCGACACCGGCACAGCGATCAGCGGGATGATCGATGCGCGCCACGTCTGTAGAAACAGGATGACGACGAGCACGACCAGCAGCACTGCTTCGAACAGCGTGTGGACGACGGCGTCGATCGAGGCGACGACGAACTGCGTCGGGTCGAAGACGATGCGGTAGTCCACGCCCGCCGGCATCGTCCGCTTCAATTCGTCCATGACCACGCGGACCTGCCGACCGATCTCGACAGTGTTCGAACCTGGTGCCTGCAGAACGAATAGAGCCGCCGCAGGCTGGTTGTCCATCAAGGAGCGCACAGCGTATTCGGCCGAACCGAGCTCGACGCGGGCGACGTCCTTCAACCGTGTAATTGCGCCATCGGACGCGGTGCGAACGATGATATTCTCGAACTCCTCCGTGTTGCGAAGGCGCCCCCGGACATTGACGGTGAGTTGCGTCCGAACGCCCTCCGCAGTGGGCGTCGCGCCCAAGGCACCGCCGGCGGCCTCGACGTTCTCGTTGCGGATCGCCGTCACGACATCGGAAGCCGATAGACCGCGTTCGGCGATCTTCTCGGGATCGAGCCAGACACGCATCGAATAGTCGCCGGCACCACGGATCATCACCTGGCCGACGCCGGGGATGCGCGCCAAGCGGTCCCGGACATGCAGGAGGGCATAGTTGTGCAGGTAGTTCATGTCGTAGCGACCGCCCGGCGAGAACATGTGCACGGTCAACGTGAGGTCCGGCGTGCTTTTGATCGTTGTCACGCCCAGCCGGCGCACCGCCTCGGGCAGGCGCGCTTCGGCTTGCTGCACGCGGTTTTGCACGAGCTGAGTTGCGAGGTCCGGATCGGTGCCGAGCCGGAAGGTAACGACCAGCGTCATTAACCCATCCGTCGTCGCCTGACTGCTCATGTAGAGCATGTTCTCGACGCCGTTGACAGACTCCTCGATCGGTGTCGCCACCGTCTCGGCGATCACTGTCGGGCTCGCCCCGGGATAGCGTGCCGTCACGATCACGGTCGGCGGCACAACTTCGGGATATTCAGAAACCGGCAGGTTGGGGATGGCGATCAACCCGGCAATGAAGATCAAGGCCGAGAGCACGCCCGCGAAGATCGGGCGGTTGATGAAGAAGGGCGAGATGTTCATAGGATCAACTTGTCGATGGGCGAGCTCCGTCGGTGCGGGGCTGCACTTGAGCACCCGGCCGAAGCCGCTGGAGGTTGGAGACCACAATGCGTTCGCCAGGCTGGAGGCCCGATGTCACGACGCGGCTGCCATCAAGCAATTGGCCAAGCTGCACCTCGCGACGCGCGGTGCGGTTATCACCGTCGACCACCAGCACGAAGCGGCGGCTTTGGTCTGTACCAATTGCTTCTTCAGGGATCAGGATCACCGGCTCGCGTTGCGCGCGGCCGAGCCGGATGCGAGCGAACTGACCCGGCGTGAACATGCCTTGCGTGTTTTCGAAGACCGCGCGCAGACGCACCGTACCCGATCGAGCGTCGACCCGATTGTCGACCAGTTGCAGCCGACCCTGAAGCGGCGGAGCATCGCCACCTATGTCCGCGCTGACGGGAATGGTGTTGATGTGGCCACGGTCACCGCGTATGTCGGCCAAAGCACGGGCGACCGTGCGTTCATCCGCCTCGAAACCGGCGTAGATCGGATCGACGGAAAGGATGGTGGTGAGGATCGGCGCGCTTGGCCCAGCGTCGACGAGATTCCCGACTGTGATTTCGCGTCGCCCAATCCTTCCCGATATCGGCGCCCGCACCTCTGTGTAGGACAGTGACAGCTCCGCGCTTCGCAGGGCGGCTCGCGCCATGCTGAGGTTCGCCGCGGCCTCCTCGGCAGCGTTGGTCCGCTGGTCACGGTCGCGCGTGGCGATAGCGTTGGTTTCCACCAGGCGATCGGCACGATCGGATTCAGATCGTGTGAAGCGTGCGCGCGCCTCCGCCATGGCGACCTGAGCCTGAAGCCGTTCGACTTCGGCGCGGAAGGGATCGGGGTCAATGACGACGAGGAGATCACCGCGTTGGACGATCGCTCCCTCCTCAAATAGGACGGAGCGGATTGCACCGGAGACGCGAGCTCGTACATCGACGGCCTCGACTGGTTCGAAACGTCCGGAGAAGGATTCCCACAGAGCAATGTCGGATCGTTGAACTGTGGCGACGGCCGCGCTGACGGGGGCGGTTGCGGGGGCTTGCGCAAGCGCCGTCCGGTCACCCTCGAAGATGATAGCGCCGCCGATGGTGGCGACGATGGCGATGGTCGCAAGCAGGGCAGCGCCCTGCCGCCGCTGAATGCGCATAGTGGCCTCCACGGTCGGTTGTTTCGGTGCAAGGGTTCATGCCCTCGCTTCGGATATGCCGTGATCTTTTGCCCGCGATAATCCGATCAATCGCGCAAGAGCTTTGAAGCAATACTGGAAGATCGTTGGTCGGATCGTCTCTGCACCGCGCACATTATGCGGCTCCACTTCAAAGCCTGTCGCGCATTACGGCTCTTATAAAGTCAATGCTGTGCCGATATCTCGTTTGGCGAAGACAGGATGCTGCTGTGAATAGGCGTGGAATAAGGACCCTGTTTTCGGGGTGACCGGCATCCAATCGGGACCCCGGGGCTGAGGGTCCACATTGGCCTCCTTTTCTGAGGGAGGCCTGGCTTGGGATGCTGGTTGTGGAGACGATTGCGAAGATTCGGCGCGCCTATTTTTCCCAGAAGAAGCCGATCAAGGAGATTTGTCGCGAGCTGCGCGTGTCGCGGAAGGTGGTGCGCAAGGTCATCCGGTCGGACGCAACGGAGTTCCGCTACGAACGCGAGACACAGCCGCTTCCCAAAATCGGGCCCTGGCGGGAGCAACTGGAGGGGCTGCTTTCCGAGAATGAGGCGAAGGCGTCGCGGGAGCGACTGACGCTCGTGCGGCTTTTCGAGGAGCATCGGGGGCTCGGCTACGATGGAAGCTACGACGCCGTCCGCCGCTACGCGAAAAGCTGGCGCAAGGCGTGCGGCGCCGCTCTGGCGCAAGCCTATGTGCCGCTGAGTTTTGCGCCGGGCGAAGCCTATCAGTTCGACTGGAGCCATGAAGTCGTCTTGCTGAACGGCGTGACGACGACCGTGAAGGTCGCGCATATGCGGCTTTGCCATAGCCGCATGCTGTTCGTGCGGGCCTACCCGCGCGAGACGCAGGAGATGGTCTTCGACGCGCACGATCGCGCCTTCGCCTTCTTCAAAGGCGCCTGCGCGCGCGGGATCTATGACAACATGAAGACGGCGGTGGAGACGATCTTCGTCGGCAAGGAGCGGCAATATAATCGCCGCTTCCTTCAGATGTGCGGACATTACCTCGTCGAGCCCGTGGCCTGCACGCCGGCGTCCGGCTGGGAAAAAGGCCAGGTTGAAAATCAGGTTGGCCTGGTCCGCGAGCGCTTCTTCACGCCGCGTCTGCGGTTCAAGAGCTATGACGAGTTGAACGCCTGGCTGCTCGACAAATGCGTCGCCTACGCCAAGGCGCACCGTCATCCCGAGATCGCCGATAAGACAGTCTGGGAGGTCTTCGAGGAGGAGCGGCCCAAGCTCGTGCCGTTACGAGGCCGCTTCGACGGCTTCCATGCGGTGAGCGCAGCGGTGTCGAAGACATGTCTCGTTCGCTTCGACAGCAACAAATACTCGGTGAAGGCCAGCGCTGTGGGCCGGCCCGTCGAAGTCCAGGCCTATGCCGACCGCATCGTCATTCGGCAGGACGGGGTTGTCGTCGCTGAACATCACAGGCGCTTTGGCCGAGACGAGACCGCCTACGACCCCTGGCATTACGTGCCCGTCCTGGCGAGGAAGCCCGGCGCCCTGCGGAATGGCGCGCCGTTCAAGGACTGGGTGCTGCCGTCCGCCATGGAAAAGGATCCGCCGCAAGCTCGCGGGCTCCGCCGACGGCGATCGGCAAATGGTGAAAATCCTCGCCGCGGTTCTCGATGACGGGCTGCCGGCGGTCGAAGCCGCCTGCGCCGAGGCCATGGATCAGGGCGTCCATTCCGCCGACGTCATTCTCAACATCCTCGCGCGCCGCCGCGATCCCGGGCCGCCGCTGACCATCCTCACGCCGGACGCCCTGAAGCTGCGGCACGCCCCTCTCGCCGATTGCGCAAGATACGATCAACTGAGGAGTTCGGGCTGATGATGGAACGCACGCAAATCTTCGATCTCATGGGAGAACTCAAGCTCTATGGCATGAGGAGCGCTTACGACGAGGTGATGGCGGCGGGCGTCAAGCGGCAGCACGAGCCGCCTCAGATCGTGGGCGATCTTCTCAAGGCCGAAATCGCCGAAAAGCATGCCCGCTCGATCAAATATCAGATGACGATCGCCAAGCTGCCCTTGGCGAAGGACATAGACGACTTCGACTTCGACGGCGCCACCGTCAACGAGACGCTGGCGCGCGATCTTTCCAGCGGCGGCTTCGTCGCCCAGCAGCGCAATATCGTCCTGGTCGGCGGCACGGGAACCGGGAAGACGCATCTCGCCATCGCCATCGCCAGAAGCTGCATTCGCGCCGGCCTGCGCGGGCGCTTCTTCAACACGGTCGATCTCGTCAATCGGCTCGAGGCGGAAACGCGCGCCGGACGCCAGGGGCGCATCGCCGATTATCTCACCCGGATGGACTTCGTCGTTCTCGACGAACTCGGCTATCTGCCCTTCGCGCAGGCGGGCGGCCAACTCCTCTTCCACCTCGTCAGCCGGCTCTATGAGCGCACCTCGGTGATCGTCACCACCAATCTCGCTTTCGGCGAATGGCCCAGCGTCTTCGGCGACGCCAAGATGACGACTGCCCTCCTCGACCGTCTCACCCATCACTGCGACATCGTCGAAACCGGCAACGAAAGCTGGCGCTTCAAAAACCGCGCCTGAAGTTCCCCGTTCAGGCCGCTGCCGTTGTGGGCGTAACTCCGGTCGGGCTACGCCCTCCCTCCGTCACGCCCACAACGGCACAAAACGCGCGCCTGAAAAGGGGTCCCTTTTCGGCGCCGATCTGGGGTCCCGGTTCAATGCTGATTGACATGCTGCGGGTCTCCGTTCGCCGACCAGCGAGCGCGCAGCAGTCCAGCGAGCTCGAAAGGCGGTGCCATGGATTACGTCAAGTTCGGATCGACCGGCCTGGAGGTCTCGCGCCTCGTGCTCGGCTGCATGAGCTTCGGCGATGCGACGCGAGGCACACACGCCTGGACGCTCGACGAAGAGGGGAGTCGCGCGCTGATCCGCCAGGCGCTCGAGGCGGGGATTAACTTCCTCGACACCGCCAACAGCTATTCAGGCGGCACGTCCGAAGAGATTGTTGGCCGTGCCATCCGCGATTTCGCGCGACGCGACGAGATCGTGTTGGCGACAAAGGTCTTCAATCGGATGCGTCCGGGGCCCAACGGTTCCGGGCTTTCGCGCAGAGCGATCTTCAACGAAATCGACGCCAGCCTGACGCGGCTCGGCACGGATTATGTCGACCTCTATCAAATACACCGCTGGGACGATCGCACGCCGATCGAGGAAACGATGGAGGCGCTCCACGACGTGGTGAAGGCTGGCAAAGCCCGCTACATCGGTGCTTCCTCGATGGCGAGCTGGCAGTTCGCAAAGGCGATCTACACTGCGCGCCTCCACGGCTGGACCCCGTTCGTCAGCATGCAGAACCATTTGAACCTGCTCTACCGGGAGGAGGAGCGGGAGATGCTGCCCTTCTGCCGCGATCAAGGCGTGGCCGTGATCCCGTGGAGTCCGCTCGCGCGCGGCCGCCTGGCGCGGGCGTGGGACGAGAGTTCGGCGCGTCAGGAAACGGATGTCTTCGGCCGCTCGCTTTATTCCGACGCCGACCCGCAAATCGTCGATGCTGTCGGCGCGATCGCGGCGGCTCGCAATGTCTCGCGTGCGCTGGTGGCGCTCGCCTGGGTGCTGCAAAAGCCTGGCGTCACGGCGCCGATCGTCGGCGCCACCAAGCCGCAACATCTGACGGACGCACTAGATGCACTTCCGCTGCGCCTGACCGAGGAAGAGGTAAAGACGCTCGAGGGGCCGTATTCGCCCCGTCAAGTCGTCGGCTTCTCGTTACCGCGCTGAGCGCTTCTTGAGGTGGCGTTTCCAAATGGCTCCCGCCTTCAGATCCCTTCACGGTCAGCTCATCGAACGAGGCCGTTGGTTGACGCGTAAGCCTGCGGCGGCCGAGGTCTCGGCAGCGGCGAGCGACGTCGACGTCGGCACACCTGTGGCAATGCTCTCGGTGCTGCGTTTCGTCACGAGCTATTGGGGCAGGCGAGCCGGCCTGTTTGTCACCGGTGTCTGCGCCTCGTTGCTCGGGACAGCATTCGATCTGGCCTTGCCTTGGGCATCGGCCGCGCTTGTTGACGACATCGCGGCCGGGCGGAGCTCGGGAGACAATGTCTGGCGATCATGGGCGATTTTCATCGCAATGTTCCTCGGCTTCGCCCTGTCTCGCAATGTCGGTCATCGTCTATGGATTCCCGTTGCCGCCCGCAACATGGAGGAAATGGCCAACGAGACCTTTGCCAAGGTCCAGGCGCTTCCATCCTCGTGGCACGCCTCGGCCTTCGCTGGAGGCGTCGTTCGTCGCATTAGTCGGGCAATGTGGGGCTATGACAATGTAACCGATGCGTTGACTATTCGCGTCGGCCCGGCGTTGCTGGTGCTCGGCGGTCTGGCCGTCATGCTCATGCTGCGCAGTTTTCTGGCTGGCATGATCGCGCTCGCTGCAGTCGTCCTTTTCACCGTGCTGAATCTGATTCTGACCGCGCGCTACGTTCGCCCGGCCAACCAGTTCTCGAACGAACTCGACGCGGCGATGAACGCAACGCTGGCGGACGCATTGTCCGGGAACGCCGTCGTGAAGAGTTTTGCGTGCGAGGCTGGCGAGCTGGAGAGATTTGCTGCCGACACGGCGCGCTGGCGTGCATCGGCGATGCGCACCTGGACTCGATTTGTTGACCTCGGCATCATCCAGAATCTTGTCCTGCTTGTCCTGCAGGCCGGAATGACGGGAATGATGGTGGAAGCCTGGCTTGCGGGCGCAGCCTCTCCGGGGGACGTCGCCTTCGCCATTACAGCCTTCATCCTGATGAGCGGATATTTGCGCAATCTCGGCGACAATGTCCGGGAGCTGCTGAAGGGGCTGGATGACACGGCCGACGCGCTGCGGTTTGCGTGGGCGAGCGGAGAGCCGACGAATGACACCGCTCCTGACCTCTTGGTCACGAGAGGCGGCATCGAATTCCAGGGCGTTGGCTTCGCCTACGCCGAGACAGGCAGCCCTGTGTTCACGGATCTCGACGTGTCGATCAAGCCGGGAGAGAGCGTGGCGATCACTGGCGAAAGTGGCTCTGGCAAATCGACGCTCATCAAGCTCCTGCACCGCCTCTATCCCGTCGGCGCGGGGCGCATTCTCATTGACGGGCAGGATATCGCCGAGGTTTCCCTGTCCTCATTACGGCGCGCTGTGGCGGTGGCACCGCAAGAGCCGATGCTGTTCCATCGATCAGTTCGCGATAACATCGCCTATGGTCGACCGGGGGCGACGCTGGAAGAGATCCGGCACGTCGCCCGTATCGCCTGCGCCGACGGCTTCATTGCGCGACTGCCGGCGGGATACGATACGGTCGTTGGAGAGCGCGGCGTCGCGCTGTCCGGCGGCGAGAGGCAGCGGGTGGCGCTCGCGCGCGCCCTCCTTGCGCAGGCGCCCATTCTCGTACTCGACGAGGCAACCTCGGCGCTCGATAGAGATACCGAGGCTGAGGTCTTGACGAACCTTGCGTCCGTCGCCGATCGCCAGACACGCATCATCATCGCTCACCGTCCAGCATCGATCGCAAGCGCTGGCCGCGTCCTGAAGATCATCGACGGCCGGTCGACGACGGACATGGACCCCGATACGTCAGGCCGACGCCCGATCGCGCTGAGCGGCCGGGTGTAGCAAAGCGCTCGAGCCACCCTGGATCCGCATCGACCGCAGGAAGTCGATAAAGACCCTGAGCTTGGCGGGAACGCGTCGCCGGTCAGGGTAGTAGAGGTGAAGATCGTCGAAGCGAGGGCTCCAGTCCGCCAGCACGCGGACGAGTTCACCTCTCTCCAGGAACCGTTCGATGTAGCCGTTGATCATGTATGCGATCCCGAGGCCATCAAGCGCGCTCTGAACCAGTGCCTCGGAATCGTTGATGATGAGATGGCCGTTCGGCACCATCTCTACGGTCTCCCCGTCCTTGGCGAATGCCCAGCGCTCGATCTGGCCCGTGGTGACGTGTCGGAATTGGATGCAGTCGTGGTTCTGAAGATCACGAGGATGATCCGGCATGCCGCGCTTATTGAGATAGGCGGGCGAGGCGATCATATGGGCGCTGATCGGGGGGCCTATCCGCAGTGCGATCATGTCCTTTTCCAGCAGATCGCCAAACCGGATGCCGGCGTCGAAGCCCTTGCCGACAATGTCGACCAGCGCGTTCTCGATGACGATCTCGACGGAGATCTTCGGATAGCGCTCGTGGAACGCCGGAAGCGCTGGCTGCAAGATGATCATGTAGGCGGCGCGGGGTACATTCAGCCGCAAGAGACCGGACGGCTGATCGGCATTCTCATCCAGCTCCTCGGTGGCTGCCGACAGCTCCTCGATGCAAGGCAAGATGCGATCGAAGTAACGCTGGCCAGCCTCGGTCAGGCTGACACTCCGGGTTGTCCGATTGAAGAGCGGGAAGCCAAGTCGTTCCTCAAGATTGCGCACGGCCTGGCTTACCGCAGATGGCGAAATTCCAAGACGGACCGCCGCAGCCGAAAAACCTGACGCCTGTGCGACAGCCACGAAAACGGCTAACCCTTCGAACTGATCCTGACGAAGCATCGCCGCTCCATTGTATTGTCAGACTTACGAATACTCAGACATTACGGGGAAATTGAGGAAAATGGAACGCGCGACGCGCACGTCCCCGTCTCCGGTCGACTGACTTCTGGCAGCAGCTTGGCATTCGTCGAAGCGGCGCGCCTGTCCGAAAATTCGGGCCGGCGCGGCGTAAGTGCTCGCAGCCAATCAACGAGTGCGCACAGGTCTTCAGTCTCTGCTATCCTCTTGGCAGAAGGCGGGCGAGGACGTTCCGGCCGAAAACATCACGGTGCCGCTTGCCAACCATTCAACTTTCCGTGGAGCAGAAGGGTAACGGCTTCCAGGCGACCGTAACGTTTCCCGACGGCGTTTCGATGAGTTCGGCGGAGACATATCCGTCGATTGCCGAAGCGATGGCTGCGGCTGCCCGAAAGGTTCTGGAGACGCCCGAGCGCCTCGCGGCGCTCGATCAGTCAACGGAAGCTGGAAACAGCTAAATCAACAAGCGGAGTTGCTCGTCTGAAACTGTCTGCTCTTCATCGAAAGACGAGACGGTTACCCCTATCAAACGAATTCCTTTCTCCGATGGAAAAAGGGGTTCGAGCAGGCTCTGCGCGATGTTCTCGATATCCGAGGCCGAAGCGGCTGCGGTGCTGA
The DNA here is from genome assembly GCA_003963435.1 of Bradyrhizobiaceae bacterium. Lineage (GTDB taxonomy): Bacteria > Pseudomonadota > Alphaproteobacteria > Rhizobiales > Xanthobacteraceae > Bradyrhizobium. The sequence goes on along the minus strand of RXJC01000250.1, from coordinate 37,664 downwards.
CGGTGCGACTGCGGGTGATCTGCTGAAAGTCGGAGAACTTGACCTTCAACGTTACGGTTCTGCCGCGCAGGTTCTTCGCTTCGCAATGTCTCCAGACCTTTGCGGCGAGCGGAGGGACCTCCGCGCGCGCCGCGGCGAGGTCGAAAATGTCATCCGTGAAGGTGTCCTCTGCGCCTATCGATTTTCGCGGCCGGTCTGGCTGGACAGGTCGCTCATCGATCCCGCGGGCAATCGCGTAGTACCATGTGCCAGCCTTGCCGAAGTGCTGCCGCAGGAACGGCAGTGATTGCGCTTTGAGATCGGCTCCGGTCAGAATGCCGAGCCGTTCCATCTTCGCCGCCGTCGCAGGACCGACGCCATGGAATTTCTTCACGGCGAGCGCTTCGACAAATGCCGGCCCCATACGCGGCGTGATGACGGCCTGGCCATTGGGTTTGTTCAGATCGCTCGCCATCTTCGCCAGGAATTTGCAATAGGAAACGCCGGCGGAGGCGTTGAGGCCCGTAACCTCCTTGATGCGAGCGCGGATTTGCATCGCGATCTCCGTAGCGATCGGAATCGCCTGCTTGTTCTCGCTGACATCGAGATAGGCCTCATCGAGCGAGAGCGGCTCGATCAGATCCGTGTGTTCGGCAAAGATCTCCCTGATCTGCGCGGAGACGGCGCGATAAACGTCGAAGCGCGGCGGCACGAAAATCAGGTCTGGACAGCGGCGCTTCGCGGTTATGGAAGGCAGCGCTGATCTGACGCCAAAGGCGCGGGCCTCGTAACTTGCAGCGGCGACCACGCCGCGCGCGGCCGATCCTCCCACGGCAACGGGCTTTCCCCTGAGTTCGGGATTGTCGCGCTGTTCGACCGAGGCATAGAACGCATCCATGTCGACATGGATGATCTTTCGTCCGGACCGTGGTTCCGGCGTGTCGTTGACTGCTATTGCGTCGTGATCAGTCGTCTCCATCGTTTGGTCCGCCGGGTCACATGCGACCTACACGGCGCCGTCTCGATCGAGTTTCGCCGGCGGCTCGACCACGACGAGCATGTTTCCGGGAAGCGGCCGCTGCAGATGTTTGACCTCATCCCACTCGCCGGTCAGCCATAGATCGACTTCTTCGGGCGTCGTCAGGATCGCTGGCATCGCCTTGAAATGGATCGGCTTGACGATCTCGTTCGGCGAGGTCGTCAGGAACCCGTAGAGCTCGAATTCCCGCTCGCCGTCGCGCACCTTCTTCACGCCCTTCCAGGGCGTCCAGAAGCCGGCGAAGAACATCAGCGGCCGCTCCGGATTTTGAGCAAACCACGCGTTTGGAACACGCGCACCTTGTGCTTGGCTCTTCGGGTCAGGCTCGGCGAATGACGTGAAAGGTACGACGCACCGGCTCGTCGGCCCAAGCCAGCGTCGCCACCAGGATGAATCCACGTCACGGATATTCGTGACGCCCGGATCGTAGTTCTTGTTCTTGAGATAGACGGGAGGCGTGGGCATGCCCCACGTCGCGCGAACGATCTCGCGCTGTCCGTCGTCCCCGACGCGAACGATCGGCGCGAGTGTGTTGGGATAAATGTCGACGGAGGGCTCGTTCCAGCCAGCCTTGTCTCGGAACGCTTTGGTGAATTGCATCACCGCGTCGCGGGTCGTGGTGAGATTATAAAGGTTGCACACTGGCCGATCTCCCTATCGCCGGATGCCGCGCACGCGCATCCGCGCCGGCGATGATCAACCGTGGGCTATCAATCGGGCCGGTCAGAGCGGTGCCGTGCTCGACAGCTTCGCGTTGCCTGTCGTCAAATTTTTCCAGATGCGCTGCATTCATCACGGTCCGCTCGGTTTTCGCTTGAGAATCAACGGCCGTCCGCAAGCACACGGTTGTTCTCAAACTAATCTATGAGCGTCTTCCCCGAAGACTCTTTTGCGAGTCCGATTGACTCATGCCGCGATTGAGAACAAATAAAGAACATAGCAGCGGAGAGACCCTTTGCAAAGCCACAAGGAGCAGCCTTTTTCAATATGCCGGAAGCCGTCGCCAGTCCTGTGATCGCGGAACTTCGAGAGCGCATCGCGCGTCTCGAGGGCACGACAGGACGCGCGCGAAAGGTGCTTCCCTTCGGCGTATCGGACATCGACAGACGGCTTCCGGGAGGTGGGCTGGCACTCGGCAGCCTGCATGAGGTGGCCGGCGGGGGCAATGGTGCTGTCGATGGCGCGGCGGCCGCGCTGTTTGCGGCGGGCGTCACCGCAAGGACCAAAGGCAAGGTGCTCTGGGTGGTGACGCGGCGTGATCTTTTCATGCCGGCAATCGCGCAGGCCGGATTGCATCCCGACCGGCTCATTCATGTCGAGGCCGGTGATGAGAAGGCGCTGCTGGCCTGCATGGAGGAAGGGCTTCGCCATGGAGGGCTTGGTGCCGTCGTGGGAGAGACCGCGCGGCTTTCGATGACGGCGTCGCGTCGCCTGCAGCTTGCCGCTGAAGGGTCCGGGACACTCGGCATCGCGTTACGCCGCTGGCGGCGACAGACCGAAGCCGCAGATTTCGGATTGCCGACAGCGAGCATCACCCGTTGGCGCGTCTCGGTTTTGCCGTCCGCGCCGCTGCCTGTCCCAGGCCTCGCTCGCGCGCGATGGCTCCTTGAACTCATTCGTTGTCGCGCGGGCGAAAGTGCGGATTTTGAAGTGGAAGCTTGCGATGACAAGGGTCGTATCGCTCTTCCTTCCGAGGTGGCCAACGGATCGCCTCAGAAGGAAATTGGGCGGCGCATCGCCTCTGCATGAGGCACCGCTGGTTCTTATCGGCCGAACAGGTCGCCGTCGTGTCGTCACCGCGCTCGACGCCGGCGCCGAAGGTCTCGGCCTGCGCATCGGCATGCCCGTTGCCAAGGCGCAGGCGCTCGCCCCGGGCCTGGTCGTCCTGGATGCCGACATCCGCGCCGACGCGGAGGGTCTGGAAAAACTCGCGCTCTGGGCCTTGCAGCGGATCTCGCCCGTCGTCATGGCGGATGCACCTGACGGTCTGGTGATCGACAGTTCCGGCGCGGACCATCTCCATGGTGGCGAAGCCATGATGCTGACGAAGATTGTCGAGCGTTTCGCGGCCTCCGGCGTCGAAGCGCGTGCGGCGGTCGCCGATACATGGGGCGCAGCCCATGCCGCGGCCCGCCACGCCACGCGCCCCACCCTCGTCATTCCTCCGGGAGAAACTGGATCGTTCCTGCGCCGCCTGCCGATCGTCGCACTCCGGCTTCCACCCGATACTGTCGCGGGCCTGCGCACGCTCGGCTTCGATCATGTCGGCGACTTGATGGATCAGCCGCGCGCGCCGCTGACGCTGCGCTTCGGTCCCGAGATCGGCCGTCGCCTGGACCAGGCGTTCGGCCTCGCGGCGGAGCCGATCGAGCCCTTGCGCCCTCCCGAGATCGTTGCGGTCCGTCGCGTCTTCGGCGAGCCTATAGGCGCGGCGGAAACCATCGGCCGCTATATCGGCAAGCTCGTCGCGGTCTTATGCGTTGAGTTGGAGGGCAGGGGACTGGGGGCACGCCGGTTGGACCTTCTGTTCCACCGCGTCGACAATACGCGTCAGGCAATCCGTGTCGGCACGGCTGAGCCAGTTCGCGACGCGAAGCGCCTGACGCGATTGCTGGCGGACAAGATCGAAACCGTTGATCCCGGTTTTGGCATCGAAGTCATGGAGCTGGCTGCGATTGTTGCGGAGCCGCTGCGCGACAAGCAGGCGATTTCCTCGCTTGTCGAAGAGCCTGAAGCCGATATCTCCGACCTGATCGATGTGCTGTCGAACCGCGTCGGCGAAAAGCAGCTCTGCCGCTTCACGCCGGTCCAGAGCGACGTGCCGGAACGGTCTGTCGCGTCTATCCCGCCGCTTTCACCGGAAACGGGCGCGACCTGGCAGGGCGACTGGCCGCGACCGCCACGGCTGCTGTCGCGGCCAGAGCCCGTCGAAACGATGGCATTGTTGCCCGATCATCCGCCGGTCTGGTTCACATGGCGCGGCGTGCGCCGGCGTGTTCGCCGCGCTGACGGGCCGGAGCGCATTCGCGGCGAGTGGTGGCTGCGCGACGCCGAGAGGGCGACGGTGCGGGATTACTTCAGGGTCGAGGACGATAGCGGAGAGCGCTTTTGGCTGTACCGCAGCGGTGATGGCGAGCATCCGGAGAGCGGAAACCAGCAATGGTTTTTGCACGGGATCTTCGGATGAGCGGACCGCGCTACGCCGAATTGCAGGTGACGTCGCATTTTTCGTTTCTGCGCGGCGCGAGCAGTTGCGAGGAGCTGTTCGCGCAAGCTGCGATCATGGGAATCGAGGCGCTCGGGATTGTCGACCGCAATTCGCTTGCCGGGGTGGTGCGGGCCTTCGAGGCAGCGAAGACGACCGGCATCCGCCTCGTCGTCGGTTGCCGGCTCGATCTTGCTGACGGTATGTCGCTGCTTGTCTATCCGACCGACCGCCCCGCCTATGCCCGTCTCTGCCGTCTCCTTTCGCTTGGAAAGGCCAGGGCGGGCAAAGCGAAATGCCACATCGAATGGCCAGATCTCGCGGCATACGCGCAGGGACTGATCGCGGTCCTCGTGCCGGACAACGCCGACGAGACCTGCGCCATGCAACTTCGCCGGCTGCGCGACGTCTTTGGCGATCGCGCCTATATGGCGCTGACCCTGCGCAGACGTCCCAATGATCAGCTTCGCCTTTGGGAGCTCGCGAACATGGCGACTGCGGCGCGCGTCGCGACCGTCGTCACCAACGATGTTCTGTTTGACCAACCTTCGCGCCAGATCCTGCAGGATATCGTCACGGCGATCCGTCACAACGTCACCATCGACGAGCTCGGCCATCGCCGCGAGCGTTTTGCCGATCGCTACCTCAAACCTCCGGCGGAGATGCACCGTCTGTTCGGGCGCTATCCGGAAGCGCTCGCCCGCACGGTCGAGATCATGGACCGCTCCACGTTCCGGCTTGACGAGCTCGCCTACCAATATCCCGAGGAACGCTCCGATCCGTCGCTGTCACCGCAACAGACGCTGGAGAAGCTGACCTGGGAGGGTGCGGCCGAACGCTATCCCGAAGGCCTGCCATCGAAGGTCCGGCGCAACCTCGAGCACGAATTGCGGCTGATCGAGAAGCTTAAATATGCGCCTTACTTTCTCACGGTGAACAGCATCGTGAGGTTTGCGCGGTCAAAAGGGATTCTCTGTCAGGGCAGGGGCTCCGCGGCGAACAGCTCGGTCTGTTACGTGCTTGGCGTGACGTCGATCGATCCTGATCGTAACGACTTGCTGTTCGAGCGCTTCGTCTCTGAAGAGCGTCGCGAGCCGCCGGATATCGACGTCGATTTCGAGCATGAAAGGAGAGAGGAGGTTATCCAGTGGGTCTATGAGACCTACGGACGCGAGCGCGCGGCGCTTTGCTCGACCGTGATCCGCTACCGAGCCAAGGGCGCGATCCGCGACGTCGGCAAGGCCATGGGCCTGCCGGAGGACCTGACCAAGACGCTATCCTCGCAGGTTTGGGGCTGGTCAGAGGGCGTCGAGGCGAAGCACGCCGAGAGCGTCAATCTCAACATGGGAGACCGCCGCCTGCGGCTGGCGCTGGAGCTCGCACACCAGTTGGTCGGCACGCCGCGACATCTTTCGCAGCACCCGGGCGGATTCGTCTTGACCCGCGACCGCCTGGACGAGTTGGTGCCGATCGAGCCGGCGGCGATGGAGGATCGTCAGGTCATCGAATGGGACAAGGATGACGTGGACGCGCTCAAGATGATGAAAGTCGACGTCTTGGCGCTCGGCATGCTCTCCTGCATGCGCCGTGCCTTCGATCTTCTCGCCGGGCACAAGGACATCCGGCTCGATCTCGCGACGATCCCGCCCGAAGATCCGCGAACCTATGCAATGATCAGAAGGGCCGACACCCTCGGTACTTTCCAGATTGAGAGTCGCGCCCAGATGGCGATGCTGCCGCGGATCAAACCGCGCACCTTCTACGATCTTGTCATCGAGGTCGCCATCGTGAGACCGGGTCCGATTCAAGGCGATATGGTGCATCCTTATCTGCGCCGGCGCGAAGGAAAGGAGGATGTCGTCTATCCGAAACCCGAGCTGGAGGCTGTGCTCGGCAAGACGCTCGGGGTGCCGCTGTTTCAAGAGCAAGCGATGCGCGTCGCGATCGAATGCGCCGGCTTCACGGCAGGCGAAGCCGACCAGCTTCGCCGCGCAATGGCCACGTTCAAGCACACGGGCGGCGTCTCGCAATTCGGCCAGAAGCTGATCCAGGGCATGGTCGACAACGGCTATGAGCGCGACTTTGCCGAACGCACATTCCGGCAACTCGAAGGCTTCGGCTCCTACGGCTTCCCCGAAAGCCATGCCGCAAGCTTTGCACTGATCGCTTATGCTTCCTCATGGATGAAATGCTGGCATCCGGACGTTTTCTGCTGCGCGCTGTTGAATGCGCAGCCCATGGGATTTTATGCGCCGGCGCAGATCGTCCGGGATGCACAGGCGCATGGCGTCGAAATTTTGCCCGTTTGTGTCAACGAGTCGCGATGGGATTGCACGCTCGAGCCGCGCGACGCCGACGATGGCCGGCTGGCAGTCCGTCTCGGTCTCAGAATGGTCAAGGGCCTCGGCAACGCCGAGGCTGCTCGCCTGGTCGCATGCCGTGCGGGTCTGCCCTATGCGTCAGTCGACGATCTCTGGCGCCGCGCCGCCATTCCCGCCGCTGCCCTCGTGGAGCTGGCGGAGGCCGACGCCTTCCGGCCGTGGATTGGTCTTGCCCGCCGCGAGGCGCTCTGGGCGATCAGGGCGCTGCGTGACGAGCCTCTGCCTCTGTTCGCGGCCGCTGCGGCGCGCGAGGCCGCGCCCGTTCCCGAGCAGGACGAGCCCGTCGTTTCGCTCCGGCCCATGACGGCCGGCAGCGAGGTGGTCGAGGACTATAGCCATGTCGGGCTGACGCTGCGCCAGCATCCGATCTCCTTTCTCCGGGAGGACCTCGCGCGTCGGCGCGTCAGAACCTGCGCGGAGGCCATTGCGTCGCGCGATCGGAAATGGGTTGACGTCGCGGGCCTCGTGCTTGTGCGCCAACGGCCGGGCTCGGCCAAGGGCGTCATGTTTATGACGATCGAGGACGAGACAGGTGTCGCCAACGTGGTCATTTGGGAAAAGATATTCGAGAAATTCCGCCGCACCGTGCTTGGTGCCGGCATGATCGGCATCAGAGGACAGATTCAGCGCGAAGGCGAGGTCGTGCATGTCGTGGCGCGCGATCTGTTTGACCTTTCGGCCGAGCTTGCCAGCATCGGCGCGCGGGACACGGGTTTCCCGCTCCCGCATGGGCGCGGCGACGAGTTTCATCGCGGCTCACCCGCGCCCGATCCGCGCGAGCCAGCCAATCTCGCACATCGCCCTGGCCACTTTAGTGACCTGACGGTGAAGACACGCAATTTTCGGTAGGATCGACGTCGGCATTGCCGACATCGGTTGATCGAGAAGATTGCGGATCGTCCTCAAAGTCGGAAGCGATGACTATGAGAGTATCCGATCGCGACGCTCTGAGAATCGATTACAAATCTTGTTGTCCCGGCGCTAAAACCACATAGCTTTGCTGAGTGTTTAACGACCCGGGAATGCGACGTGCGCGATCACCTCGCCAACCGGTTCGCGAAGCGAATTGCCGCCGTCTCGCCCAATGGCGACTTGCGACTCGGGTGGCTTCAGAGGCAGCAAAGGGAAGACGAGCTCCGCAAACCGATACGCCTCTTCGAGGTGGGGGTAACCCGAGAGAATAAAGGTATCGACTCCGATCTGTTGATATTCGACGAGCCTGGCAGCAACGGTTTTCGGGTCACCGACAATCGCTGTTCCGGCTCCTCCACGTACTAGGCCAACCCCTGCCCAGAGATTCGGCGACACGACAAGCTGATCTCGCCGGCCCCCGTGCAGGGAAGTCATGCGCTGCTGTCCAACGGAATCTTGCGCTGCAAACGCAGCCTGCGCTCGCGCAATAGTCTCGTCATCCAGATATTTGATCAGATCATCGGCTGCTTCCCAGGCCTTGGATTCAGTTTCCCGCACAACAACATGGAGTCGCATTCCAACTTGTAGCTTTCGGCCATACGCGGCAGCGCGGCGCTGGACGTCCCGGATTTTCTCCTCTGCCATCCGAGGCGGTTCACCCCACGTCATATAGACGTCGCACTTCTCCGCGGTAAAGCTGTGTGACGCCGCTGACGACCCTCCGTTGAAGAGACGTGGATGAGGACGTTGAACAGCGGGGAAGAGCAGCCGTGCATCACGTACCTCGAGATGCTTGCCTTTCATTGTGACCGTCTCACCCGCGAGCAGACGGCACCAAATATCGATGAATTCTCCGGTCAGTTGGTATCGCTCGTCGTGCGTGGCAAAAACGCCGTCAGCAGCAAGTTCGGGCGGGCTCCCTCCAGATACGACATTGACGTCGAGCCGGCCCCCCGAAATGCGGTCGACTGTGGCTGCCATTCTAGCCGCGACAGTCGGTTGCATTATGCCGGGACGAACCGCTACGAGAAACCGAAGCCTGTTCGTAAGGGGAGCGACTGCTGCCGCAACGGTCCATGGATCTTCGCAAAACAGGCCAGTTGGGATCAGCACTCCTGAATAGCCCAACTCATCCACTGCGATAGCTATCTGCTTAATGTATGAGAAAGTAGTTTCACGGCCTCCGATAGCAGTGCCGAGATAGTGTCCGTCTCCCTGAGTCGGGAGAAACCACATGATGTTCATATTCGTTTCCCGCCAGCCTAGGCCGAGCCCCTCAGCTTAGCAGCGCTATATCTGAAACACGCACAGGCTTCGGTAGCAGACCTATTTCCACGAAGGAATCAGCTATCCGCTGTTGCTCCACCAGCGGTTCCTGCTCGATCCATTTGGCACCGAACGTTGAGTGTTCGAGCGCCTGCACCCATATCGCTGTCGATAGACCCGTCGCGGGCGAAAGGATGCTGGCAGCTTCTCTCCGATTGTTGTTGATCCATTGTCCGGCCGCTCCAATCTCCTCCACTAAGGCTGTGAGAAGGGCTCTATTCTCGCCAAGCTCTGGGGTGGCACTATAATAAAAGCGATTATTGCTAAGATCAGTGCCGTCGATCAGCTGTCTAGCTCCCCCGGCGATTGTCGCGGTCATCAGGGGATCCCAAACCGCATAAGCATCCACATTGCGCCCCTCCAGCGCCACCCTGCCGTCTGGAGCAATCATGTATTCGAACTTGACATCGGACAGTTTGAGTTGCGCGCGCTTCAGCGCGGCGACCGTCAGGAAGTGACAATTTGAACCGCGTTGAACCGCGATGCGCTTTCCCTTCAGATCCTCCAGTCGTGCAATCGGCGATTCCTTTAGGACAAGGATGCCTTGGGATTTTGGCGCTGAGGGCTCGTAGGCGACATAACGTACGGCAGTGCCATTCGCTTGCGCGAAGATGATGGGTGAATCTCCTGTCATTGCAAAATCAATCGACCGGGATGCCATCGCCTCCAGTATCTGTACCCCCGAGGTGAATTCGCGCCATTCAACGTTGACGCCCAGCGGCGCCAGCGCTTTTTCCAGGCGTCCAAGTTTGGAAAGAATTATGAGAGGACCAGCCTTAGGATAACCGATCTTAATCAGCTTCTGATCAGCAGCACGTGCGTGCCGAAAGGCGGTAGTTGCGGCGATCCCGGTCAATGCGAATCCAAGTAGCGAACGCCGAGTTGATCGAAATGACATTGTTCTTTGACTCTCACGAGGATTTAAATATGCGCCGAGGCATATACCCGTTCGACAAACGAAACGGTTCCGTTGTCGGCAGGATGGATAAGTACTGTGAGTGTTTTAGAGCATTTGTTCGAAAACGGGCTGCCGTTTCCGTCGACAATCTGGAAATGATCTTCGAATGAACGTGCGATCAGAGGTGATAAATTCTCCACCTTGAAAAGTTGGGGCCTTCTCCCGGCGAACGCTATTCCACGCCCCAACGATCACCTTCGTCTTGGCGCCTCTTTAACATGGCGGTAGCGGTGCGATGACTATGAGCGTATCCGACCGCGACGCGCCTACATCGATTGGCGATCGGTTTACGAATGGACGGCGATCATCGGCTCAGCCGAATGTCGACTTCACGATCGACATATCGCCATTCCGCCGATTCGCGCAGCCGTGACACCAGCCGCTCGAAAGAAGCTGCATGCTCTGGTGCAAATTCAAACCAGGTCAGGAAATCAAACGGTTCACCGAGTTCGCGCGAGTGATAGAGACGGCGAGCGATGGCCGGCAGGTATTCGAGCCCGATTGCGATATGGTGCGATGTCTCCTCAAGCACCGCCCGCCGCTCGTCCTGCGCCAGAGACCACCAAGCCTCGCTTTTCCGGATGGGAATGAGGGCCGCGCGAGTTGCCTGGGGGCGGCCAAGCCCTTCTTGGGTAGCCTCAAGCTGCTCCACCTCGGACCGGTTTGTGTATCGGGTGTTGCTTGTGACGCCCCTGAGAGTCCAGTCGCCGCCGGCCTCGGGCGGAACGGTCAGCGGTCCGATGACTTCGAGAGCGGCTGGTGCGGCCAGCGACTCGCCAGTTACTGCTTTGATGCTATCGATCCTCCACGTCCCGGAAGGACCGGCGCGAAACGCAAATTGAAGTGGTGCCGGCATTTGATACCCCCTTTGATGCTATTTTTATGGTGAGCCGCGTTGTCGACGGGTTGCGTGAAGAACGCCAACTTTGGCGATTGAGCAGCAGCACTCGGCGGCTCGATCCTTCCGCACCCCGGTCGTTTATTTTCGAAAATAATCACTAAGCGGGCGCTGAGTCTTTCAAAGCCATCACTTTGAGCTTCTCTGCGTCGGTGCGTGTCCTCACTGCGAGCTCAAGCCGGCCACCATCGAGCGAGCGTCCGCTCAAGGTCTTCAGCTCCAGCTTCGCCAGAAGCTCGCCGGTTTCCCTGTCCGCCAGTCCGAGGTCAAACCCTTCGGACTGAAAGCAGTTCTCCTCGCCCCACTGCCACAGCGCAGCGATAACCAATGCAAGCCGATGTCCTCGCTCGGTCAGGATATAGCGATGTGACGTCGCCGCTTCAGTGTCCGGCTCCATCACCAATACATCGTACTGGACCAGCTTCTTGAGGCGGACTGACAGAATGTTCTTCGCCAATCCGATGTTCTTTTGAAATTCGGAAAACCGGTTTCGTCCGAATAGCGCCTCCCGGACGATCAGAAGGGACCACCAGTCGCCGACAACATCGAGAGCGCGCGCCACCGCGCACTGTGCCGGCGCGAGCTCGGTCTTCTTTCCCTTCAAAACGTGGCCTCCGGTGACCTCAGTGTCAGGGTTGCAAAATTAAACCATCCAGCGCATGTTGTCCAGGGTTGCAAAATTAAACCTCAAGATCGGCGCCCGCCGGCGGCGAGCCGCGTGATCTGGAAAACCGGAGAGAACTGATGACGACACCAACAATTCTGATCACCGGCGCGACCGGCCGGACAGGGCGTTTCGCCGTGGAATTCTTGAGAAAGGACGGCGCGCATGTGCGGGCCTTGGCCCATCACGATGGTCCGAAGGCCGATCAGCTCAGGGCGCTCGGTGCGGAAGTGGTGATCGGCGATCTCCTCAGCCTCAACGACGTCACGAGCGCCCTCGATGGAATCCAGAGCGCATACTTCTGCTATCCGATCGTGCCGCGCCTGATCGACGCGACGAGCTTTTTTGCCGTTGCTGCAGCCGAGAAGGGCGTGAAGGCGATTGTGAACATGTCCCAAATTTCAGCGCGACGAGACGCGAACAGCCACGCTGCTCAGGAGCATTGGGTGGCGGAGCGAATCTTCGATTGGTCCGGAACGCCGACCACTCATCTCAGACCGACATTTTTTGCGGAGTGGCTGACGATCATGCTGGATCCTACCGTGCTTCGGTCAACGGGAGCCGTCAAAATGCCGATGGGTGATGGTCGCCACGCGCCGATTGCGGCGGAGGATCAGGGACGTTTGATCGCCGCCATTTTGCAGAATCCCGCGCCACACGCGGGTAAGACCTATACCCTGCACGGCCCCGTCCAGATGAATCATTATGAGATTGCAGCGGCGATGGGGAAGGCCCTTGGCCGCGATCTGCATTATGAACCCATCACATTTGATGAATTCGCTGAGGGCCGGCTCGCATCAATTCGTGCAAATCCTCACGTCGTCCAGCATCTGCGAGAGGTGACTCTCGACTATCAGAACGGGATATTCGAAGGCGAGGACGGAATCATTCGGGAAGTGACGGGTGTCGCGCCAATGACTGTCGAGACATTCGTCGAGAAGAACCGGGCCCATTTCGCGTAACTCCGACATCAAAGCGCTTCCGTCGCTGAGCAGGTCCGGTATATCAGTCGGCAGCCAACAGCGGCGGCGGCGTCCTTCGGAAGGTCCCCTTTCGGTGGGAGACGTTGGACCGGCATGCAGATCGACCTCGGCGAAGCCGGGGTCTTCAAGCGGGCCTTGAGTCTCGCCGAAAGGTCGTCGGCAAGCCGAGGAAACGCCGGATCGCATAGTCGACTGAAATGCGGCCCGGTCCCCAAGCCATAATGGCGAGCGCCATAGCAGCCCAGGTGATATGGATCGGCCACCCATCCGGCACTGTCAGTTCAACGATCACGGTCATGAAGAGCAGACCCAGCGCCGCAAATCGGGTGCCGAATCCGAGGACCAGCAAGACCGGGAAGGTGATCTCGCCGCAGCCCGACAGGAACGCCATCAGCGTTGGTGCCGGGAACGGGTAGGGCCCACCCGGAAGATGCAGCATGAACTCATCGCTGAACAAGGTAACGGCCGTGTCGCTCAGCTGCAGGAAGCCGTCCCACTTAAGGATGCCGGATTTCCAAAACGGCACGGCGATGGCAACGCGCAACAACAACTGCGCCAAGGACGGCTGCGCAACGGTTTGCACTAGCATACTGGCGCGATCGACGATGTCCGCCACGCCTCTTAACTTGCCGCGAGAGGCGGCGGATTGATCTAAGACAGTCATGATTCTTCTCCGAATTCTGCAGCGATAAATGCGCCGGCGGCCAACACGCCAGAGATGCTCGCACCAAGGTCGAAGTCGGGGACCTCTTCGAGCGCAGCGGCTGCAGCGTGGCCGAGTGACTGCCCGGCCAGCAGCGCAGTCAGAAACACCGCGCCGCCTTCGGGAAGGTGTCTGACTTCGACATCGTTTTCCGCGCGCGTGATCAGAGCGTCTTCCGATTGCGTCGGATCGATCTGGCCGGTCGATTCTGTGCCGCGGTTTGCCGAGAATATCGTCAGCGCCGCGTAGCGAGATCTCACGACCTGTGTGGCCGGGTGCGAGACAAATGTCAGATCCGCAAGGCGCTCAGGAGGCACAGCCGCCAGGCGCTCGGGAGCAAGCGGGACCGCGTCAGCGGCGTGATAGGCATCTAGCCACGCTCGTTCGATGCGCGCCGTGTCGGCAAGCCAGGGCATTGCCTGCGCGTATTCATAGCTCTCTATGAAGGCCGGAAAGTCGCGCCCGTATTCGAACAGGAGAGGCGAAGTCGGCGGCGTCGCGCGAACATGAAACCGGGCCATGGCCCGAAAGAACTCGATACCGGTGATACGCTGCACGGCAGGATAGATCGCGGCAAGCGAGTCGATCAGACTGACGGTGACGTTGTTGCGATAAACGTTGTAGCGCTTGACCGCCGCCTTGCCGTTGGGACCCGCGACGACATCAGGCGTTTGGTGATCCGGATCGATGAGGGCAGGGGAGAAGGCGTCGGCGTAGGTTTGACGCTGCCGCATGTCCTGCCGGGGAAGATGGCTAAGCTGCATGGCTCTTATCCAGAGAAGAGAATCCGATGTACCGATCCAGGATCTGCTGGGCGGCTGTCGCCTCCGCCTTGAGCACTGGCCAATCGGGAATGTTGCTGTCCCACTCGATGAGCGTCGGAACCGGCCCGCATTTTTGAATGACGATTTCGTAGAGCTTCCACACTGCATCGGCGACGGGGCCGTCGTGGCTGTCGATGAGAAGACGCTCGCCCTCGTCGTCCGCTTGCTCCGCGTGGCCGGCGAGGTGGATCTCGCCGACTTTGGCAAGCGGAAAGTCCGAGAGGTAGTCGAGCGCGGAGAACCCGTGATTGGTCGCCGACACGAAGACGTTGTTGACGTCGAGGAGAAGCCCACAACCGGTTCTCCGCGCTATGGTGCGGATGAAATCAGTTTCGCTCATCGTGGATTCGCGGAACGTTACGTAGGTCGATGGATTCTCAAGAAGGATCGGCCGCCCGATTGCCTGCTGCACTTCATCGATATGCTCGCAAACCCTCGAAAGCGTTTCGTTGGTGTACGGCAAGGGGAGCAAGTCGTTGAAGAATGTATTTTCATGCGTCGACCAGGCCAAATGCTCAGACACGAGCGCCGGTTGATAGCGTTCCACGAGCGATCTGAATCGTCCCAGATGTTCGCGATCGAGCGGCTGCGGCCCACCGATCGACATGCACACGCCATGAAGCGATACAGGATTATCCTGTCGGATCGCTTCAAGCGCCCGGTGCGGCGGCCCACCGGCTCCCATGTAGTTTTCGGCATGGACTTCAAAAAAGCCCTTGGGCTTTCCGTCGGCCATGATCGCCGGAAGGTGCTCGTGCTTGAAGCTCGTCCCAGCCTGTCCGGCGATTGAATGGTTTGGAAAGCGGAGAGCGCTCGCCACGTTTTCGGCGTTCTGATTATTATTCGAGGTCATAGCGTTTCTCCGCTTTCCGTGCCTGGTTGCTGTCGCGATCAGATCGGCTTCAGCGAACCGTGCTTGCCACCCGGGACGGCGATCGACTCGCAGGTGCCGCCCTGCACGAACTTCCAGGCGTTGCCCTGGAAATCGACGTTGGACGTTCCCTGGCAGGTGGTGCCGGGACCAGCGGCGCAGTCGTTCTGACCCTTCAGGGCGACGCCGTAGCACTTCACCTTGTGGGCAGAGACGGCGGCCTGCTCTTCGGCCTTGGTCAGCGGCGCTGCCATGGCGATCGAGGCCAGCGCGCTCGAAACGGCGCCGGCGATAATCAGCGAACTGATTGTGGACTTTGCGGACATCAAAATACTCCTTGTTGGGTTGTGCCTGTTTTGGGCGGCACGAGAGGTGTTCGTGGTTTTGAGGCTATTCGTTACAACGCGAACCGCTCACGGATTCGTGAAGGCGATCAGGCGGCGTCGCGTGCGTGAACGACCGGGAAGTCGACGTCGGTCTTTGCGACTTCGTTGACGTAGTTCGTCAGCGTGTTGAGAGCGACGTGAAGCACGATCTCAAGGATCTGAGCGTCGTCGTATCCGGCCGCACGAACGCTCTGCAGCGCTGCGTCGTTCACGTGGCCACGCTCGCGCGTCACGGTTGCCGCGAACTTCACCGCAGCGTCAGCCTTGGGATCGTTGGAGGCGCCATTGCGGTTGGCGGTGATCTCGGCGTCGTCGAGCTTGGCGAGATTCTTGCCGAGGTAGGTGTGAGCCGACAGGCAGTAGTCGCAACCGTTGATCTGGGCGACGGCAAGGGCGATCCGTTCGCGAGTCGGAGCCGGCAGCTGGCCCTTTCCGAGCGCGCCGAACAGGCCGAGGTAACCCTCGAGCGAGGCCGGGCTGGTCGCCACAAGGCGGAACAGGTTGGGGACGCTGCCGAGCTGCTTGTTCACGGCGTCGAGGAAGGGCCGAGAAGCGGCGGGAGCGGCGTCGACGGAGGCGGGGATGGCGATGCGGGACATTGGTGCAATTCCTTGTTTCGGTCAGGCGTCATTGCCTGACACGTTTTGTATTCGCTTCCGCATTTGCCGAATATCGTGCTTCCTTGGAACTTTATCTTCCAGGAATTGAGAGGACAAAAACAGCGCTTGTGGTGGAAGCGCTCGCGCAATCCCTGCAGCAAATCAGTCTGGACACTCGGATTTAAATCAGTCTGGACACTCGGATTTAATGGCGGCGCTGTTTCGCTCGACGCGCACCGAAATCGATTTCCCGCGATCGTATGAAAAGCGA
Source organism: Bradyrhizobiaceae bacterium (assembly GCA_003963435.1). GTDB lineage: Bacteria > Pseudomonadota > Alphaproteobacteria > Rhizobiales > Xanthobacteraceae > Bradyrhizobium. Next base: position 21,665 of record RXJC01000250.1, on the reverse strand, counting down.
CGCCGGAACATCGCGCGATGTCACGTCAGTAAAATCATCACACGCCACGATGCTCTGCCTGGTGGCACCGACAGGGACAGACCGCAGCTCTGAAGTAATTGTGGCTACTGGCTTAACCGGAGACATCAACGATGGCATAAGCAGATGCCTTTCGAATGATCATGCCGGCATTCGTTGTCGCGACCGCGCTCGTACCATCGATGAGCAACGTGGCAACGCCGAAATCAACTGCGCCCGCAGACCATTTGACCCGTCGTAAATAACGTCCGGAGATTTCAATGTCAGAGTTTCCATACCGCACAGCACTCATTATCGGAGCTGGCACGGGGATCAGTGCATCGGTTGCCCGCCAGTTGGCGGGACTCGGCGTCAAGGTCGCACTGGCCGCCCGCAGCACTGCGAAATTAAAACAGCTGGATGATGAGATTGGCGCAAAGGTCTTCTCGGCGGACGCTTCTGACCGAGCCTCTGTCGAGGCATTGTTTCGCGACGTGGACGCCACGATCGGAGAGCCCGACGTGGTTGTGTTCAATGCCAGCGCGCGGGCGCCTGGGCCAGTCGCAGAAATCGATCCTGTCGCAGTGGAGAAGGCGCTTGCTATCAGCGCTTACGGCGGGTTTCTCGCGGTCCACCATGCGGCGCGACGCATGGTGAAGCATGGCAAGGGAGCCATTCTTCTCACAGGGGCATCCGCCAGCGTGAAGGGCTTTCCACGCTCCTCGGCATTTGCGATGGGCAAGTTTGCTCTACGCGGATTGGCCCAGAGCGCCGCGCGTGAACTGGGGCCGATGGGCATCCACGTTGCGCATTTTGTCATCGATGGAGCTGTTCGATCCGCGTCGCGTTCGGATCCGCAGGACAATCCCGATAGTACACTGTCGGCCGACGCGATCGCGCAAACCTACATCGACATCCTTCGCCAGCATCGCAGTGCCTGGTCATTCGAAGTCGAGGTACGCCCCTGGGTCGAGAAATTCTAACCAGCCGAACACAGCATTTCGGAACTCCGGGTACATATTCTGCGCCGCGCAGCGTTAGCCTTGTCGTCAAGCAGGTCGTTTCAGAAAGCTCCGAACCTCATTCACGAAGATCTCCGATGCTTCCCAAGGGGCCGCGTGGCCAGCCGTCTCAAGACGAATTCTCGTGGCTTTGGGAATTGCATTGGTCAGTTCGTCGGAATAGGGGGCAGGCAAGACGACGTCACGCTCGCCTGAAATCACCAAGGTCGGGCTCACCAGACCGGTAAGGCGATCGAGCGTGTCAGCCTGACTTGCAGCGTTCGCGCCTCTACAGAATGCATCTGCGGATTGATCGTGAAAGAGCGGGTTCGTAAGCGCCGTGATCGCGTGAAGCGGAGCACTCGCGAGCACGTCGGGATGGCTCAGATTAAAGGTCATGACCTCACGGAAGTGGGCATCAGGGAGATGCCTCTTCAATATCCGCCAGGTTTCGAATTTGTTCGCCAGATATTGATCTGTCCGCGCCCAGCTGTTCGCGAGGATCAGCTTGCGCACGCGGTTCGGGTCGCGCAGCGCGAACTCTTGCGCAATCTGCCCGCCGAGCGAATGACCAAGGATGCTGACTTGCTCGAGACCAAGATCGTCGAGAACGGCACGAACGTCTGCCGACATATCCGACAGAGCGTATTGCTGTGCGGTCGTAGAGCTTCCGCCGGCATCTCGATTGTCGATAAGCACGATCTTGAAGCCGACCAGCATTGACGCCAGCGGCCGCCACGGACCGATATCCATGGCCAGCCCAGGCAGGATGAGGAGGGGTTCACCTTCTCCAACGACGTCATAGTGCAGGACGGCGTCGGCATTGCGGACTAACGGCATAACTAAACTCCGAGCAGGACTTACCCTTGGCTGCACGGCGGTGCGCCAAGCATCGTCGTGGCCTCGCCACGAAATGAGCGGGGGCTACAGTCCCAGTTCGCTAAGGGAGGGATGATCGTCCGGCCGGCGACCCAACGGCCAGTGAAACTTGCGATCGGCTTCGGCGATCGGCAAGTCATTGATGCATGCGAAACGCCGATGCATCAAACCATCCGGCGCGAACTCCCAGTTCTCGTTTCCATAGCTGCGAAACCAGTTTCCGCTGTCGTCATGCCATTCATAGGCGTAGCGAACGGCGATGCGGTTCTCGGAAAACGCCCAGAGCTCTTTGATCAGCCGGTAATCGAGCTCTTTTGCCCACTTGCGTGTGAGGAAGGCAACGACCTCGCTTCGTCCATTCACGAATTCCGCGCGGTTTCGCCAAACCGTGTCCTGCGTGTAGGCGAGCGAGACCTTTTCGGGATTCCTCCCGTTCCAGCCGTCTTCGGCAAGGCGGACTTTTTCGACAGCGCTCTCTCTGGAAAACGGGGGAAGTGGGGGTCGGGTCATGGCACTCGTCTTCTCGTTGATTGGAGAGACAAACGTAGATGGCCAGCCGTATTGGTAAAATACTGTAGAGTTGGAACGTTATCTTCCATTTCTTGGAAGGACGTAGTTTGCCCCCACGACAGACCGGACGCGCCGCCCACCATTAAGCCGACTGGTCGGCCGCCTTTCGTGATTTGCGCGGCCCAGTGCTGGCCGCCGGTGCTGTGTCAGCTTCGTTCTCCTCCGGGCGCCCCTGTGGCTTTGCACTCCGTGATTTGGCCTGAGAGAGACTCGCCCGCAATCGTGGGGTCATAAAGTCAAGGAACGCGCGAAGCTTGAGAGGAATCATCCCTCCGCCGCGGTAGACGAGACTGACAGGAATTGGGGGTGGTTCGAAATCTTCCAGAATAGTGACGAGCTCGCCTTTACGAACGGCATCTTCGACTTGATAAGACAGCACTCGCGTTACGCCGGCTCCGAGTTTAGCTGCGTCGATCGAAGCTTCCGCCGTCGTCGCAATAAGCCTGGAATGGACGGGCACCACTACGGGCGCCTTTGCAGTCCCGAAATTCCATGATTGCGGGTTGGATTGTCCCTCGAAAGTGATGCATGAAAGCTCACTTAGGTCGGCGGGCTTTGCGGGAGTCCCGTGCTTATCGAAATAGGCTGGGCTGCCGCATACGACGCGCCGTATTTCACCAACCTTTGTCGCCAGAAGCGTGCTGTCGGGGAGGAGACTGATGCGCAGGGCCGCATCGATGTGCTCTTCCATAAGATTTGTGACCCGGTCGGCAAGTGCCAAGCGCACGTCGACCTCTGGATAGGCTTCGAGAAATGCCGCGATTGGTGGCACCATGTGCAGCCGTCCAAACACAATGGGCGCCGTGACGACGAGGTCTCCCCGTGGCGCGATGTATTCGCCGGCCGCGGCGCGCTCTGCTTCATTGATCTGCTGGAGAATACGTTTGCTCGCGGCGACGTACGCTTCGCCGGCGTCCGTGAGTGTCAGGCGCCGGTTTGAACGGTTGAGAAGTTTTGTTCTTAGGTGGGCTTCGAGGTCCGACACCTTCCTGCTGACGGTCGCCAGTGGAACGCCGAGCGCCCTTCCGGCGGCAGACAGGCTGCCTTTTTCCACGGTGGCGACTAGCAGTGTCATTGCCTCGATTCGATCCATCTAACTCTCACATTTTGGAAGCGCGCGGCGGGAACAATACACTTACATGGGGAAATCGGAAGGTGGCGCCGCCGTTTTTAGGTCGAATGGCAAAAAGGGCCCGGCGAAACGCCCGATTTGTCGGGGCCGTAAAGCGAAGAAATCGCGCTTCCTTCCATTCTTTGGAAGATTGGCTTCCAAACTCACGTAATTCCTGAGGGATACGGAAGCGCCTAGTTTGGCCCGGCTCGTAGGTGCTGGACTCGGTCTCCGGTGCCGGTTGGACGCATCGCGTTTTTCGATGGTCCGCGGTTTTCTCAGGAGGTTGACGTGAAGCTTTACTACCTGTCGTTATCCGGTCATTCGCATCGCGCCCGCTTGTTCCTTTCGATCCTTGGCGCCGATGTCGAGCAGATCGAGCTTGGTGGCGGAGATCTGCGCACGGCCGAGTTTCTGCGCATGAATCCATTCGGACAGGTGCCCGTGCTTGTCGATGGCGATGCCGTCATTGCGGATTCCAACGCAATCCTGGTGTATCTCGCCAAGAAGTTCGACAGGAAGGACTGGTTGCCGGAGAGCGCTGTGGAAGCCGCGGCCGTTCAGAAATGGCTTTCTGTTGCGGCCAACGAGATTGCGAACGGGCCTTGTGCGGCGCGTTTGATCACCGTGTTCAAGGCATCGTTCGACCCGGAGGACACGATCGCCAAAGCGCACAAGGTGCTGCGGCTTGTTGAGCAGGCGTTAGCTGGGCGGGATTGGATCGCCGCGAAAGGACCGACGATCGCGGACATCGCGCTGTACAGCTACACATCGCATGCCCCCGAGGGGAATGTGGATCTGTCGGATTACTCGAATATCCGGTCATGGCTGGCCCGAGTTGAGGCGCTCCCCGGCTTCCTTCCGTTTGCGGAAACGCCGGTCGGCCTTAGAGCGAGTGCGGCCAATGGCTGACGTGGTCGACCGGCCTCAAGCCGCACCGGCTGAGAAGAGCCGGCCGATCGACACGCCCTCTATATGGCATGCGGGCGAGATGGCGCTTCAGGAGACGGTCGGCGTTCGACGCGCCATGGAACGTCAGGGCGCCCAGGTTATTCGCGACCATCTGATCGATCAGCATCGACTTTTTTTTCCGCTGCTGCCGTCGATCATCATCGGAGCCGTCGATGAAAACGGTGATGTCTGGTCGACGATGAGAGAAGGCCCGGCAGGCTTCCTGTCCGTGGCCGACAACAAGACCCTTGAGATCGCCGCGACGGTAGACGTTTCGGATCCCGCCGAAGCGGGACTTTCGGATGGATGTTCCGTCGGTCTGTTGGGTATTCAGCTGGGGACACGCCGGCGCAACAGGCTGAACGGCGTCGTACGCGGTCGTGGCGCAAATGGCTTTAGCGTCGGTGTGCGAGAAAGCTACGGAAACTGTCCGCAGTATATCCAGTTGCGCAACTATTCGTTCGAACCTGCGCCTGCGAGCCGTCCTTCGCGCCAGGAGTCAGCCGAGCTCAGCGACGTTCACCGTGCGATGATCGCCGCCGCCGATACATTCTTTGTCGCCTCCTATGTCGATCGCGATGGCTCCCGGCACGTTGATGTCTCTCACCGGGGCGGCAAACCGGGCTTTGTGCGCGTCAACAAAGACGGCTCGCTCACAATCCCCGATTTCGCCGGGAATCTGTACTTCAACACGCTTGGCAATATCCTGGTGAGTGGTCGCGCCGGCTTGTGTTTCCCAGACTTCGAGTCCGGATCACTCCTGCAGATCACCGGAAAAGCGGAAGTGTTGCTGGACTCCCCTGAGATCGCGCTGTTCCAGGGGGCCGAACGGTTGTGGCGCGTCTATCCCGAGCGCGTCGTCTATCGCGCCGGCGCGCTGGCGTTGCGGTGGACGAAGGTAGAGGGCGGCGAATCTCCCAATAGCTTGATGACGGGGAGCTGGGATGAGGTGCGAGACCAGCAGGCAGCATCGAAGGAAGCTTCCTCTTGGAGGCGGTTCCGCGTTGCTCGTCGGGTTCGGGAGAGCACGACCGTTAGCTCGTTTTTCCTGGAGCCTGCCGATGGCGAGGTTCTGCTTCGTCACAAGGCAGGTCAGTATTTGCCGATTAGGGTACACATCGGCGACCAGGATGCCCCCGCCATTCGCAACTATACCATTTCGGCTGCGCCGTCTGATGGCTGTTATCGGATCAGCGTGAAGCGCGAGGGTGCGATCTCGTCTTTCCTGCATGACCGTTGTGACGTCGGCACGATTATCGAGGCACGCGCCCCGGAAGGTAGTTTCGGTCTGCGTCCGGCGGGAAAGAGACCATCGGTGTTGGTAGCGGCCGGTATCGGAATTACGCCGATGATCGCCATGCTGCGCCATCGCCTGTTTGAGCGACAGAGGACGAGATCTGCGAAACAGACGTGGCTTTTTTATTCGTCTCGTTCGGTAAGCGAGCAGCCTTTCGATCGCGAGCTTCACGCGATCGCGACGAACTCGACTGACTGGCTGCGCGTTGTTCGGCTTCTTTCCAACACCCAAGGCGCCATGGCGGCTCGAGACTATGAGTTGGGAGGACGACTGACGGCGGAGGTGATAAAAGACGCTTTGCCGTCGTTGAACTGTGACTTTTACCTGTGTGGACCGCCAGGCTTTATGCAGGACATGTATGACGGGCTGCGTGCATTCGGCGTGTCGGACGATCAATTGTTCGCTGAGGCCTTTGGACCGGCCGCGTTCCGTCGACATGGTACGGAAGCGCTTCCGCCGCTTCCGAGCGCTTCGACGAAGCCGGTGAGCGTGGTATTCTCCAAAAGCGGGACAGAAGCACTTTGGGAGCCGGAATCGGGCACGTTGTTGGAGCTCGCAGAGCGCGCCGGTTTGACGCCCGATTTCAGTTGTCGGTCCGGATCTTGCGGCACATGCAGGGCAATGGTCAGCCAAGGTGAGGTGACCTACGAGAACCGCCCGGGCTATGAGACACGGGATCAGGAAGCTCTCTTATGTTGCGCTTTTCCGGCCGAGCGTCCGGCCGACGATCGTCGACCGCTGGTCATTGAGCTGTGAGGCGGCGGCAGGGACAGGAGAGACGAGCGGCGGAAGCTGCGCCTGGTGAGAAGTTGCATTTTGGCAGAGAGCGTTGTGGCCCAGCAGACTCTCGGCCGCGCTGCCGAACTAACTTTCGCATCATAACTCTGTAACAAAGCGGCGTTCGGCAACGAACTCGTTATTGTAGCCGTTACGCTCCCATGCCCAAGGGCGTCAGGGCGGCCGGATATCCGACCGGGGCCGATATGTAGCCCTTGGGTTGGCTGATGAGGCGGTGATTCTTGCGTTGCAGGCGGTCCGTTTACCGATGAAACGGACACCGAACCTGAGGCGCCGCCAATTTCCGGAACGCGGCCTGTGGCGCAGTGACGTCAGGGCCGGAAAGTTGGGCGATGCGAACAGAAGCTCTTGTCAAGACGCTGTCGGAAGATTTGAAGCCGGTGCGTCCCCGAAGTTTCAGGCGCGATGCTGTCATCCTGGGCGTCGTGGCAATCCTGGAGTTCGCGGCCTTTGCCGGGGCAGGCTTCATGCGCCCGGATCTCTCGCACGCGATGCATATGCCGTCCTTTTGGTGGAAGTTGGCGAGCATGGGGGCAATCGCGATTTCAGGCGCAGCCGTTGCATTGTTCTCGTCTGACCCCACGAAATCACCGAAAGCCGGCCTTCGATGGCTTGCGATCGCGGTCGCGCTAATCTTCGCCTCCGGATGGTTGATAGATGCCCTGGAAGGCGGTTTTTCTGAGCTTGTGAGGCGACTCGACTGGCAGATGGGCCTTCAATGCACCTGGAAGATGGTGACCCTCTCCGTACCGTTGGTTGTCGCGTTGGGTGTTCTCATTCAGCGCGGCGCGCCCACGGATCGGTTCGGGACATCGTTGGCGGCGGCACTGGGATCGGCCGGGTGGGGCGCCTTTATTTTCGTCTTTGCCTGTCCCTCGGATGACGTCCTTTATATCGCGGTTTGGTATTCTGTCGGTTGCGCGATCGTGACGGTTATTGGCAGGTTGATACTGGCGAGGCTGGTTCGCTGGTAGCCGTTGGCGGAGGGTGCGCCGGGGCTGGCCTCCGCCCGCCGCGGGGTGGATTTTCCGGCTTTTTTCTCGCTTCAGCCAGCTTTTCATCTGGCGTTTTGCCCGACGGCCCGGTCTGGAAATCGTGTGTGGCCCATGCTATATCTGACTAGCTGACTAGGTAAAAGCCAATGGCCAAACGCGCAGAAGTGACGAAAACGAAACGACCTGTAAGGCGAAGGCTTGCAGGACGATGGAAGCTGGAGGATGCCAAGGCCCGCTTCAGCGAGGTGGTGCGGCACGCTCGCGAGGAAGGGCCGCAGCGCGTGAGCGTGCGCGGGCATGACGCGGTTGTCGTGATGAGCGTGGAAGAATTTGAGCGCCTGACGCCCGGCAAACCGCGCGCACCGTTCGTCGAGTTCATGGAGAGCCTGCATCTTGGCGGGCTCGATCTCGACCGTGAGGCCGATCGGGGCCGGGACGTCGAGCTTTGAAAGGCTGGCTGCTCGACACCAACGTCGTCTCTGCCCTGATCAACCCCCGTGGTGCCCCCTCGGTGAAGACCTGGGCATCGGCGCAGGACGAGGAAACATTCTATATCAGCGTCCTGACGCTCGCCGAATATGACAAGGGCATTCATAATCTTCCGGCGGATCATGAAGATCGCCCACGTTATATCGCATCGAGAGATGCCCTTGCGGAACGGTTCGGACCAAGAGTGCTTTCCCTCGACGATGACAGCGTCAGGCGCTGGGGACGTCTATCCGGCGAAGTGAAGCGGACGAGCGGACATCCGCCGCCGGTGATCGACGCCCTGCTCGCCGCGAGCGCCATTGAACACGATCTTTATCTCGTCACGCGGAATGTGAAGGATACGAAGCCGACGGGGGCAACCGTCTACGATCCGTGGAACGACGACATGAAGATGTTCCCGTTGAGCCCACGAGTTGGACGGCGACCACCGGCAACCTGAGAAAGAGGCAAGCGCCGTTTCGGAGTGACCTATCCTCACTGATATCAAGGGTCAGCGAGTTTGAAGCCCCTCTGGGTGCGGTTAATCCGGCGCCACTTTTGCGTCCCGGCCTCTCTGCGACGGGAACGTCTCGACGGAGTTTTCGACCGGCAAGGTGGGGAGTGGGCGGAATTCACTACGGGTTTGTGGCACTGTAGCCGCACGGGCGATTTCCAGCCTGATGTGGTCGACGATCAGGGCGTTATGGGGTCGAATTAAGACTAGAGAACCTGTCAGTCGAGCATCATGACGGAGTCCGAAGCCCTCCATTGGCACGAAAACCTGCGGTTACACCTCGTTGCCGGCTACACCGGCTGTTGCAGCGACAAACGCCGCAACAGTCGGTTAGACGTCACAAGTTTCCGTTTTGAGAGTTTTCGGCTTTGAGCCACGGACCTTGCACCGATGCGCTGAGGAGGCACAACGATGCAGCAAGCAGGACGAGATCCTTCAGTAGAAACTGGCCGGGCGCAGCTGAGATCGCTGGAAATCCCCCGGCCGTTGGCTCTGCTACTCCGGGCGTGCTTATGAAGAAGGTTATCGTAATGAGATAGGTTATCGTAGACATCGCTGCCCCCAGGGCAGAAAAGACCGGGTTGATGGCACCGGCGATGAGGGCGGCGGCGGTTGATAGCTCAAGGACGCCGATGACGTAGCTCGCCCCCCGGATGCCAAACAGAATGTGTAGCCAACTCATCAAAGGGCTGTGCGCGATGAACGGTGCAATGCCTTCTGCTTCATAGGCGGTGAATTTCATTCCCCCGAACCATAGAAAGATGACGACCAAAGCCCATCTGAGCAGTGCCAGAAGAGAGAGCGAACCAACTCCTCTTTCGGCAATTTGCAGGCGAAACCGGTTTGTTTGAATGGCCATTTGCTGCTTCCTGTCTGTATTGTGCAACCCTGTTGAAAAATCAGCTTCGGAGGCCGGTGACCGGGCCACCGGCAGGTTCGAGCGTCCCGAAGACCTCCATTGGGCAATCGGTGCAGTGACGCTCGTCGCAGAATCGGCATGTTGTCAGCGCAGTGAGCGCGTTCTCGGGCAGCGAGCCGGCAATCGTTTCAGCAACGCGTTCGAATGCAGCTAGATCTTCTGCCGTCACTTGATCAAACAGAGTTGCCAACGCGGCGCTTCGCAAAGCCAGCAGCTTGTGACGTTGGTGCATACCGTCCGTCGTCAACGCCAGGCACATAACCCTGCGGTCGACGGCCGACGGTCGCTTCTCGACGAAGCCGCTCTCGACAAGACGATCTACGAGGCGAACCGTGCCGGCGTGCGACAGACGTAGAACGCGGCTAAGTTGATCGATAGACATAGTTGGAGCGTGGCCGATCACGTTCACCGCCGCTGCCGTCTCTCCCCCAAACGGCACGGCCTCAGCGACAGCCCGACGCATCCGGTCGGACACGCCTAGTGCTAATGCACCCAAGAGGTTCACCATCCGATCTGTTGCGTTCAGTGCCATTGGAGACGAAGCCCTCCTCGAAAATCAATGTATGAGTCATGCATATAATATATTTGCGCGGGATGAGCAAGACTAAGAAGCGATCGGTGATGCGGGCGTAGGCACCTAGGCGTGAGCCTTCTTTCTCAATCGTCTTCATGAACGTCCGCTCGGGACGTCGCGCCGATTTCGCCGTTGTCACGACTGTCCACCGCAACGGAAATCAGAAAAGCAGTCTTGGGCTGCTACGACGGGAAGCGAAGTCGTTGCGCCCGGCCTTGGAGGAGAAGAAACAGCGCGTGCTCCTTCTTCCCATTCCATTTTTGGGGGCGGCTGGCTGACAATTTTTGTTGACGCGGTGCGCTGACCGGCGAGACCGCGCCACAAAAAAGGACCGCCCCGTTTGGGGTCAGCCCGACCTACGCGAGTGGCGGATCACGCTGCCTCCCGCTCTGCGGTCTCAGCCGGCTGGAGACCGTGCAGAAACGCGGCGGCGCGCTGCGCATGTGCGGCGGCCTGGAAAACCGCTCGCTTGTCGCCCTGCAGGACCTGCAGTTATCCGCAGCAGCCCATAATGAGAAGGAAAGCGGCTGCACCGCCTGAAAACCGCAGAAATCAGCTTTTGCGGACGGGATTTGCTCAGCATTATTTTCTGCCGGACCTTTGCTGTCGTTTTGACAAGCAGAGGAACCAATGATGTTGAATGTCGATAACGAGCTCATCGCCGAGCTCCGAATTGTACTCACCAAGCAACGATACAGCCCTGTGGTGATCGGGAACTACTGCGCCTATGCGCGAGGGTTCGTCGAATACCTTGCGCAGCAGAACATTGAGGTCACGGATGTGACCGAGGCGCAGGTGGCTCAGTACCTGCAACACGCGATTGCGATGTTCGGCCAACGCCACGGTCGGACGCCGGCGCGGGATTGGCACTCCATTCCGCGCTCTGGGATCCATGCATTGCTGCGGCTCGCACAGGGTCAATGGCCATCCGCGCCGAAAGCGACCTGCGCGGCCGACACACTGCGCTTTGCCATCTGCGACGGGTACGAGACCTGGCTGCGCGAAGAACGAGGTCTTGCTGCGGCCAGCATCGACGCGCTGATGTGGGAGGGCCGGAACTTTCTGGTCTGGCAGTTCGATCGGCACGGTCCCGACAGCCTGATGACGATGACCGTGAGCGACATCGACCGTTACATGGACACGCGCAGCCCTCATCAGACGCGCCGGTCCGTGAAGGATGTGGCGGAGCGCCTTCGCTCGATGCTGCGCTATCTCCATCGGACAGGGCGCGTCGCCATCGATTTATCGCCGCATGTCATCGCCCCTTTGCTCTATGCCTATGAAGGTGTGCCGTCGATCCTTACGCCCGATCAGGTCGCCGCGGTTTTGCAGGCCTCGGGGGAGGACAAGACGCCAGTGGGTTTGCGGGATCATGCCATCCTGCAATTGCTTGCGACCTATGGTCTGAGATCGGGCGAAATCTGCAATCTTCGGATCGAGGATATCGACTGGCGGGCGGAATCGATCCGCATCAGGCATACTAAGACCCAAGCATGCTCGTTCTTGCCATTGATGGCGCCGGTGGGTGAAGCGGTGCTCGCCTATCTGCAGGCGGGGCGGCCGGTGACTGACGCCCGCGAAATCTTCGTCCGCACACGCGCGCCTTATCGCAAGCTTGGTTTGCTGGCCAGCATGGTGCGGCAGCGGCTTGCGGCCGCCGGGGTCACTCCGAGTGGCAAGAACGGCTCCCATATCTTCCGCCACGCACGTGCGGTCGAAATGCTGCGCGCCGCCGTGCCCCGGAAAGTGATCGGCGATCTGCTCGGGCATCGCTCTACCGAATCCACGGCCCCCTATCTGAAGCTTGCTACCGAGGACCTCCGGGCCATCGCGCTCGAAGTGCCGGGACGGGAGATGCCGTCATGACGATCTGGCCTGATCCGGAGCGCAAGCTGATCGCGCGGTACATCGCAGGCCTCGACCTGCGCACCAAGAACAGCCCCATCTACTACAGGCAGGCGCTCAATATCTTCCAGGATGTCGCCGAACGCCACGCCAAGCTCGACAAGGACATGCTGGTGGCCTGGCTGCATGTGTCTCCCGGGCGGTGGGCCACGACGACACGGCTGCATCGAACCCGGATTATCGACCGGTTCCTCGATCACCTTGAGGAGATCGGAGCGATCGAACGCAATCCCGTCGCCGCGCTGCGTGAAGCTTGCAATATCAAACAATGCATGCCGGTGTGGCGGGCGCTGGCTTCCAGCGATCCGGACAGCGCACTTGCCGAACTATACCAGCCCAGGCCGTTCGGCAGCGTGCTGGGCAAAATGATGGCCGAGCACGTCACGCTGATGCGCAACCGGGGTTACAAATACACTGCACAAGCGGTGCGGCTGTGGAGGCTCGACCGCTTCCTTCAGTTGAACCCGGAGCTTCAGGATCAGCCACTTGAGGTGATGCTCGAACACTGGTCCGCAGCTAAAACCACGCGCAATCATCCGAACGAGTGCGAAAAACTGAAGCGGGTCCTCGCGAAAATCCTGCGCCATAAGGATCCATCACTCCCGCCCCGCCGACCTGACCCCAGCCCGGAAAAGGAAGTGGCGAGGCATTGGCGAAAACCGCACATCTACACACCCGCCGATGTGCGGCGCATGCTCGACATCGCCCGCTCTTACCCTTCACCTCGAGCGCCGCTTCGCCCGTCGAGCATCTACACCATGCTGTTGCTTTCCTATTGCGCGGGTCTGCGGCGAAGCGAACTGGCCCGCCTGGATCTTGGTGACGTGGACTTCCAGGGCGGCACGATCACGATCCGCCAGACCAAGTTCCACAAGACCAGGATACTGCCGCTTCCCGACAGCGTGTTGGACGAGCTTCGATCATACACCCAAGCGCGCCGCCGCGCCGGCGGATCCCTTGATCCGCGCTCTGGCCTGTTCTGGCACGAACAGCGTGGTGACCGCTATACGAAGGAGGCTGTCGCCTGGCTTCTTGTTGACGTCATCCGCCGTGCCGGGCTGAAGCCGCCCAGAGGGCGAACAGGACCTCGCCTGCACGACCTGCGGCACTCCATGGTCGTGAACCGGATCCTCGAATGGTACGAGGCGGGCATCAATCCGCAGGATCGCCTGCCATTCCTCGCAACCTATCTCGGTCATCGCGACATCAACTCGACCCTGGTCTACATCACGGTTACGCAGGACCTGCTGCATCACGCCAATGAACGGTTCCGCGTGCTGGGAGTGCCATGCCTCAACATCGGACCGGAGGGGCGGGCATGACCAGGAACAATCACTTCCCACACCTGATGCGCGCGTTCTTCTACGAATGGCTGGTCGAGCAGCGCAATGCCTCCATCCATACGGTGCGGTCGTATCGCGATGCCTGGCGGCTCTTCCTCCGGTTCGTTGCAAAACGCGCAGGGAAGAAGGTGGCGATGATCACACTGGCCGATCTGACCGCCAGAGAGGTCATCGCGTTCCTCGGTCACGCCGAACACGAGCGCGGCGGCACGATCGGCACGCGCAACTGCCGGCTTGCAGCGATACGCAGCTTCTTCAACTTCGTTGCGACCAGGGATCCCGGTTCGATCGCCCAATGCGTCGAAATCCTCAATATCCCGATAAAACGAGCACCGGTATCGGAACCCTGTTATCTGGACCCGATGGAAGTGACGGCGATCCTGGCGCAGCCTGATCGTTCGACACTCGAAGGCATGCGCGATCACGCCTTGCTCTCGTTCCTCTACAACAGCGGCGCGCGAATACAGGAAGCGCTCGATCTGTGCCCCGATGCAATCAGGTTCGACAGTCCGAGCTGCGTGCGCCTGACCGGCAAGGGTCGAAAAGAACGTATCTGCCCGCTCTGGCCGGAAACCATGATGTTGTTGAGGAAATTGCTCGAACGGCAGCCGCGGGCGCCAGACCAGCGGCTGTTCGTCAACCGATATGGTCAACCGCTCAGCGCGTCGGGGGTCCGGTTCAAACTTGCCGCCTATGTTAAGGCGGCAGCCGAGACCACGCCAACGCTACGCGACAAGCATGTGACTCCTCACGCCTTCCGGCACGCAACCGCCGTGCATCTCATATCGGCGGGCGTCGACGTCACGGTCATCCGTAGCTGGCTCGGTCACGTGAGCCTCGATACGACGAACCACTACGCCAGGGCCAACCTCGAAACAAAGCGCAAGGCATTGGAAAAGGTCGGCGCGCCCGAAGCACCCAGCCGCCAGCCCTCATGGAAACGCGATACCAGCGTTCTCGCCTGGCTCGACATGCTCTGAAATAATGCGGAGGAATGCAGCCAGAAACGCCGAACTTCCGGCAAGCTGGTCGCGTTCCTTCACATTATGGGCTGCTGCGGATAACTCGAATTATGCTCACCTCGTCATAAGGTCAGCCACGATTCCACGTAGCTCGCGTGGTCGGGCCTCGGTTCGAGCTCGGGGACGATGCCGAGGTCGGCGCACATCAGCGCCGACCCGATTTCGGCGACATATCCTGACAGTCTAGCCCTTTTTTGAAATTTTACCCCGTTGAGGATGGTGGTGATCATGCCGCCATCTCCCCGGTCCGAGGCTGCTGGGCATGCATCCAGTCAGCCGCCTGCTGGGCTTTGCTGGCGGCGGTGAAGATGGCGCGAGGGTCATCCTTGAGGAGGCGTAACCAAGATGCCACGTAGGCGGCGTGATCGGGCCTGGGATGATGGGCGACACCCAAATCCGCCAGGATGAAAGAAGCGGTCAATTCGGCGGTGGCTTCTTCGATCGGCAGCCAATCATGCTTGAACCGTTCCTGGAAGTTCCGGTCGAGCCTGTGCTTTGCGCCCGTGGCATGAGCTGCCTCATGGATCAAGGTGCCGGCTTGGGCGGCCGCGCTCGTGAATGCCGCGTAGTCCGGCATGAAGATCGTGTCGGTGTCGATGCGGTAGTGTGCATTGTAGTTGCCGGTGACGATCGGGATCTTCAGCGCATCGATGAACTCGCCGACGTGAGTGAGGCGATCGATCTCTGGAAGCTGCTCGATGACCTGAGGTTCGTAGCCATCGACTTGGGCGACATTGAACACCGTGAATGCACGTGCAAAGACGCGGCGACGAACATCATCGTTACCATCATCTGCATCATCGTTGGCGGCCGCCTTTGCCTGCTTCCAGAGAACAACCGTCGTTCCTCGTTCGCCCTTGCGTACCTGCGCGCCGATAGCCAGCCATTGCCGATAGGTTCCCCAGAGGCCGTCTGCATAGCCATGAGCTTGCGCAGCGATCCAGAGTGCGAGCACGTTGACGCCACGGTATCGATTGCCTGACGAGACGTTCTGAGGACGGGTGATGGCAGTGCCGTCGTGATGCCAGGGCATGCGCCATTCGCCGGCGCCAGCTTCGATCGCGGCGACGATCTCGGCGGTGATGCGGGTATAGACATCGGCGCGCTCCGCCGAACTCGATGTATAGGACATGGGAGAATCTCCGCGGCCGGCGGAGCAAGCCTCTCTCACTCCCTCAACCGGCCGCCCGATTCCGGCCCTCCTCGTCCTCTCCCGCCGCCCGACAGGGCGGCCGTCTTTGGTTTTGTGCTGTCTCATCATGATGGGTGCTCCCGTTCGGCCGGGGTCCCTCCCCGGCGGCGGAGCAGCCACCTGCGATGCCTGAAAGCGCGACCGCGCACTCGCAGAGCCGAAGCGATAGCGGAGGACGGCGATCAGCCGTTGCGCGGCCGTGCGGGGCATCGCGCGCTCCGACCAAGCCGGGGCGGACGCCGGCGAGAACCACCCGGCGCGGCCGCAACCTCAGGTCCGGAGCTCTGACGTCAATTGCTGCGATCGATATCGTCGAGGACAGCCTCGATGCGTGCGAGATCCTGTTGCAGGGCGGAGCGCTGTAGCGAAGACAACCGCTTCTCTTTGAGGACAGCTCTCGCCTCGTCTGCGGAACGTGCCCATGCTGGCCGGTGCCTGGCGGTGATGCAGGCGTTTGGGCACCGTGTCGGTTGGCAAAGCACGGTCAGCGGCATCTTGTTGTTGTCGGCGTTGGTTGCCTGCTTCAGGCACAGGGCGGTCCCGGGATCGAAGAAGCAATCGGCGAGCACGCCGACGTGCAATGTGCGCGCGAGACTGGCGAGCATCGTGCGAAGCCGCGCGCGATCTGCAATCATGACTGGAAGGGGGCTAAGTTCTACCGCTGCAGCATCAAGCGCCTTCGATATGCGTGGTGCCGCTGGTCCGGAAAGCGTCGAACCAATTTGCCGCTCATCGAAGTAAACCAGCAGGTCATCGAGTTGCCCAAGAGCACGCTGGTTCTCGACCTCGGCGCGGAAGCCGGACTTGCTGGAACCGGCATAGCCCTCGAAGGCCGCGACGGAGGCATGCTTATACTGGATCATGCCGGCGATCGTACCGAAGGGACGGTTGGCGATATGCCATGCAATCGTTCGGCGAAATTGCCGTGTTGTGATTCGCCAAGGCTTGCCTTCGGAACTGTTGGGAATAACCGGCTCGTTGATCGTGCCGAACAGTTCATTGAGGTGATCGCGATAAAGATTGAGCTGGCGTACTATCTCGGCAGAGAGGTGATCCTTGCACACGGATTTAGCGGCCAGGACCGGCCAGAGTGTCGTGAGGCCGCGGGCCGATGCGGCCTGGAACGAGAGGCGTTCCAGCACGTCGATGGCTTTGGCGACAGGCTCGATCGTGACCCAATCGGCTGCTTCGCCATGGCTCGATTTGCCTTTGTAGGCAACTGACCGGACGCGATGGCGCATGATCAGGCCATCTTCACTGCGGGATATAGCAAGGCATCCACGCTGCATTGCCTGAACTTCGCAGTCGCGCATGCCGGTCAGATACGCACACAGAATATATGCTGCTGATTGCAGCATCCGTTCTTCCTGGGCGAGCGTCTTGGCGTCGAAGCGAGGTCGCCACGGAAGGCCCGTCTCCGGCAGAAGAGAGATACACGTATCCATGCCGCCAGTCTCAACGCCGAGTTGGCGTATGGCTGCATCGATCAGATCGGGCGCTCCACTCGCAAGCTGAATATGCATCCTCGACTCTGCACGGGCATCGATCCCGATATGAAGATGAAGCAGGTGCGAGTTGACAGGAGGCGATACGTCCCCTGTATCTGGAAGCCGCATAGTGGCGCCATTGTGAGCGGTCCCCCAGATCGGCACACCGCGCTCTTCACGTCGTCGCCGCTCAAAGTAGTCCATGAGACGCCGGCGCTGTCGGGCACGGCGCTGTTTGCGGTCAAGGGCCTGATCTGATTGAACAAGCTTGGCGCAATGGGTCTCCAATCGATCAAGTTCGTCGCGAGCGGCAAGGATATCGGGCGCAAACTCGGTGACGTAGCGGATCGACCAGGCCAACAGTGGGGCGATGACGTCTTCCGGCATTCGTGGGGTGCGGTTCTCGCGGACGTGACGATAACCAGCGACGCGGGCTGGAGCGCGTCCGCTCCACGGGTGGAACCGCAGCCCTCCGGAGGGAAGATGATCGCGAAAAGCATAGAGGTCGACCGGCACCTCGAGAAGGTGACCGACGATGACAGGCCGTCGGCTGCAATCGCTCTGGAGATGGCGCGCGTAGCGGTCGAGCAATTGCTGATCGACCCGCGAAAGATCGACAGCGCCGAGTTCGACCTGCACGAACTCGAAGAAGCGGCGCGCCCTGTTGAATATCTGCCGAACACAGGCAGGCGGGAGCTTCTTGCGATGACCAGGGAGATCGACGTTGAGCCGGGCATAGAGCAGTTCCCGGATTGCTTCGCGGGTACCGATATCTTCGACCGAGCCGAAATGTACGGTGACATGGCAACGGCGGGCGTTCTCGCGAAATACCGCCGGCCCGAGATCCCAGCTTGCATCGCCATAGCGGGACAGGCAGCTCCGATCGAAGCCCTGCTTCAGCGCCGCGGAAGCAAGAACCGGACGGTCATGCAGATCCTGTGGGAGCGGAGCGAGGGCAACTTTGCTCATGGCCGCACCTCGGGCGGAAGATAGAGAGATTGTTGGGTGGCCTCGCTGCGCGCTTGGGCGATCAAACGTTCAGAGAAGACGGGCAGAATCTGTTGTGTGATGCGTGCATGCGCGCGACCGAACTTGATGCTCCAGTCGGCCGCAGAGAGCCCGGCGCGCTCGCCCTCGATAAAGTCGAGAAACGCGAGGATCGCTGGCAGCTTGCGAGCCGTGATGACCGCGTTGCGGCATTCCAGGCAACCCCAGAATGGCTGCGGACAGGGTGAGCCTGCTTCGGCGAAGGGGCTATTCTGAAAGCCCGCGCACGCCGCGAGCCAGACGTCCTGATCTCCATCCAGGAGCGCGGGAATGTTATTGATCTGCACAGGGGCGTCAGCACCCTCGCGCCAAAGGGACTCGCTGTCGGGTGACAGAACGATCGGTCCTGCGGACGCGACAACTTCCGTGAGCGCCTCGGCGACGGTGGCTTCATGCAAAGGGCGCAGTGACGGAATATCCGCATAGTGACGAGCGGCGATCTCCGGCGTGTGGCCGACGGCAAAGCGCGCCATGTGCCCTTCGGTCTTGAGATACCAGAGTGCCTTATGTGTTTTGCGCAGCCGGGAGAGAACAAGGTGTAGCGGACGGCGATCGTCGTCGACGATGCCGTGTCCAGCGACCCAGTTGTCCACCAACTGATGCGGGTGATCGATGCCGGACCGGAGCTGTCCTCGCCCTTTATAATGATAGACCCAGAGAGACTCGACCGGAAGAAAGCGCCTGGTAAAGCTAGTCACCTCGATCAGCTTGCGGATCAATCCGCCAGGCGTACCGAGGCCGCCATCACGAACTCGCAGACGCTTCTGCTCGGCACCACGCGCGCGACGCTTTATGTAGCGGATCTCGATCGTCCCGGACTCTGGACTCTGCAAACAATCGATGGTCAGCGCCTTGCAGCATTCGATCTCGAGCCCTGTCTCTAATGACAGGAACGTCAGCAGTGGCGGCAGATCGGTTGCGAGCAAATGATGGCGGTTATGGACATCTTCGGAAAAGCTCGAAACCGGCAGGCCCCGTCGCAGGCGCATGAAGTACAGGCGTTTGAAGGCGAGGTCCGAGTGCTCGATCTTGCCTTCAGCGGCAATCCTGGCTTCAACATCGGCGACTGCGCTGCGGAGGTTGGAATCAATGGCTTCGTCGAGCGGGCGGCCGATACGTCGGAATATTTTGCCGATATCGGCGCGAGCCGCGTCACGTAGCTGACGAGCGACGAACGGACTATATGCGTCGCGGGGTTGCGACCGTCCTGCGGATTGCGCGCTGGTGTAGCTCAGGCGATGGCGGAGCTTATCGTCGAGAAGGCCGGGTTGATCGGCATCGATAGAGCGCAGCGCCAGAATCGCCTTCGCGAGGACCGTGTGCCGATGGATCGGCGTCATGCCGCCGGCCTCAAGGGAGGCTTCGAATCCGTCAATATCCTGCGCGCGAAGATCAGCCGGCTTCGTGGCATGAGAATGGGCTCGCAGGTATGCGAAAAACTTACGATATGCCGTAATGTGCTGCATGATGGTGCAGCGCGCTCCCAACGCCCCGCCGAGTTCAGCCTGTCGGCGAACAGCACCGGCAAAGGCTATCGCAAGTGCTCGCGGGCTCAGGCTGGTGAGATCGACCTCGACGATCCCGCCATGACGCGCCTCAATGTTGAAGCGCAGTCCGAGCAACTGGTCACCGGCATGAGCTGGAACAACACCATCTGCGGGCGCAAAACGAACTGAAGTTCCCTTCCGCGGCCGGCCTCTCATAACGAGTGCTCCGAGGGAAGCAGCGCCAGTAACTCCTCGACGGCTGCATCAACGGTATCGGCGCGCGAAGCGATGTGATCGAGATAGATGTAGGTCGTTGCAAGGCTGGCGTGGCCAAGCAGCCGTTGCACTTGCTGGAGTGGATCGCCGAGGATCTGCCGATATCCTTCGATCGGGCCAGCGGGCAACGCTGCATCTCGAATCCGCTGCTGGATCAGCATCGCGAGCATATGCACGGCAAAGGTATGGCGGAGCTGGTGCGGCGTGATGTTGACGGAAAAGCTGAGAGACCTGCACCGCTCGGATGCCCGGGCGAAGATCACCTCCCAGGAGTTCGGTTGAACTGGCAATCCGACTTCCGTGAGCCACAGCACGGCGGGCTCGCCCGGTGTACCGTCATCATCACAGACGATGATCCTGCTGCGCTCTTCGGGGCTCAGCAGATCAAGAACGACGTCACTCCCGTCGAGTAGTCGCAACCGGGAAGCTGACCGCTCCCTGTGAACGAAGATCGGGCGTTCGTACGAGCGCCAGCCGGAGCGTTGTCGGAACTTAGTGACGGCGTGAGCTCGTTCAACCGCGATGTAGGCCCGCGCCTGTTCAAGCAGTCGACCGGAAAGAAGAATCTGGCGACCACGATCGCCCTTCGTCAGCGCGTCCGGTAGATCGAGCCATACCTGTCGAGCTGTTCGCCGATCCACGGCAGCAAGGTCGGATGCAAACAGAAAGGAGGCTTCCTCCAGCCGAAGGCCCGTCGTCACAACGATGTCGGAAAACAACGCATTGCGAATGCCGTTGCGATCACGCGCTCCCGGCCGCGCTCCGCCATCAGGCATAAGCCCTCTGAGGCCGACGTCCCGAAATACCCGGTAGTCATCGAGCGTGACAAAGCTGACATCTGCTCGACGTGCAGCCGGCTCATAGGCGTCATTGCGGGCTGTAATCTGCGCACGCCGACCGCCGTATCCTTGCCTCCAAACCGAGCGGTGCGTGAACGGTGCTTCAGGGAGCAAGCCTTCGTGAACGCCCCAACGATAGAGCCGATCGAGACAGGCAACAGCTCGATTCCAGGACGCCGCGGAGATACGTTGGCCGGCCTCCGTCCGGCGACGAACGCGATGATAGGCAAGGACGTCGCGACGATCACCTTGCCATACGGACTTGCCGCAGGCTTCCGAAAGAAAGCGGACCCAGACCAGGACGTCATAGCCATACGCACGAAGGGAGTGCCGTGAGCGGACGCCGTTGAGGGGAAGGTCGCGGAAGAAGCGATCCAGATCAGGATCGTAGAGTGCCCCGTCCCGCAGGATCATAGGGACGTGTGCATCAAGGCCGTCAGCCGATCGGCGCTCTTGAATGGTGATGTTCAAAGCCGGCGCTACGTTGTCCACAAGTTGTTCAACCTTCCCCCGGACCCCCATCCGGGGAGCCAGCATCAACGAAGGAGTTCAACTTGCCCGGCGCTATCCAGGCCGGCCGTCGCCAGCTATGTGGGAACGCTACGGCCGGCGGTGAGCACCGCAAAGCCGTCCGCCCGCTACGGCGCTATTGGATGGCGCGCGTGCGGACGGCTTTGCTCCACCGAGCTCACCACACGTGGGGACAAGACCTACCGCCTCCGTCAGTCCTGTTGCATCGACGTAAGCAAGACGCTGAGAGTCGGTGCAGACTGTCAAGATAAGGCGACCAGCTCTTCGCGGGCACGCTCGCTCCGATCTTTGGCGTAACGGCTGAGGTCGCGATTGACGCGGTGCGCCGGCGCAGTCCAATGCACGCATTCGTGCGCGAGCGTGGCGGCGTAGCTCTCCGCGTCACGGAAGCTCTCGAATGGCGGCATCTGGATGAGATCGAGCGCCGGCGCGAAAAATGCCTTGTCGCCGCCATGTCGGATG
>RXJC01000099.1 GCA_003963435.1 Bradyrhizobiaceae bacterium | reverse complement strand
GGCGGCACGGCACAGCTCCCCGGCAGCACTTCGCCCGCAAAATCCATGACTTGATTCAGCATTGGTCTATCCAGATTCGCCTTCGGGAAGCGCCATCTTACGCCGGAAAGGACCGGCCTCATTGACGCGGATCAAATTCGCGAGCGATCGGCGGCGGCCATGGACTGAAACGGGCGGGATGCTACACTTTGAAATTCTTCAGGGCGGGGTTCTTTCAGGACATGACGCGTTGTTTGGGCCGCTTGATTGCGGCTGGAATGCTGTGGGCGGCGATCGCCCCCAAGGCAGGTGCCGAGACGCTGGCTGCGACGGTCGAGCGATGGGGTCTGCTCGGCTCGTGGGCGGTCGACTGCGCAGCTCGGCCCGACCGCGACAAGGGCGCGCTCCTGACCTACGAGATCCGGAAGGATGGCCGGGTGATGTACCGGCGCAATTTCGGCGATGCCAAGGACGAGAACGAGGTGGTGTCGGCCACGGTCAACGCCGAGGGCCTGCTCAATGTCATGGTGTACTTCCCTTCGCTGCACCAGGCGCGTGAGTTCGGTTTGCTGCTGGCGAAGGACGGCAGCCTGCGTGCGATCTACAATCGCAGCGAGCGCGGCGAGTACACGATTCGGGACGGCAAATTCGTCGCCACGGGCGCGCCGACGCCGATACAACAGCGCTGCGATTAACCAGCTGAACAGCTGTTCAGAATTCTCCTGCGATCCTTGCGGAACGTTCGCGTGAATGCGCGGTTTAAATGTGCATTCGAATTGGAGGAGGACATCATGAAGAAGCTTGGTTATGTGGTTGCAGCCCTGGGTGCGCTCGTGATCGCGGCGCCGACGCTGGCAAACGCGGAAACTGTGGTGATCAAGCGCGGCGGCTATCACCATCATCACGGCCCGTACGGCGCTCGCGCCGAATTCCGCGAGCATCGTGACCATGGTTGGCATCGCGGCTGGCGTCACCATGGCGACAGGGTCGTCGTGATCAAGCGCAGCCACCGCCACTGGGACTAATGCAGAACGCATATGGAAATGGCCCCTCACGGGGCCATTTCTTTTGAGCACAGTCTTGTAGGGTGGGTTAAGCGAAGCGTGCCCACGCGTCTGTGGCCGATCGGAAAAATCGTGGGCACGGCGCAAGTGCGCCTTTGCCCACCCTACGAATATTTCGCTAGCAGGATATGGACGAAGCTAATCCCACTTCGGCGCAAAGCCAGGGTTGACGCAACGCCTGTCCTTCGGCAGCTCGGCGATCTTCCGGCGGTCGGCATCGTCGAGCGAAATCTTGAGCGCATCGAGATTGGCCTGCTGGCTCTCGCGGCGCGAGGCTTTTGGAATCGCGGCGACGCCGTCCTGGTCGAGCAGCCATTTCAGCGCCACTTGCGCAGCGGTCGCGTTGTGCTTGGCGCCAATCTCGGCCAGCACCGGATCGGCGGCAGCGCGCCCCTGCGCCAGCGGGCAATAAGCAACGAGCGGAATCGCTTTGGCCTTCAGATAGGCCAGCACCTTCGATTGATCGAGCATGGCGTGATATTCGATCTGATTGCAGGCGATCGGCGCCTTGAGCTCCTCGACCGCGATCTTGAGCAGTGCCGTGGTGAAGTTCGCAACGCCGATGGCGCGCGTGCGGCCCTCCTCCTTCAGCTTCATCAAGGTCTCGAACACCGCGCCCCAGTTCGCGGCTGTCGAGGGCCAGTGCACGAGATAGAGATCGACATGGTCGAGCCGGAGCTTCTTCAGACTGGCGTCGAAGGCACGACGGATCGCGTCGGGCGCGAGGTTCTCGTGCCAGACCTTGGTCGTGACGTGCAGCTCGTTCCGCGGCAGGCGGGAGGCGGCGATGGCTGATCCGATCGGCTCCTCGTTGGCGTACATCTCGGCGGTGTCGATGTGGCGATAGCCGATCGACAGAGCGCTCTCGACCGCCGCGCGGCAGGCATCGCCCTGCATGCGGAAGGTGCCGAGGCCAAGCTTGGGCATGCTGATGCCCTGCGTCTTCAGATTGTCCATGGGTAAGCTCCTGACATCATTCAACCCGCCGGGCGCGCGGTGATGCCGCGGGGTACAGACTCTTCGGTGATGAAAAAGAGGTGGCGGGGAGCACCAGCATAGCGCGGGAGGCGCAGGAGCCGCCAATCAAGATCGAGTTAGCGAGATAGCGGGCGGCTATCGCTGCAACAGCCAAACGGCATTTCAGGTCATTGCCCTCTCCTGTCAGCATCCACGTCATCGCGGCCATTCCGGCCGCGCGCGACACGGAGACGATCATGAGGACAATATTGACGATGGGCGCCCTGGCAGCCGCGCTTGCCAGCGCCACGCCTGTGCATGCCGACGGCTTCGCCTATACCGGCTCGCCCAAGCAAGGTGAATTCTATGTCCGGCAGTCCACCGCACCGCAGAAGCCGGCCTGGATGAAGGCGCATGCAGAAGCTCCGCAGCCCGTAGCCCGCCCGGTGCGCGGCGGCATTGGCCTGCGTATGCCCTAGGAGTGCTGCGCCACAACGGCCGGACGCGCCTGCGGCTGCGGCGCGATGTCGACGGACCAGAGGTCGCGGTTGTCGACGTCCTTCAAGGTCACGGTCATGACGCCACTCGCGCCGTCGATGTCGACGCGGCCGAAGAATTGCAGTCCGAAGCACGGCGCCAGATTCTCGCCCTGCGCCCCGCTGCAGCCGTTCTGGTACATCGCAACCGGGCCAAACGTGTCGTCGAGCTCGCCCGGGCCCCAGCTGCCGGCATGCAGCGGACCGGAGACGAACTCCCAGAACGGTTCGAAATCCTGGAACTGCGCCTGGTTCGGATCGTAATAATGCGCGGCGGTGTAGTGCATGTCGGCGGTGAGCCACACGACGTTGCGCACGCCGCTGTGCTTGATGGAGCTGAGCAG
>RXJC01000060.1 GCA_003963435.1 Bradyrhizobiaceae bacterium | reverse complement strand
GCGTTGGCCTCATCCGTGTAGAGATCGGCCTCGTCCGTGCTGACCACCGGCTGCTCCTTCGGCAGCGCGCCGGTCTTTTCGAACGATGCCGTGAGCTCCCGGGTCTTGATCTTGGCCGCTTCCACGTCCGGCTGGTCGAACGGGTTGATGCCGAGGATCGAGCCTGCCACCGCGGTCGCCATCTCGAAGCGGAAGAACTCCTGGCCGAGATGGTCGACCGACTTCATGACGATGCGCACCACGGGATGGCCGGCCGCTTCGATCGCGGCGAGCTTGGAATCGTGGGCAGCGTCCGCCTCGCCCTCGATGCGGATGTCGATGAAGAAGCGGTCGTTGCCGTAGACGGATGGATCGCCCAGCGGCTCGCCCTCGATCGGGATCAGGCCCTTGCCTTCCTTGCCGGTGGATTCGGCGATGAGCTGCTCGGCCCAGGCGCCGAAATCGGCGATCTTCTTCGAGGCCAGGATCGTGACCTTGTCGCGGCCCTCGAGTCCGGCGAGGCCCATGGCAAGGCCGAGCTGCACGCCCGGGTTCTCACTCGGCGGCACGTCCGGTCCGCAGGAGCGCGCCATGGAAAGCGCATGCTTGACGAAGGTCTTGACGTCGATGCCGGCGGTTGCTGCCGGCACCAGGCCGAACGGCGACAGCACCGAATAGCGGCCGCCGATCGAGGGCTCGCCATGGAAGATGCGGGCGTAGTTCAGCTTCTTCGCCGCCTTTTCCAGCGACGAGCCGGGATCGGTCACCGCGATGAAGCGGTGGCCGGTCTTCACCTTGGGGCCGACCGCCTTGGCAACCTGCTCGTGGAAATAGTCCTTCATCGCGTTCGGCTCGGTGGTGCCGCCGGACTTGCTGGAGACGATGAAGACGGTGTTGGCGATGTCGATCTTCGATTCCATCGCCCGCACCTGCGCCGGATCGGTGGAGTCGAGCACATGCAGCTTGGGGAAGCCGGGCTTCTTGCCAAAGGTTTCGGCCAGCACCTCGGGGCCGAGGCTCGAGCCACCCATGCCGAGCACGACGGCGTCGGAGAATTTCTGACCCTTCACTCGGCCGGCATAATCCTCGTAGTCGGCGACGTCGGCCTTGGCGGCGCTGTCGAGCCAGCCGAGCCATTTGTCCTCGTCCGCGCCGGTCCAGACCGATTTGTCGCGCTGCCAGAGCCGGCGGATCTTGGCGGATGCGCGCCATTCCTCGCTGCTCTTGGCCACCGCCTTGCCGAGCCCGTCGCCGAGCGAGAGAAGCTGGCGGTCGATCGCGGCGCCGAGCACGGTGGCGCGCTTATGGGCGACCGCGCCGTAGAGCTTATCGGCGGCATCCGCGAACAGCTTGACGCCGTCCTTGACCAGCTCCTCGGTGATGGCGTCGAGCGAGATGCCGGAGCGCTCCAGCTCCTCCAGCACGCGGCGGGCGTCGTCGATATTCTCTTCCAGGCTGTCGCGCGGCTTGCCGTGGTCGCGGAACGCGTCCAGCGTCGCCGGCGGCACGGTGTTGATGGTGTCGGGGCCGATCAGCTCCTCGACATAGAGCACGTCGCTGTAGTCCTTGTTCTTGGTGCCGGTCGAGGCCCACAGCATGCGCTGGGGCCTCGCGCCCTTGGCGGCGAGCTTGTCCCAGCGGGGGCCTGAGAACAGGCGCTTGTAGTCCTGGTAGGCGACCTTGGCGTTGGCGATCGCGACCTTGCCCTTCAGCGCGGCGAGCCGCTCCTTCTCGGACGGGTCGTTGGCGCGGGCGATCTTGTCGTCGAGCTGCTTGTCGACCACCGAGTCGATGCGGCTGACGAAGAAGCTCGCCACGCTCGCGACATGCGAAGGGTCGCCGCCGCCGGCGACGTATTTTTCGAGGCCGGCGATATAGGCTTCGGCCACCTCGAGGTAGACCGCCCTGGAGAACAGCAGCGTGATGTTGATGCTGATGCCCTCGCCAATCAGCGTTTCGATCGCCGGCAGGCCTTCCGGTGTCGCCGGCACCTTCACCATCAGGTTCTTGCGGCCGACGTCCTTCCAGAGCCGGCGGGCTTCGGCGACGGTCCCGGCATTGTCCATGGCGAGATAGGGCGAGACCTCCAGGCTGACATAGCCGTCGCCGCCCTTGAGGCGGTCATAGACCGGGCGCAGCACGTCGGCGGCGTTCTGGATGTCCTCGACGGCGACGGCCTCGAACAGATCAGCCACGGTGCGGTCGCCGCGCTTCAGCGCCTTGCCGATCGGGGCGTCGTATTCGTCCGAGCTGCCGATCGCCTTCTCGAAGATCGAGGGATTGGAGGTGACGCCCTTGACGCCGTCGGTGTCGATCAGCCGCTTCAGGTCGCCCTTGGCGATGAAGCCGCGGGCCAGGAAGTCCAGCCAGACGGCCTGTCCGTGCTTTTCCAGTTCTTTGACGGGATTCATGATGCTTATTTATCTCCAAGCCTGCGGGCGAGGGGTTTCCGCGCCGGTCCTGACGCGCTATCCTCTAGCTTACATGCTCCCGGGAGGGAACCAATCAAGGGTACAGGCGTCATACCCTCCAGTGTAACTCCGTCGCGATCATGGCGATCCGGACGGCA
>RXJC01000522.1:12895-28857 GCA_003963435.1 Bradyrhizobiaceae bacterium | reverse complement strand
CTGATCAGGCGAGGTGTTGATGTTCATGACTATCCTCCTCCTTGCAGGGCCGCCCACATCTCCTGGTCGCGCTTGTCGGTCCAAATCACGGGATCGTCGATGCCCGACGCCTCGTCATAGGCGCGCGACACGTTGAACGGCAGGCAGTGCTCGTAGATGGCGAAGCTGGAGAACTTCGGGTCCATCACCTCGCGCGTCGCCGCCATCGATTCCTTCAGGCTGCGGCCCTTGGCGACCGAGATTTCGGCCGCGCCATAGAGCGAGGTGACGAAGTCGCGCGTCATCGCGATGGCTTCGCGCACCGTGGCGGTGCCCTTGAGCGCATCGCCGCGGCCCGGCGCGATTGCCTTGGGATTGAAGTTGCGGATCTCGTTCAGCGTCATCGGCCATTCGCGCAAATGCGCATCGCCGCAATAGCAGGCCGAGTGATATTCGATGAGGTCGCCGGAGAACATCACTTCGGCATCCGGCACCCAGGCGACGATGTCGCCGGAGGTGTGGCCGGCGCCGAGCTGCATCAGCCGCACCTCGCGCTTGCCAAGATAGATCGACATCTCGCCTTCGAAGGTCAGCGTCGGCCAGGTCAGGCCGGGAATGCTCTGGGCATCCTGGAACAGGCGCGGGAAGCGGCCGTATTCGGAATCCCAATCCTGCTTGCCGCGCTCCTCGATCAGCCGATAGGTCTCCTGCGATGCGACGATGCCCTGCGCGTGATAGGCTGAGGCGCCCAGCACGCGCACCGCGTGATAGTGCGACAACACGACATATTTGATCGGCTTGTCGGTGACCGCGCGCACGCGCTCGATCACCTTGTTCGCCATCGCCGGCGTTGCCTGGGCGTCGAACACCAGGCAGCCGTCGTCGCCGACGATCACGGCGGTGTTGGGATCGCCCTCCGCGGTGAAGGCGTAGAGATCGGTGCCGATCTCGGAGAAGGTGATCTTCTTCTCGGCGAGATCGCCGGTGGATGCGAAGTTCTTCGCCATCATCAGTCCTTTGAGCTTTGCTTTGAGGTCTTTGGTTATTGTTGCTGCTGTTGTTGCTGCTGGCCGTCGATCATCCGCCGCTTGGCAAGCCCGATCGCCTCGCGCAGCACGTCGATGTCGCCGATATGGTTGGCGAGGATCAGCACCAGTGCCGCGTCGAGATCGGCGCTCTGCTCCTCGGTGAGTCCGCGATGCGCCTCGGCGATGGCGCGGAAGGCATCGTCAGGTCGCGCGAAATTGGAGCTGGTGGACAGTGCCATGAAAAACCTCAATTCAGGCCTTGTGTCAGGCCTTGCGCCCGCGCCAGTGCCGCCGCGACCGCCGCCTGGGTCGGATGGCGGAAACGCGCCGCGACGTAGCCGTCGGGCCGGAGCAGATAGGCCGTGCCCGGCTCGGCGTCATAGCGCTTTGCGACGAGGCCCGCGGAATCGGCCAGTCCGCCGCCGATGCGGATGTCCTTCAACCCATCGGGCGCGGCCATCGCCGCACCATTGCTGAACGACAGCAGCGCGAAATCTGTTCCACCGTTGCGGAAGGCATCTGTCAGATAGCCCTGCTCGCCCGCCCCCATCGCAACCGGGGCATCGAGCATAGAGCAGCCGGGAGAAGGCCCGCCGGACCACACATCGGCGTCCGGCGACGACAACGGCGAATCGTAGCTGCACGGCACCGACAGCCGGCCGCCATTGACCATGCGCTTGCCGAACTCGGTCTCCTTGGCGAGCGACAGCACGGCCTTGCGCAGCCGCGCTTCCTGATGCGAGTTCGGCGCCATGAAATCGGTCGAACGGGTGGATTCGCGGATGTTCTCGTCGGCGGCCATGCTGCGTTCGGCATGGTAGCTCTCCAGCAGGCTGGCGGGCGAGGTGCCGCGCAGCACGCGGTCGAGCTTCCAGGACAGATTCTCGGCGTCCTCGAGCCCGGAATTGGCGCCGCGCGCGCCGAACGGAGAGACCTGATGCGCGGAATCGCCTGCGAAGATCACACGGCCGTGGATGAAGCGGTCCATCCGCCGGCACTGGAATTTGTACAGCGAGATCCACTCGAACTCGAACTTGTCGTGCCCGAGCATGCGCGCAATGCGCGGCCGCACGTTCTCCGGCTTCTTCTCGACCACGGGATCGGCATAACGATTGAGCTGGAGGTCGATGCGCCAGACGTCGTCGGGCTGCCGGTGCAGCAGCGCCGAACGTCCGGCATGGAACGGCGGATCGAACCAGAACCAGCGCTCGGTCGGAAATTCCGCGGTCATCTTGACGTCGGCGATCAGGAACTGGTCCTCGAACACCTGGCCGGCGAACTCCGCCCCGACCATCTGCCGCAGCGAGGAGCGCGCGCCGTCGCAGGCGATGACGTATTGCGCGTGCAGGCGGTAGGCGCCCTCCGGCGTCTCGATCGTCAGCGCCACGCCATCGTTGCGCTGCTCCAGCGCCGTCACCTTGTTGCGCCAGCGCAGGTCGACCTCGGGCAGATCCTGGATGCGATCGACCAGATAGGCCTCGGCGTAATATTGCTGCAGGTTGATGAAGGCCGGCCGCTTGTGGCCGTCCTCGGGCAGCAGATTGAACTGGTAGAGCTGGGAGTCGCCGTGGAAGATGCGGCCGACGCTCCACACCACGCCCTTGGCGACCATGCGGTCGCCGACGCCGAGCCGGTCCCAATATTCCAGCGAGCGCTTCGAGAAGCAGATCGCGCGCGAGCCCTCGCCGATGCGGTCGGCGTCATCCAGAAGGACGACGCGCTGGCCGCGCTGGGCGAGATCGATCGCAAGCGACAGCCCGACCGGACCGGCGCCGACAATCACGACCGGATGCTCGGCCGGGCTTTGGCCGGCGCGGTCCTGGTCCGGATGGCGGCGATAGCCGAACTGGGTCTTGGCCTGATGTGTGTTGACCTGATGTGTCGTGGCCTGCGCCATACACGAACCTCGGCTATGGTCAGGAGAGCAGCGATCTGCTAGATAGTCTCACGTGCAACTATTTTGGACCGGAGCCGGCCGGCCGTCAACTGGAATTCGGAGCGCTCTCCTTGGCGAGGACATCTGGCGACATCGCACTGAAGGCGCGCGAGGCCGAAGAGGCCGCAGTGCGGCCAAAAGCACGGCTCGATCTGTTCAAGTTCGTGCCGTTCCGCCTCAACCGGCTCGCAGCGGAAGTCAGTTCCGCGCTGTCCGACGAATATGGGGATCGGCACGGTCTCGACATTCCGGCCTGGCGCGTGATTGCCACGCTCGGGTTCCGCAACGATGCCTGCAGCGCGCAGTACATCGCGCAATGCACCCGCACGCACAAATCCACCATCAGCCGCGCGGTGACCACGCTGCTCAACGAGGGCCTGATCGAGCGGGTCGAGAACGAAGCCGACCGCCGCGAATTCCGCCTGCAGCTGAGCAAGAAGGGCCGCGCGCTCTACGAGGAGCTGTTCCCGCGCTTGCTGAGACGGGAAGACGAGATCCTCGCCTGTCTCTCCGCGCAGGAGCGCAAGCAGCTCTCGATGTTGCTCGGCAAGATCGAAGAAAGCCTCGACCTGATCCAGACCAGCAAGGAAGCGGACGCCAAGCAGGCGTATTGATGACCGCTGTCATTCCGGGGCGCCGCAAAGCGGCGAACTATGGTGCGCAATTGCGCACCTGAGAATCCATCGTGCCACCGGTTACGTCGATAGATGGATTCCGGGCTCGCGCTTCGCGCGCCCCGGAATGACGATTCCTATTTCGCAAACGATCGCGACGGCGGCAGGTGCAGTGCGAAGGCGTCCACCTTGTCGCTGGCGCGCGGATAGATCTCCGTCACGATCGGATCGTGGCCGGGGATGAACCTGTCAGGATGGCCGGCGAGGCGCTCGATGGCCTCCCAGCCAACCGCCATGTCGCCGACATTGTAGACGATCGGAAATGGGCTGCGCCGCTGCAGATTGGCGTAGTAATGCGCGGCATCGGACGCCAGCACCACCGGCCCGCGCGCGGTCTCGACCTTGACCACCTGCAAGCCGTCGGAATGGCCGCCGACACGATGCACGGTGATGCCGGGCGCGACCTCGCCGTCGCCGGAATAGAAATTGACGCGCTCGCCATAGACATGGCGCACCATCTGCGTGACGTGCTCGACCGAGAACGGATGTCGCAGCAGGCCGTTGCACATGCAGCGGCCGGTCGCATACGCCATCTCGCGCTCCTGGAGGTGGAAGCGTGCATTCGGGAAGCGGTCGAGATTGCCGGCATGGTCGTAATGCAGATGCGTCACGATGACGTCTCGAATGTTCGATGCCGCAACGCCAAAGCGCTCCAGCGCATCGACCGGATTGAGCGTCAGCTTGCGCGCCCTTGCGCTCGCCTCCTCGGCATTGAAGCCGGTGTCGACCAGGATGTCGCGGCCGCCGCCTCGGATCAGCCAGACGAAATAGTCGAGATCCTGCGCCGCGCTGTCATGCGGATCGGGCGCCAGGAAGTTCATGCTGGGGGTGCGCGGCGACATCGTCGCATAGCGCAAGGCGTAGATCTCGTAGGCGTTTCCCATGGTTCTTGCTTTTGCTTTGCTCTTCTTAAGTGGATCTTCGGGACGATCCCGCGCACCAAGCCATCGTCCGCGGCAAAGGTCAAACGACTCGCGGCACGACCGAGCCGGCCTTCAATGTGAGACCAATCACATTTTCGTCGCCGTGCCTGCCCTAACATGCTGCCGACAGGATCGAGCCGGGATCGCATCGAGCACATCAATGACAGCCCGTTTATTCCCCTTGCGGCGGGCCCGGACGTTGCGGTCAATCGTCGCGATAACGCCGAATCTCCAAGCGGTTGACGCCTCCCGCCGCGAGTTTGATAATGCAGGAAGCGTAAGTTAAGGTCGCCGCGGCGCAAGCTGGGAACGGCGCCTTTTTGGCTGGACCGCGCTGATTATGAAAATT
This sequence comes from Bradyrhizobiaceae bacterium, assembly GCA_003963435.1. Lineage (GTDB taxonomy): Bacteria > Pseudomonadota > Alphaproteobacteria > Rhizobiales > Xanthobacteraceae > Bradyrhizobium. The sequence continues at coordinate 23,968 of RXJC01000522.1, read as the reverse complement.
CGCTTCTTTTTTCTTCTGCCCCTGCTCATCTCACTCGTCCCGACTGGCCCATCGCTTGCGGCCGGCGACCGCTTTGCGCTGGTGATCGGCAACGCCAAATATCCGGATGCGGATGCCCCCCTGAAGGAACCGATCAACGATGCGCGCGACGTCGCCGACGAGCTCAAGCGCGACGGCTTTGCGGTCGAGATCGGCGAGAACCTCACTGGCGACGGCATGCGCCGCGCCTTCGACAAGCTTTACGGCAAGATCAAGCCGGGATCGGTGGCGCTGGTGTTCTTCAGCGGCTTCGGCATCCAGTCGGCACGCCAGAGCTACATGCTACCGATCGATGCGCAGATCTGGACGGAATCCGACGTGCGCCGCGACGGTTTCAGCCTCGAGACCGTCCTCGGCGAGCTCAACACCCGCGGCGCCGGCGTCAAGATCGCGCTGATCGACGCCTCCAGGCGCAATCCGTTCGAGCGCCGGTTCCGCAGCTTCTCGGCCGGCCTGACCCCGGTCATCGCGCCGAACGGGACGCTGGTGATGTATTCGGCCGCACTGGCCTCGGTGGTCTCGGACGCCGGCGGCGATCACAGCCTGTTCGTCCAGGAGCTCCTGAAGGAAATCCGCGTTCCCGACCTGATGGCCGAGGAGACGCTCAACCGCACCAAGATGGGCGTCACCCGCGCGTCGCGCGGCGAGCAGGTGCCGTGGATATCGTCTTCATTGGCCGAAGATTTCTCGTTCAGCCCGGGAGCCGGCGGATCGCGTCCGGCAACGGCGACGCCACCCGCGCCTCCCGCGCCCCCGCCGGTCGTCGCCAACAACCCGCCGCCGGCGCCCCCCGCGCCGCCGACACCGCCTCCGCCGCCGAAGCCGGCCGATACCGCTGCGGCGCCTGCTCCGCCGGCGCCTCCCGCACCCGCCCCCACGGCGAAACCGCAGATCGAGGCCGCCCTGCCTCCGCCTCCGCCGCCCCCGCCGGTGAAACCGATCGAGACCGCTCCGGCGCCGAGCCCGGAGAGCGGGCCGAGTGCCACCGCCCTGGCTGACGATCCCACGATCAAGAGCCTGACCTCCAAGATCGCCGCCAATCCGGACGACGTGAACGCGCTGTACCGGCGCGGCCAGGTCTATGCCAGCAAGGGCGCCTACAACCTCGCCATCAAGGATTTCGACGACACGCTGCGGATCAATTCCAAGGACGTCGAGGCGCTGAACAACCGCTGCTGGACCCGCACCGTGGTCGGCGACCTCCAGGGCGCGCTGAAGGATTGCAACGAGGCGCTGCGGCTGCGGCCGAACTTCGTCGATGCGCTGGACAGCCGCGGGCTCGTCAACCTCAAATCGGGCGCGGTCAAGAATGCCATCGCCGATTTCGACGCGGCCCTGAAGATCAACCCGCGCCTGACCTCCTCGCTCTACGGACGCGGCCTCGCCAAGCAGCGCAACGGCTCCGCCCAGGAAGGGGCACTCGACATCGCCAACGCCAAGGCGATGGATCCGAACATCGTTCAGGAATTCGCAAGCTACGGAGTGCGCTAGTATTTTTTTGCGTTGAGGCAGGCGGCGCCTCGAACCCTTGGTAGCCCAGGGAAGACTAACCAACGGATGCCGCAGGCGGCCTTCTCCGGGAGGCTCATTGCAGGAATTTTGGCAGGAATTTTGGAACGCGCGAGCTGGCCGCGCAGGAGGGACTGATTATGAAATCGGCTGCAAAGGGACTTACCGCGATCCTGTCCATCATCACGCTCGGCGTCGCCCTGTCGCTGCCGGCCTCGTCCGCCTTCGCGGGCGAGGAAAGCAACAGCAAGAACGTCACTGAGGACGACATCGTCCGCGCACTGGCGCCGGCGCCGAAGAAGCCCCTGACCCGCGGCCTCTCGATCGCCCCGCAGGCCGATCCCGCGCCGAGCGCGGCGGAGACCAAGCTGATCCAGTCGGTGCGCGGCCGCTCGACGCGTTCGCTGTCCTCGACCGAGCGCGAGGAGATCGCCTCCGTCGCCAAGGACAAGCCGAACATCGATCTCGAAATCACCTTCGACTACAACTCCGCCAATATCAGCGCCAAGTCGATGCCTTCAGTGCAGGCGCTCGGCCGCGCGCTGACCAGTCCCGACCTGAAGGGCTCCACCTTCGTGGTCGCAGGGCATACCGACGCCGCCGGCGGCGAGTCCTACAACCAGGACCTGTCGGAACGCCGCGCGGATTCGATCAAGCGCTATCTCGTCGACAAGTACAAGATCTCCGCGACCGACCTCGTCACCGTCGGCTACGGCAAGAGCAAGCTGAAGGATCCGAGCCAACCGATGGCCGAGGTCAATCGCCGCGTGCAGGTCGTCAATATGGAAAACAAGACCACCGCATCGAAGTAAGCACGACGCAATCCCTTGGAATGACCAGTCGTGATGTGGTGTAACGTCTCGCTTCCAGAGCGCGTCCCGCAGCCGTGCGGGACGCCGCTTCGTTTCAGGCAAACGCTCTTCATGGGCCTCGCGCGGATGGCCGTGAGCCAGGCCAGGATGATCCGGCGATGAATCTCTCCGAATATCTCAAGCCGGCCGGAACCGTGGTGTTCGTCGTTGCGCTCGGCGTCGGCTATTATCTGTTCGAGCACCGCAAGCGTCCCGAGCCGAAGGAGACGCAAAGCGAGGCGCTCGTCATCGTGACGAAGTCGACCAATGCCTGCTTCTCCGACCTCGTGCGGGTGACGGGCTTCTTCGTGCCGCGCCGCGAGGCCGTGGTGATCCCCGACCAGGAAGGCTCCAGGGTCACCGACCTCCTGGTCACCGAAGGCGCCATGGTCGCCGACAATCAGGAGCTGGCGCGCCTGACCGCACCGCCGCAGATCCCCGGCCAGCCGCAGCGACCGGGCCCGCAGGGGCCGATCTCGCTGAAAGCGCCCGCGCCGGGCCTCATCACCGAAGTCCGCACCATCGTCGGCGCGCCGGCCTCGCCGCAGGCCGGTCCAATGTTCCGCATCGCCGTCAACAACGAGATCGAGCTCGACGCCCAGGTCCCGGCGGTGCACATGCCAAAACTCTCCTCCGGCGCCACCGTGCGCATCAGCCGGGACGACGCGCCCGACCTGATCGGCAGGGTCCGGCTGGTTGCGCCCGAGATCGACCGCGCCACCCAGCTCGGCCGCGTCCGCATCAGCGTCACCAACAACCCGTCGCTGAAGGTCGGCGTGTTCGCGCGCGCCTCGATCGACGCCAAGCGAAGCTGCGGCGTCTCGATCCCCAAGACCGCGATCGACCATCTCACCGTTCAGGTGGTCAAGGGCAACATCATCGAGATGCGCAAGGTGCGGGTCGGACTGTCGTCCGACAGTGCCACGGAAATCCTGGAAGGCCTCGACGTCGGCGAAATCGTCGTGGCCGACGCCGGCTCGTCCCTCCACGACGGCGACCAGATCAAGACCATGTTCGCCGATGAACTCGATCGCACGCGGGTACGCTGATGGCTCTCAATATCTCGGCTTGGTCGATCCGTCATCCGCTCCCGTCGGTCGTCTTCTCGATCATCCTTCTGGTCCTCGGCTGGGTGTCCTTCACCAAGCTCGCGATCACGCGGCTGCCTTCGGCAGACATTCCCGTGATCTCGGTCGCGGTCTCGCAGTTCGGCGCCGCGCCGGCCGAGCTGGAATCCCAGGTGACCAAGACGGTTGAAGACGCCGTCTCCGGCGTCGAGGGCGTCAGGCACATCACCTCCTCGATCACCGACGGCCTCTCGGTCACCACGATCCAGTTCGCGCTGGAGACCAACACCGACCGGGCGCTCAACGACGTCAAGGACGCGGTGACGCGCGTGCGCTCCAACCTGCCGCAGAACGTCACCGAGCCGCTGATCCAGCGTGTCGACGTCATCGGCCTGCCGATCGTCACCTATGCCGCGATCTCGCCCGGCAAGACGCCGGAGCAGCTCTCCTATTTCGTCGACGACGTGGTCAAGCGCGCGCTGCAGGGCGTGCGCGGCGTCGCCCAGGTCGAGCGCATCGGCGGTGTCGAGCGCGAGATTCTCGTGTCACTCGACCCTGACCGCCTGCAGGCGATGGGGCTGACAGCGGTCAATGTCAGCCAGAGCCTGCGCGGCACCAATGTCGACGTCGCCGGCGGCAGAGCCGAGATCGGCAAGAACGACCAGGCGATCCGCACGCTCGCCGGCGCCAAGACGCTGGGTGATCTCGCCGGCACCATGATCCCGCTGTTCGGCGGCGGCGAAGTCCGGCTCGACGACCTCGGCACCGTCACCGACACCATCGCCGACCGCCGCACCTTCGCCCGCTTCAACGGCGAACCGGTGGTGGCGCTCGGCATCAAGCGCTCCAAGGGCGCCAGCGACGTGAAGGTGGCCGAGGCCGTGCAGAAGCGCATCGACGCGCTGAAGGCCGCCTATCCCGACGTCGACCTCAAGCTGATCGACACCTCGGTCGAATACACCAAGGGCAATTATCACGCGGCGATCTCGACCTTGTTCGAAGGCGCCATCCTCGCCGTCGTCATCGTGCTGCTGTTCCTGCGGGACCTGCGCGCCACCATCATCGCCGCGATCTCGCTGCCGCTGTCGATCTTCCCGGCGTTCTGGGCGATGGACCTGCTGGGTTTCTCGCTGAACCTCGTCAGCTTCCTCGCCATCACGCTGTCGACGGGTATTCTGGTCGACGACGCCATCGTCGAGATCGAGAACATCGTCCGGCACATGAACATGGGCAAGTCGCCCTACCGCGCCGCGCTCGAGGCCGCCGACGAGATCGGCCTCGCGGTGATCGCGATCTCGCTCACCATCATCGCGATCTTCGCGCCCGCAAGCTTCATGTCGGGCATCGCCGGACAGTTCTTCAAGCAGTTCGGCATCACCGTCTCGGTGCAGGTGTTCTTCTCGCTGCTCGCGGCGCGCTTCGTCACGCCGGTGCTGGCCGCCTATTTCCTCAAGCACGGCAATCACGAGGAGCCGCCGCCGGGACGCATCTTGCGGTCCTATCACCGCATCGTGGCCTGGTCGGTGCGGCACTATTTCATCACGGTGCTGATCGGCCTCGGCATCTTCGCCGCCTCGATCTGGAGCATCACGCTGCTGCCGCAGGGCTTCCTGCCGGCACAGGACAGCGCCCGCTCGCTGCTCGCGCTCGAGCTGCCGCCGGGTACCCAGCTCGCCTACACCGAAAAGGTCACCGAGGACATCGTCGCGCGGCTGCGCAAGCGGCCCGAGGTGAAGAGCATCTTCGTCGACGGCGGCCGCGTCCCGCCGGGCACGCAGGAAGTCCGGCGCGCCGCCTTGATCATCAACTACACGCCCAAGGACAGCCGCGACATCACCCAGCGTGAGCTCGAATTCTCGATCACCCAGGAGCTGGAGAACGTCCCGGACATCCGCTTCTGGTTCCTCGACGAGAACGGCCTGCGCGCGATCTCGCTGGTGGTGACGGGTGTCGATCCCAACATCGTCAACAACGTCGCCAGCGAGCTCGCGACGCAGATGAAGCGGATTGCCACCATCTCCAACGTCATCTCGGAAACCTCGCTGGAGCGTCCCGAGCTGCGCATCGAGCCGCGCGCGGATCTCGCCGCACGCCTCGGCGTCTCGACCGAAAGCCTGTCGCAGACCATCCGCGTCGCCACCATCGGCGACGTCGGACCCGCGCTCGCCAAGTTCGACGTGGGCGATCGCCTGGTGCCGATCCGCGTTCAGCTCGAGGATGCCGCGCGCGGCAATCTGAAGACGCTGGAGCAATTGCGCGTGCCGCTCGGCGAGCACGGCGAGAAAGGCGGCGTGCCGCTCTCCGTCATCGCCGACGTCAAGCTCGACCAGGGTCCGACCAGCATCAACCGCTACGATCGCGAACGCCAGGCCACCGTCGCCGCCGACCTCGTCGGCTCCGCCGCGCTCGGCGACGCCACCAAGAAGATCTACGACCTGCCTGTCATGAAGAGCCTGCCGAAGGGCGTGAAGGTTTCGCCCTCCGGCGACGCCGAAAGCCTGAACGAATTGTCCGACGGCTTCGCCACCGCGATCACGGCCGGCCTGATGATGGTCTATGCCGTGCTGGTGCTGCTGTTCGGCACCTTCCTGCAGCCGATCACCATCCTGTTCTCGCTGCCGCTCTCGATCGGCGGCGCCATCGCGGCGCTGCTCGTCACCGGCAAGCAGCTGACCACGCCGGTGTGGATCGGCATCCTGATGCTGATGGGCATCGTCACCAAGAACGCGATCATGCTGGTGGAATTCGCCATCGAATCCATCCACGCCGGCAAGCCGCGCGACGAGGCCATGATCGACGCCGGCATGAAGCGCGCCCGCCCGATCGTGATGACCACGATCGCGATGGCTGCGGGCATGATGCCGAGCGCGCTCGCGGTCGGCGCCGGCGGCGAGTTCCGCTCGCCGATGGCGCTCGCGGTGATCGGCGGCCTGATCTTCTCGACCATCCTGTCGCTGGTGTTCGTGCCCGCGATGTTCATGGTGATGGACGATTTCGGCGCCCTGATCTGGCGCTTCGCCAAGCGGCTGATCGTCCACAGCGAGGATGCCGAGGGCGCCGGTCATCATGGTGCGGCACCGGCGGAAGCGGCGCCAGCGCCGAAGACCATCGTGCACCCCGCGGCGGAGTAGGATTCAAAAAGCCACGGTCGTGCACTGGCGGAAGACGAGCGGTTAAAGCCCTACTCGTTCCGCGCGATCGCCGTCAGCTTGGTCATGTTCCGTAGCAATATCCGGCCGCGCTGCAGATCGAGGATGGCTTCCTTGCGCCAGGCCTGCAGCTGGCGATTGACGCTCTCGCGGGCGGCGCCGACGAAGACGCCGAGCTGCTCCTGCGAGATGTGGACCTCGGAACCGAAATCGGCCGCGAGCGCGCAGAGCCGCCGCGCCAGGCGAACCGGCAGCGGCTGCAGCATGGATTCTTCCATGCGCTCGCTCTGCCAGCGGATGCGCTGGCACAGCAGAGCGATGATCTTGATCGCGACCTTCGGCTCGCGTTCGAGGAAGGCGAGAAAATCTTCGCGCCGCAGCACGAACAATTCGCTGGCCTCGCCCGCGGTCGCATCCGCGGTGCGGTTCTGGCCGTCCAGCACCGCGACTTCGCCGAACAGGTCGCCCGGTCCCATGAAGTTCAGCGTCAGCCGGCTGCCGTCTGAGGCGCCGGTCTCGATGCGGACCTGGCCGCGGCGGACGCCGAACAGCGCGTCGCCGGGATCGCCCTTCTGGAACAGCACCTCGCCATTCCCCAGATGCTGGGTGTGGCAGAGATTGGACAGCCGCTGGAGCTCGTCTGTACCGAGATCCGCGAACATGGCGTTCATCTTCAGAATGACCGCAAATTCGGCCTGCTTGCTCATTTCAATGTCCTTGTAAACGTCCTGGTCAGTCGTCTTGTCTGTCGTCTTGGCAAATCGCTTGAAACCATCACCGTCAGGATCGCGTAAAACCGCGTCGATGAAGTGTGTCATAAGTCACATAACTTTGCAGCACCCCCTGACTATTTTTACGCGCTTGGAGCCGCTTCCCGTCCGGGGATAAACTCGGGCGCGAAGGACGGACGGTCGGCGGGAATCGGCGCCGATTGTCCGCCGTTGGAAAGTCGACATGAGAGCAGTGAAATTCGCCGGCGCGGCATTGGCCGCTGTCATCATCGTGATCGCGGTCCTGCTGGTGGTCGGGATCCCGTCGGGCTTTGTGACCTCGACGATCGCCTCGCGCGTCGAAAGCGCAACGGGCTATCGGCTCTCGATCGACGGCACCGCCAGGATCAGCCTGTGGCCGACGCTGAATGTCACCCTGAACGATCTCACGCTTGCCGATCCCAAGGACCGCAGCGGCATCACGCGCCTCACGATCGACAGCGTACAGGCCGACATGTCGCTCTCCAGCGTGTGGTCGGGCCGCCCTGCGATCAGCGAGCTCGTCGTCAGCCATCCCGTGCTCCACCAGCCGCTGCTGCGCGAACGGCTGCCGAATGCGGCAGGTTCGTCGAAGCCTCCCCTCGCGCTCGACACCGGCGGCGCGTCCATCGACCGCGTCACAATCACCGATGGTGAAGTCGCGTTCTCCCGCATGCGCGACCGTGTCGAGGGCCGCATCAGCGCCATCAACGCGGACGCAACCGTCGGCCGCGACCGCAAGATTAACATCGCCGGCACCGCCCGTGTCGGCGACCACCCGACCAAGTTCGACATCAAGGCGATCGCGCCGGCGCCGCCGGCCGACCGGCCGACAATTCCGGTGGATTTCGCCATCGACATGCCCGACGTGCTGAAGTCCCAGCTCACCGGTCACGCCGAGATGCGGATGAGCGGCGACGTCGTGATGATCAACGGCGTGAACGGCCGGCTCGGCGACGGCGCGTTCAACGGCTGGGCCTCGGTCGACATCGCGAGCAAGCCTCTGGTCAAGGTCGATCTCGACTTCCAGCGGCTGGCGATCCCGCTGGCGAAGACGCCCGAGGGCGCGGCCGGACAGCCCTGGAGCAATGCGCCGATCGACGTCTCCGGGCTCAATTACGTCGATGCGCAGGTGCGGATCTCCGCGAACGAGGCCGTGATCGGCGATGCGCGCATCGCGCCGCTGGCGCTCGATGCCAAGCTTGCCGGCGGCGTGCTGAAGGCCGGCACGGCCAATCTCGGCGCCTATGGCGGCCAGGTCTCCGGCGAAGTGATCCTCGACGCCACCACCGGCGCGCCGAGCTTTGCCATGCACTCCGACCTCGTCGGCGTGCGGGCGCTGCCGCTGCTGCAGGGGCTTGCCGAATTCGACCGCATCGACGGCAAGCTGCAGGCCAAGCTCGCTCTGCGCAGCGCCGGCACCAGCCAGCGTGCCCTGATGGCGAACATGCAGGGCACCGCCTTCGTCAATTTCCAGGACGGCGCCATCCGCGGCATCAACGTCGCGCAGATGATCCGATCGCTGACCACGGGCACGCTGACCGGCTGGCAGGACAACCAGAGCACCAGCCAGGAGCAGAGCACGGACCTGTCGCAGCTCTCGGCCTCGTTCCGCATCGACAAGGGCCAGGCCGTGACCACCGATCTCAATTTGATCGGGCCGCTGGTGCGCGTCACCGGCGCCGGCACCATCGCGCTCGACACCAAGATGATGGGCTTTCGCGTCGAGCCCAAGCTGGTGATGACGACCGAAGGCCAGGGCCGCGCCAACGAGCCGGTCGGCTTCGGCATTCCCGTGATGATCACCGGCTCCTGGTCGCAGCCGAAGATCTACCCTGACATGGCCGGCATGCTGGACAATCCGGATGCCGCCTATGCCAAGCTGCGCGAGATGGGCAAGGGCCTTTTCGGCCCCGACGGCGCCGGGCTCGGCAATATCCTGGGCAGCCTCGGTCTCGGCGGAGCCAGCGCGCCGGGCAGCGGCAGTGCGGCCGGAAATGGCAATCCGCAAACCCAGCAGCCGGGCCAGAACAATCTGCTCGGCGGGCCGCTGGGCGAGGCGATCGGCAATCTGATTCAGCAGGGACTTTCCAGTGGCGCGGGAAGCAGCACCGGCGCCGCACCGGGCAGTGGCCGCAGCCGAAGCCTGCCGGCGGCGCCCTCCACGCCGGCGCCGCAGGCCTCGCCCGCGCCCCCAGCCATGGACGACCCGCCGGTGGCGCAGCAGGACAGTCAGCCAATGAACGACGTGCTGCGGCAACTCTTCAACCGGTGATGGGCGGACTTGCGGGCTGGATTGCACGGCAATCCCCTTACATCAGCCGGCCCGCCCCCGGCTTCCTCCGATCGGATGAGATGGCGGCAATTCAGCCCTCATTCGCCCGTCCCGGCGTCCACAGGGGGTAAACCACGCCGGCCGGTCAGCGGCCGCACGGCGGTCCTTTGGCCCGAATTGTGATAGAACGGCCCCACATGGGCCAACGGCCCGTAGCGCCGGCGTCGATGGCGGCGCGAGAGGATCGGGATGGCAGGAGCGAACGACAAGACACGGTTTTTGCGCGAGGGCCTGTTCGCCAAATACGTCGTCTCCCTCGTCGGCCTCGTCGTGTTCGTCCTCGCCGTCAACGGCGCGATGGAGACCTGGATCTCCTACCGCGCCACCAGGACGCAGCTCACCGACGGCCTGGAGGACAAGGCGCAAGGCACCGCGCGGCGGATCGAGCAGTCGATCTCCGAGCTCGAGCGCCAGATCAGCTGGGTGACGCGGGCGAGCCAGGACACGCTCGAGAAGCGCCGCGCCGACTACGCCTCGCTCTTGCACCAGGTCGCGGTCGTCAACCAGCTGTTCCAGCTCAACGGCGAGGGCCGCGAGGTGCTGCGCGTCTCGCGCCAGTCGACCACGACCGGCGGCAACGCCGACCTTTCCCGCGACGCACGCTTCACCGAGACCGTCGCCCGCGGCGTCAGCTATGCGCCGGCCTGGTTCGCCGACCGCACGCCGTTGATGTCGATCTCGGTGGCGCATTCCGGCTTCAATGCCGGCGTCACCGTGGCCGAGATCGATCTCAGCTTCCTCTCCGACTTCCTGTCCGATGCGCAAGTCGGCAAGGCCGCCTTCGCCTATGTGGTCGATCCGCGCGGCCGCGTGCTGGCAACGTCGTCGAAAGGGCCCGAGATCGGCAAGGATCTGTCGAAGCTGCCGCAGGTCGCGGCCGCGATCGCGCCCGGCCGCGAGTCCGACACATCGGGCACCGACTTCAACGGCCAATCGGTGATGAGCGCCGCGAGCACCGTGCCGAAGCTCGGCTGGAGCGTGCTGTTCGAGCAGCCGACCACGCAGGCCTTGATGCCGATCCGCGACCAGCTGGTGCGCATCGCGCTTCTGATCGGCATGGGGCTGATGGTCGCGATCCTTGCCGGCACGCTGCTCGCCCGCCGCATGATCATCCCGATCACGGCGCTGCGCGACGGCGCGCACAGGCTCGGCGAAGGCGATTTCAGCCATCGCATCGACGTCCACACCTCGGACGAGCTGGAAGACCTCGCCAGCCAGTTCAACCGCATGGCCGGCCAGATCCAGGAGACCTATTCGAACCTGGAGACCAAGGTCGAGGAGCGCACGCGCGACCTGGCGCAGTCGATCAACGAATTGAAGGCGCTGGAAGAGGTCGGCCGCGCGCTCGCCGCCTCGCTCGATCTCAACGCCGTG
>RXJC01000522.1:0-12845 GCA_003963435.1 Bradyrhizobiaceae bacterium | reverse complement strand
CCTCGCTCGATCTCAACGCCGTGCTGCCGACCATCGCCGCCCGCGCGATCGAGATCACCCACGCCGACGCGGTGCTGATCTACGGCTTCGATGCCGAACGACATCGCTTCAACCTGGTCGAGGCTGATGGCATCGACAGGTCCGCCGACGGCGCCCATGTCACCATCGACGAGGGCGACAACATCCTGAGCGATGCCGCCCGCAGCGGCGAGCCGATCGCGCTGGCCGATCTCGACCACGCCGCCGAGCAGCCGCTGCGCGAGGCCGCGATCGCCGCCGGCTTCCACTCGGTGCTGGTGGTGCCGCTGATCGACCAGCAGGGCACGCTCGGCGCGCTGGTGGTGCTGCGCCGCGCCGACGGCGAGTTCGCCCCTGGCATCATCGGCCTGATGCGCACCTTCGCCAACCAGGCCGTGCTGGCGATGCGCAATGCCCGGCTGTTCACCGAGGTCGATGCCAAGGGCCGCGAGCTGGCGGCCGCGAACGAGACCGTGCGCGCCCAGGCCGACAAGCTCAAGCTGCAAACCGAGCAGCTCAAGGACTGGAACAAGTCGCTGGAGGAGCGGGTCAAGACCCAGCTCGGCGAGATCGAGCGCATCCGCAAGCTCGAGCGCTTCCTGGCGCCGCAGGTGGCGCAGCTGATCGCCTCGTCCGACAGCCCGGAAGGGCTGCTCACCAGCCAGCGCCGCGAGGTGACGGTGGTGTTCTGCGATCTGCGCGGCTTCACCGCGTTCACGGAAGCGACCGAGCCGGAAGAGGCGATGAACGTGCTGCGTGAATATCACGCCGCGCTCGGCGAGCTGATCTTCAAGTACGAGGGCACGCTCGACAAATATGCCGGCGACGGCGTGATGATCCTGTTCAACGCGCCGATCCAGTTCGAGGACCACACGCGGCGCGCGGTGAAGATGGCGGTCGAGATGCGCGAGACCATCGGCCCCCTCACCGAGCGCTGGCGCAACCGCGGGCACAGCCTCGGCTTCGGCATCGGCATCGCGCTCGGCTATGCCACGCTCGGCCAGGTCGGCTTCGAGCAACGGCTGGAATATGCCGCGATCGGCAGCGTCACCAACCTCGCCTCGCGCCTGTGCGGCGAAGCCAAGCCGAACCAGATCGTGGTCAGCCGCCGCGTCTACGGCATGGTCGAGCCTTTCGTCGAAGCCCGCGCGCTCGACGATCTCCAGCTCAAGGGTTTCAATCATCCCGTGCTGGCGATGGAGATTTTGAGCTGGCGCGAGGAAGCGGGCAACGTGGTGGATGCGTCGGCGGTGCGGCGGAGGGGCTAGCGGCGGCGGCGGTATCGTAGCCCGGATGGAGCGAAGCAAAATCCGGGGTCGTGCCACAGGCGACAGCAGTCCCGGATTGCGCTTCGCTCCATCCGGGCTACGGGCCCTTGTATCTCTCGCCGACAGCCTATCGCGATCCCGCGGCGGATTGCGCCCGGGTTTTGCTTTGGGTCTCGGCACCCTTCGAAGTGGAAGGGCGCAGGGAAGACCGGGCACCGGCTGGCACCCGCAAGACCCCTGTGCGTGAGTGCGTAGTAGTCGCTCACAGGGGAGAAACAGGTGCGACCGAATGCCCGGCCTTCCCTGCGCGATGGTTGAAACGGCTTATGTCGCGCTCTCGCCGGTGAGACGATTTCCCGTTGCCACCGTCGCCTTGCAGCTTTCATCGGATGCGCCGTCCGGTCGGACGATCGCACCACTGCAAGACTTGACGCCGGAATGTCGGGCGTCGCGACCACACGATTTTGCCGTACGCAAGCAGCGCCGTCGTACACGCGCCCGCTGATCGCTCACGGGGACGACCCGCCCTGCAACCGCATCTGGCGCCGACGCTCCCTGCGTCCACCGCCCCTCACCCCACGAACCCTGACGATCGCGATCCGTCCCTTACCATGGGATGAGTTGGAGGGGAGCATAGGGTGTGTCGTTTTTCTTGTAAAGCGAAATTTGGATTATTCGAAGGAGAGGAGAGAAAAGAGTGCGGGGAACTTGTAAGAATCTCTTACAAGTTGCCGACCCGACGCGCCGACCCTGCTCAAAATCTCGAAAACAACCCCATGCACAGTAGACGCGGCCAGCGAGATCAATGGGTTACGACAGGCGATCGAGAGCCGCAATTCAACGCGGCGGACCTTCGCTCGGACCGTCACCCGCATCCTTGATCCCGGCAGTGGCTGCGTTTCCTTTGGTCGCGACGATTTCGATGTCGTCACCTTCCTGAAGCGCGAGCTGGTCGATCAGTTCCTGGGGAAGAACCACAGCCAGATCGTCATCCCATTTGAACACCTTCACACGGCCTCCGCTGGGAGCAGACCTATGGTCGGGGCGAGTCCTGCTTCTCGGCGTCGAGGCGCTCGATGTCTTCCTTGAGGAGGGTATTCACGAGGTCGTTCAGCGAGGTGCCTTGGGTCTCGGCGAGGTCCGAGAGGTAGGACAGAACTTCGGGTTCCAGGTGGACCGGCGGCACGAGGCGAGCACCTTTGCGGAAGAACTTGCCGCGCGCGGCAGTCGAGAAATCGTATTCGTCCTTCATCCGATCACCGATCACCGATCAACCTTCAAAAGACCTGATCTCACGGCGGCTCGGGTAGCGTGCCGAGATGATGCGGACCGCCGCCTCGAAGGCGACTCCATGCTTGCGCCGATTGCTCTCCGCCTTGATCGGGTCCCAATCGAACTCGAGCTGCATGGTCAGAGCTGCCTGGAGAGGACGCGGTAGCGGAAGGCGGCGAAAAGGACATCAATCGTTGCAGACCGTAGCAATAGGCCTTTCCGCAGGAACTTCCAAGCAGTCCGGTCAGATAGAGGGTTAGAAGCGCTCTGCGTGCCCTCACCAACAATCCCTCATCCCCCGAACCCCATCCCCCTTCCCCGCGACTAACCCTCGCCTCAATGGCGAGGTGGTTTCGTTGGGAGAGCCCCTGTGGCGATTGCCCTGCCTTCGCGTGCGTATGATCTGCAGATGCTGGACCGGCCCGTCGACCGTGCGCGCGACCAGGGCTGGGTCTATGGGCTGCCGCCGGGCATTGCGAGCGAGCAATGGCCGCTCGATCCCGTCACGGGCTACCCGTTGATGCACGGCTTTACGCTGAAGCTGCCCGAGGATTATCGCGTCCATGGCGAGGACATCGTCGCTGTGTCGTTCTTCGCGACTGCGCCCGATCACAATGACGGCGGCGCGCCTGACGATCCTGAGGTCCGCGAGGCCGTGCTGGCGCGGCCCGCGCATCCGCGCCTGTCGCGCATGACCGACATTCTCGACTACGAATATGCCGCGCTGCTACTGACGCGCGCCGAATATGACGGCCCGTTCGCGATGCCGCCGGCGCCGCTTGCGCTGGCAACGGCCGATCGGCCGCGCTGGCTCGATGTCGGCGGGGCCAGCGCGTTCTTCGAAGCTGCGCCGGCTTACGCCAGGAAGATGTTTGCCGCGCCGCCGCGCACCGATCTCGGCGAGACCCGCGCGATCGGGATGACGCCGCGCGCTGAGGATCCCAACGCCGGCAAGGGTCCGCAGGACGAGCACACACGCAGCAACCCGCCGACCGGCTATCAGCCCTATTATTATTATGCCGGCGGCAAACCGGGCCGCGAGAATTTCCGTCTGCATGATTGGGCCAAGGACCACGCCCACAATCATCTCGGCGGCACCATGCGGCCGTGCCAGGCGGTGCCCGAGATGAGCCCGTTCTATGTCGAGTTCGAGGAATATTTCGGCGGCTATAATTTCGGCGGCGGCAACGCGCAGCTCGACTTCAAGGCGATGAAGTTCGACTGGGCGTGCGGGTGATCACCCTGAGGCGGTTGGCCGCAGACGAGAGGATCCTCGCTCGTGACATCGTGGCGGCACCTCGGCATTGCGGCCGGCATTAGGCTAAGAAAATCGATTTTCGATTTTCTATTGACCGCGGGACGCCGCCTTGCAATCATCGCCCTATGGGTCCGCTTCAGTTCGACATGTCCGGAAGCCCGGGGGATGGTCCGCGCAGCCTGACATCGGCGCTGCATGAGCGGCTGCGCGCCGACATTCTGGCGACGCGGCTGCTGCCGGGGCAGAAGCTGCATATTGCCGGCCTCGCCAAGCAGTTCTCGGTGAGCCTTGCCGCGGTGCGCGAGGCGTTGTCGCGGCTCGTTGCCGACGGCCTCGTGCAGGCCTCGGACCAGCGCGGTTTTCGCGTCAGCCCGGTGTCGCTGGCCGACCTCGCCGACGTCACGCAAACCCGGATCGACATCGAGGGGCTCGCGCTGCGCCGCTCGATCGAACGCGGCGACGAGGCTTGGCTCGGCTCGGTGAAGTCGGCGTGGACCGACCTGAAAGCCGTTCCCTATCGCTATCCCGACGATCCCACCGTGCATTACGAGGAATGGGTGATCCGTCACCGCATCTTCCATCGTGCGCTGGTCAATGCCTGCGGCTCGCCATGGCTGCTCGGCTTCCGCGACGTGCTGCACGAGCAGAGCGAGCGCTATCGCCGCCTGTCGATCCGCCGCGAGGTCGGCGGCAAGCCGCGCGACGTCGAGGCCGAGCACGCGGCGATCGTCGCGGCCGTGATCAAGCGCGATGCCGACGCGGCGGTTCGCGCCCTGTCCAAGCATTTCGGCATCACCAAGGAATTCGTCGAGCTCGCCGCCTCGCGCATCGCGGAGGTGAGCCGCACGATTTGACGATCCGGAACAATCCGGCACGTAAAATAAAAAAGGGAGGAAACAATGAAGATCAATCGCCGTCATGCGCTGCTGTCGCTCGTTGCCGCCACCATGCTGGCTGGCCCCGCGAGCGCCGCCGACACCATCCGCGTCGGCCTGCCCACCAAGACCTATTGGCCGACCACGATCGCCGAGACGGCGGTGCGGCAAAAGCTGTTCGAGAAGGAAGGCATCCAGGCCGAGCTCACGATCTATCGTAGCGGCGCCGAGACCTTCGAGGGCATGGCCGCGGGCGCGGCCGACATCATCCTCGATCCACCCTCGCTGGTCTCCGCCGGACGCAAGAAAGGCGTGATGTCGCGCATCGTCGCCAACGCCGCGATGGGCAATTTCGGCTGGCAGCTGATGGTGCCGGCCAAGTCGACACTCGGGGTCAAGGACCTCAACGGCAAGAAGGTCGCGATCACCGCGGCCGGCTCGGGCTCGGACCTGCTGGCGCTGTGGACCATCCAGGACAAGAAGATCGATTTCACGCGCGTGCCGGTCGGCGGTGGCGGACTGGTGCCGAACCTCCTGGCGGGTAACGTCGAGGCCGCCGTGGTCTATTCGCCGCTGAGCTTCCAGATCTCGAAATCCGGCGAAGCCAAGAGCATCCTCGACTATTCGACCGCGGTGCCGCCGAACCTCACCGCGGGCTGGATCGTGCTCGACAAGCTTGCCGAGGCCAAGCCTCAGCTGGTGCAGAAGGCGGTGAACGCGCTCTACGGCGCAGTCGCGTTCATGCGTGCCAACCGCGACGTCACCGTCAAGCTGATCGCCGAGCTCTACGAGATGCCGCCGGAGATCGCCGGCCTCGAATACGACAACACGATCATGAAGCTCGAGACCAGCGGCGACATGGGCGCGGCCAACGTCAAGGACGCCGTGCAGCTATCGCTCGATCTCGCCAAGCTCGGCGGGCTCAAGGACATCGTGCCGGCCGAGGACGTGATCTCGACCAAGTTCAAGCCGGTCCCGACCAAGTAATCGCGATGCAGGGCACGCTTCTCGTCAACCTCGCACGGATCGCGATCATCGTCGCGATCCTGGCGCTGTGGGAGCTGCTGTCGCGCACCGGCATCGTCAATCCGCGCCTGCTGCCGCCCGCGTCCGACACGTTCGCGACGCTCGGCGATCTCCTGCAGCGCGCCGCGGTGCAGAAGGACCTGATGGTGACCGCGACCGAGGTGCTGGCGGCGTTCGCGCTGGCCGTGCCCGTCGGCACGCTGATCGGCTTTCTGGTCGCGGAGAACCGCTACTTCGCCGAGGTCGCCAAGCCGCTGCTGTTCTTCGCCTTCAGCATCCCGAAGTCGATCTTCCTGCCGATGTTCATCCTGGTGTTCGGCGTCGGCTTTGCCCAGAAGGTCGGCTTCGGCTTCTTCTCCACGATCTTCATCGTGATCATGTCGACCACGACCGCCGTGGAATCGGTCAAGGTCGAGCACCTGACGGTGGCGCGCTCCTATGGTGCCACGCCGTGGCAGACCGCGCTTCGCGTTTACCTGCCGAGCATGCTGCCCGTGCTGCTGGAGGCGTTGCGGATCTCCATGATCTTCAACCTCACCGGCGTGATCCTCGCCGAGATGTACGCCTCGCGCGACGGTATCGGCCACCAGATCGCGACCTGGGGCGAGAATTTCCAGATGAAGCAGCTTCTCGCCGGCGTCGTGATGGTGGCCGCGATCGCCATGACCTTCAACGAACTTGTCAGATGGGTGGAAACGCGATGCAGCCATTGGCGAACGTGACCCCGCTCAAGCCCGCCGCCCGCGCCGGCGCGATCGAGGTGAAGAACGTCGGCCAGGTGTTCAAGACCCGGTCGCAGGACGTCGTCGCGCTGGAGGACGTCTCGCTCGAGATCAAGCCTGGCCGCTTCGTGGTGCTGGTCGGCCCCAGCGGCTGCGGCAAGTCCACCCTTCTGATGATGATGGCGGGCCTGCGCCAGCAGACCGCGGGCACCATCGCCATCAGCGGCGCGCCGATCCTGCAGCCGGACCCCGACAGGGTCGGCGTCGTGTTCCAGGAGGCGAGCCTGTTTCCCTGGCTGACCGCCGAGGACAATGTCGAGTTTCCGCTGGCGCTGCGCGGCGTGCCCAAGGCCGAGCGCCGCGCCAAGGCGCAGGACGCGCTCAAGCTGGTCGGGCTCGATGGTTTCGGCAAGCGCCATCCGCACGAGCTTTCGGGCGGCATGAAGCAGCGCGTCTCGATCGCGCGCGGGCTGGTGCAGGATCCGCCGGTGCTCTTGATGGACGAGCCGTTCGCCGCGCTCGACGAGCAGACGCGCATGACCATGGGCGACGAGCTGCTGCGGATCTGGGCGGCGACCGGCAAGACCGTCGTCTTCGTCACCCACAGCCTCACCGAGGCCGTCTATCTCGCCGACGAGGTGATCGTGATGTCGGCGCGGCCCGGCCGCATCGTCGATCATCTCCAGGTCCAGCTGCCGCGGCCCCGCACCTACGAGATGCTGAGCGGCGATGCGTTCGGATCCTTGCGCGATCGCATCTGGCGCCACATCCGCAAATCGGCGTGAGACGATTATGAGCGCCAGGATCAGTGCCAAAACCCTGCGATACCTGATCGTGATCGGCCTGATCGCGTTGTGGGAGCTGCTGCCGCGCGCCGGGCTCATTCCGGAGCTGTTCCTGCCCTCGCTCTCGTCCACGCTGATCGCTGGATGGACCGACGCAGGGGAATACGGTCACGCGCTCGCGGTCACGCTGTACGAGGTCGTGGTCTCCATGGCGTTCGCCTGCGGTGGCGGCATCCTGCTCGGCGCCATCGTCGGCAGCCTGCCGCGCCCGCGAATCCTGATCATGCCGATGGTCTCGAGCCTGTACGCGGTGCCACTGGTGATCCTCTATCCGGTCTTCACCGTGTGGCTCGGCATCGGCTCGGAATCCAAGATCGCGTTCGCCTCGATCTACGGCTTCCTGCCGACGATGCTCGCGACCGCCGCCGGCATCCAGACCATCGACCCGCAGCTCCTGCTCGCCGCGCGCAGCATGGGCGCGACGCTGAGCCAGCGGCTGGTCCGCGTCATCATCCCGGCCGCGATCCCGACGGTGCTGTCGGGCCTGCGTGTCGGCGGCGCGCTGGTGATCGTCGGCGTCGTGGTCTCGGAGATGCTGATCTCCTCGGCCGGCATCGGCTATCTGATCTCGCGCTACCGCACCATCCTCGACAGCGCGCATGTGTTTGCGGGCGTGCTGCTCGTGCTGTTTCTCGCCATCGGCTTCAACGCCGTGATCCGCTGGATCGAGCGCAAGGCGGCGATCTGGCAGACTGGCACCCGCGCCGGCCAGGCCAACGAGGACATCGCGACCGGCGCGATGCAGCCGGCGACCTGAGGTTCGAGCGCGTGCACGATCTGACCCTGACATTCGACAACGGCCCCGACCCCGACGTGACGCCGCGCGTGCTCGACATCCTGGCCGCGCGCGGCATCAAGACCACCTTCTTCGTCATCGGCGAGAAGCTTGCCGACCCGGCGCGGCGTCGGCTCGCGGAGCGCGCGCATGGCGAGGGGCACTGGATCGGCAACCACACCTTCACCCACAGCGTTCCGCTCGGCGAGCAGTCCGGCCGCGACACCGCCGAGCGCGAGATCGGCCGCACGCAGGCCGCGATCGGCGATCTCGCGCATCCCCAGCGCTGGTTCCGGCCCTTTGGCGGCGGCGGCAATCTGGACCGGCGGCTGCTCAAGCCGTCCGTCGTCGACTATCTCACCCGCAACAGGCACAGCTGCGTGCTGTGGAATTCCATTCCGCGCGACTGGGACGATCCCGACGGCTGGACCGCGCGCGCGCTCGATCAATGCAGCCGTCAGCCCTGGACGCTGATGGTGCTGCACGATCTGCCGACCGGCGCGATGGCGCATCTGGACCGCTTCCTCGACCGTGCCGCTGCGGCCGGCGCGCGCTTCCGCCAGGATTTCCCGCCGGCCTGCGTTCCGATCCGCGAAGGTGAGATCGCGCTTCCGATCAACGACTATGTTTCCTCCATCGAAGAGAGTGTTTGACCGATGAAAGTTGCAAGCTTCACGATCGCGGGCACGCCGAGCTACGGCATCGTCACCGACAAGGGTGTCATCGATGCCGGCAAGCGCCTGAAGACGTATCCGACCTTGAAGACGCTGCTGGCGAAGGGCTCGCTCGACGAGTTGAAGACACTCGCCGGCGAGACGCCCGACTATGCGCTGGCGGATGTCGCCCTGCTGCCGACGGTGCCCGATCCCGACAAGATCTTCTGCATCGGTGTCAACTACGCCACGCATCTGGCCGAGAGCGGCCACCCCACGCCGGCGCATCCGATGATCTTCACCCGCTTCGCCAACAGCCAGGTCGGCCACGGCCAGCCGATGATCCGGCCGCTGGAATCCGAGCGTTTCGACTATGAGGGCGAGATGGCCGTCATCATCGGCAAGGCCGGCCGCCGCATCTCGCGTGACGCCGCGCTCAGTCACGTCGCCGGCTATTCCTGCTACAATGACGGCAGCATCCGCGACTGGCAGCGCCACACCTCGCAATTCGCGCCGGGCAAGAATTTTGCCGGCACCGGCGGCTTCGGACCCTGGATGGTCACGACGGACGAGTTGACCGACGTCAGCAAGCAGACGCTGATCACCCGCCTCAACGGCGTCGAGGTGCAGAAAGCGCCGATCTCCGATCTCGTCTTCGACGTGCCGGCCCTGATCGCCTATTGCTCGACCTTCACCGAGCTCGTGCCCGGCGACGTGATCGTGACAGGCACGACCGGCGGTGTCGGCGCCTATCGCACCCCGCCGCTTTGGATGAAGGGCGGCGACGTCGTCGAGATCGAGATCTCAGGCATCGGCATCCTGCGCAACCCTGTCAAGGACGAGGGATCGGCCGCGGCGACGCGCGCGGCCTGACCAGCCGCGCTCGACAAGAACAAGAAGGAGAACCCCATGCCCATGCCAACGCACATCCTGCCGACCACCGTGGTCGGCAGCTACCCGCAGCCGGAATGGCTGGTGAATCGCGCGATGCTGTCGAAGGTGGTGCCGCGCACCCGCCTGCACGACATGTGGCGGTTGCCGGCGGAGCATCTGGAAGAGGCCCAGGACGATGCCACCATCGTCGCGATCCGCGACATGGAGCGCGCCGGCATCGACATCGTGACCGACGGCGAGATTCGCCGCGAGAGCTACTCCAATCGCTTCGCCACCGCGCTCGACGGCATCGACGGCGACAACCCCGCGATGATCGTGGCGCGCACCGGCAACACGCAGACGCCGGTGCCGCGCGTCGTCGGCCCCGTCAGGCGCAAGGGCCCGATCGAGCTGCACGACATGCAGTTCCTGCGTGAAAACACCGAGCGTGCGGCCAAGATCACCCTGCCCGGCCCCTTCACGATGAGCCAGCAGGCCAAGAACGAGTTCTACAAGGACGAGGAAGAGCTCGCGATGGCGCTCGCCGAGGCCGTCAATGCCGAGGCGCTCGACCTGCAGAAGGCCGGCGCCGACGTGATCCAGCTCGACGAGCCCTGGGTACGCAACAATCCGGAGCTCGCCAAGCGCTATGCCGTCAAGGCGATCAACCGCGCCCTGCAAGGCATCACGGTGCCGACGGTGGTGCATCTCTGCTTCGGCTATGCGGCCGTCGTGCCCGGCTCGAACAAGCCGGCCGGCTATTCCTTCCTGGCCGAGCTCGACGACACCATTGCCGACCAGATCTCGATCGAGGCGGCGCAGCCGAAGCTCGACCTCGGCGTGCTCAAGGATCTGTCGTCCAAGAAGATCATGCTCGGCGTGCTCGATCTGGCGGATCCCGCGGTCGAGAGCGTCGATGTCGTCGCCGACCGCATTCGCAACGGGCTCAAGCATGTGTCGCCCGATCGTCTGATCCCGGCGCCGGATTGCGGCATGAAGTACATGCCGCGCGCGACCGCGTTCGGTAAGCTGAAAGCGATGTGCGACGCCGCGGCGAAGGTCCGGCGGGAGATCAGCTGACGGCCTTCACAGCGGCGGCGCTCACGCCCCGCGCTTCGGCCCGATCGCCTCGAACGCCGCCTTCTGCTCGTCGCTCAGGTCCGCCTCGAAATCGTCGAGCGCATCCGTGACGCCATTCACGGCCGCAAGCATCGTCTCCAGCCGCGCCTTGACCGCGGCGAGGCGGGCCTGCGGGGTTTCCGGGATCTTCGCGGGACAGGCACTCAGCGTCTGCATCGTGCGCAGCGTGGTATCCTGGAGCACATCGAGACGAGCGCGCGCGACATCGTCGAGCTTGAGCGTGGACGCGATGTCGGCGGCGGGCCATTGCTGCTGCACCAGCTGCTCATATTGGCGCTGCGCCTTTTCGTCATAGCGAGGATCGTAGTCCGGCTCGCAGGCGGCGGCCGCCTGTGCATCTTTGCGCTGCATGGCCGCAAGCGCGGCGCGACTGCCCTGGGAGAGTGCCTCGAGCTTCGCCTTCTGATCGTCATCGAGCAGGCCCAGGAATTTCGAAAGCGGCGGCGCGACCGAATCCGTCGCCTTGATCATGGCTTCGAGGCGCTCGCGCATCAGGCCGAGGCGCTCGGCGGCCGTGGCGGGGGCCTGCGCCGGACAGGCGGCGCGGATGGTGTCGCGCGCGGCATTCCAGGCGGACGCGAGCTCGTCGAGCGCGGCGCGCTGCACTTCATTGGGTGTGACGGCCGCAGCGATGCGCTCGACGGGGAGGCCGCCGGTGTAACTGGCGTCGCAGAGGGTCTCTGCGGCCGGAATCCTGCGCGCACGCCGGCCTGGCGGTGCGGCGTAGGCGGCGAGCTCGGCCGCCGCATAGGGCGCGAAGATCGCGGCATAGATGTCGCCATAGCCATAGAGCGAGACGCTGCTGGTGTCGCTGAAGATGACGGCGGTGGTGAGATCGTCGTGCGCGAACGGCCAGAACACCGGGCCGGCCCAGCCGTAGCTGCCGTCGGGATGGCGCCACCAGCCCTGCGGGCGGCGGCCGCCGCGCCAGCCCGCCAGCGCAGCCTGGGCCGTGAGCGCCGCGCGCAGCAAGTAGGGATTGGAATTCCGGCCGAGCTCGGCGCCGCGCGGGTCGAGACGCGGATCCTGCGACCTCAGCGCAGCGGAGCGGTAGCGGCCGCCGCGCACCGCCATGCGGGAATGGCGCAGCCGCGACAGGCCGAACATGTGGCCGACGGCGAAACGCGCAATCCCGAGCGGACCGCCGCGCAGTCCGAACTGCGCCTCGGCCTTGTCTGGCAGCAGCACCGCCGCAATCATGATGGCCGCGCCGGCGAGCGCCAGTCGCATGCGTCCCGACAACACCGCTGACCTGACCAATTCGGCCTCCTCCCAGCGCCGGCGCGCACCGCGTCGCAGGAGGGATGACTCGCAAAGGAACCAAATGTTCCCTGGAGACACAGGGCAAAGCGTCGCGGGCAAGCGAGAGAGGAGCGCGCTCACTCCGCCTTCTGCGGCATCACGAAAGTCTGGCCGGGATAGATCAGATTGGGGTTGTGGATCTTGTCGCGGTTGGCGTTGAAGATCACGGCGTAGCGGGCGCCGTCGCCATAGGCGAGGCGGCTGAGCGCCCACAGGCTGTCGCCGCGGGAGATCACCCGGCTGCCGCCGGCCTCCGGTGCGGCGTGGAGCGGATCGGTTGGCGAGGCCGATGCAACATTCGTGGCGGCGGGCGCACGTGCCATAGATTTGGGTTTCGGCGTGCCGACGAATTTCGGCCGGGCGGGGGCCCTCTCGGACACCGACGCCAGACGCGCAGACGGCAGGGCGGCGACGACATCCGATTTGTCCTCGACCTTCTCGGCCTGCTTCGTCTCCGGCTTCGGCTCCTGTCTCGCGGCCGGCGCCGCTTCGGCGATGGTCACCGGCATGGTCCGGCTGGACTGCGTGACCGTGCCATCCGGCGCCTTGGCCCGCAGCGTCAATTCATAGGAGCCGGCGGGAAGCTGCGGCGGGGTCATCACGAACTGGCCCGAGGCGTCGGCCGTCACGGTATCGAGCGGCTTGCCGTCGCGCAGCAGCTCGACCTTGGCACCCGGCGCGGCCTGGCCGGCGATCACCGCGGCTTCGCCGTGATCGTCGATGCGGGCGACGTCGAAACGGGGGCCGGTGTCGGCAATCACCGGCGGCTTGGCCGGCGCGAGCTCAGGCAGCGCCGTGGCCTGCTTCGCGGTCTCGGC
>RXJC01000091.1:3528-5448 GCA_003963435.1 Bradyrhizobiaceae bacterium | reverse complement strand
TGGGCAAGGTCGCTCTCGGCATTCTGCTGCACACCGAGCAATCCGACGATCGAGATCACGACGTCGGGCAACCCTGGAAGGCCGGCGAGGAAGCCGTCGAACGAAGCGGTGTCGAGCACATCGAAGCTGTGCAGACCGACCTCCACATTGTAACGCGCGCGCAGATCGGCGGCGTCAGGCTCCAGCGCAGCGACGTCGCGCCCTGCGAGGGTGACATCGTAACCCGCCTTGGCGAAAGCGCGGGCGGCGGCGCGGCCGATATCGGAGGAGCCGCCGAGCACCAGAACGGACTTGCGTGATGTCACGGCCTAAACCTCATCGAACAGGCGTTGCGAAAGCTTCGAGCGGATGACCCCGCCCGGATCGAGCGATTTTCGGATCGCCTTGAAGCGCGACAGAGCGGGATAGCCGGCTTCGAACGTCGCGCGGGACTGACGTGCGTCTTTCGCCAGATACAGCCGTCCGCCGGCGCCGACGACCAGACGATCGATCTCGTCGAGAAAATTCAGGATGTCGCGCTTCACCGGGAAATCCAGCGCCAGCGTGTAGCCGGGCAGCGGGAACGACAGGATGCCGTCGCCCTGGCCGAGCTTCTTGAGCACGGCGAGAAAGGAGGCATCGCCGCGCCGTGCGACGCGGTCGAGAATCTCGCCGAGCGCGGCGCGCGCGTTCGCTTCCGGGATCACGCATTGATGCTGGAGGAAGCCGCGCTTGCCATAGATCCGGTTCCACTCACCGATGCTGTCGAGCGGAAAGAAATACGGATAGAGCGATACCACATGGCTGCTGCCTGCCCGCCGCGCGCCCATGCGGTAGTAGAGCTCGTTGAAGGCGCGGATGCTGGTGCGGTTCAGCACCATCGAGGGCAGGTCGATCGGCACGCTGAGGCGCGAGTTCTTTTGGGCCGGAAATGCGTCGGCCCCTTGCGCAAGGTCCTCGCTGCTTGCGTGCTCGCCGAGATAGATCAGGGAGCGGCCGAGATCGCGCCCGCGTGCCACGCAGTCGATCCATGCCACCGAATAGGTCGCCTCATTGCCCGCCTTGAGTGCGCGCATCGCGGCATCGAGATCGGATGCGGAGATCACCCGCTCGCGGATCCAACCGGTCTCGACCCGCCGCAGCCGCATCGTTGCTTCCAGGATGATGCCGGTCAGGCCCATGCCGCCGACGGTGGCGAAGAAGGCATCGGAATTCTGCTCGCGCGAGGCCTCGATCACCTCGCCTTGCCCGGTGCGCAGCAACAGGCTGTCGACGTAGCGGCCGAAGCCGCCTTCGCAATGATGGTTCTTGCCGTGCACGTCGGCCGCGATGGCGCCACCGACCGTGACGAAGCGCGTGCCGGGCACGACGAAAGGCAGGAAGCCGCGCGGGCCGAAAGTGTCGATCAGGTCCGACAGCAGCACGCCCGCCTCGAGGCGGATGCGGCCGGTGGCCGGATCGAACGACCTGACCCGGTCGAAACCGGTCATCGCGACGGTCCTGACGGCGCCGATCGCGGCATCGCCATAGGCCCGGCCGCTGCCGCGCGCGACGGTGCCGGCCGAGACAGCCTCGCCGACCGCTGCAAACGAGCGCGGGCGCAGCACATCGCTATCGACGACCGGGAAACGCCCCCAGCCGCTGACGAGGGTCATGGTTTCGGCTCCGCCTGCGGGCCACCCCGCTCCGGACAATGCCTACCGGTCAAAAGCTGATATTGGGTTGAAACGCGCCAGCGAGTTTTGAGGAGGTTAACGACCGAAGCCCGCTGCGTAGCCCGGATGGAGCGAAGCGCAATCCGGGAATCGTGCCTCAAGCGGTAGCGGCCCCGGATTACGCTTGCGCTCCATCCGGGCTACGGACACGGGCTTATCGCCCCAGCGCCAGCGCGATCAGGCCGAGCGTGCCGACGATGACGCGCCACCAGGCGAACACCACGAA
>RXJC01000091.1:0-3478 GCA_003963435.1 Bradyrhizobiaceae bacterium | reverse complement strand
AAACCGATCGCGACGATGCCCATATGGTCCATCGTCATCTCGGAGCGGTTCTTGTAGAAGTCGTAGGCGAACGCGCCGATCATGGTGGGGATGGCGAGGAAGAACGAGAACTCCGCCGCCGCGCGCTTGTCGGCGCCCAGGAACATCGCGGCGACGATGCTGGCGCCGGAACGCGACACGCCCGGGATCATCGCCACGCACTGCGCGATGCCGATATAGAGGTACATCAGCAGCGGAAACCTTGTGGCGTCATGCTCGCGCGGCTTGAGATCGAGCTTGTCGACCCAGAGCAGGATGGCGCCGCCGACGATCAGCGTGAAACACACGACCCAGGGATTGAACAGCACGCTCTTGATGTATTTGCCGGCGACGAGGCCGACGATCACCGCGGGCAGGAAGGCCACCAGCACGCCGACGACGAAGCGGCGCGAATAGGTGTCGCCGGTGAAGAAGCCGATCACGACGTCCCAGAGCTTCTTGAAGTAGAGGCCGACGATCGCAAGGATCGCGCCGAGCTGGATCAGAACCGTAAACGAATCCCAGAAGGCGCCTTCGCCGAGATGGAAGAAGCGCTCCGCGAGCAGCAAATGGCCGGTCGAGGACACGGGAAGGAACTCGGTCACGCCCTCGATGATGCCGAGGATCACTGCCCGTATTGCGTCTGACATATTTACGGTCCATTTCGGCTGGAAAAGCGGGGCTCTTCTCGCCTATTCGCCCCCATGCCGCAATCGCAAAATGCGAAATCACGCCCTTGCTTCGCGGTTTTGAAGGACTAGTGTGGCGCCGCACAAACATTGATGGAATCTTAAGCACCATCAAATAGTCAAAGGCTTCATGTTTACGCTGTTTCATCATCCGTTCTGTCCGCATTCGCGCTTCATCCGCCTGATCGCGGGCGAATACGGGCTCGACCTCAAGCTGGTCGAGGAGCGCAGCTGGGAACGGCGCGAGGCATTTCTGCTGCTCAATGCGGCCGGCACGACGCCCGTGATGGTGGACGACGAGCAGCCGCCGGTCCCGGGCGCGGCGATCATCGCCGAATATGTCGACGAGGCCTATGGCGCCGAGATGGGACCCAAGCGCCTGATGCCGGAGACGATCTCCGAGCGCGTCGAAGTGCGCCGGCTGATGGCCTGGTTCAACGAAAAATTCTTCGAGGAGGTCTCGCACCCTCTCGTCACCGAGCGCATCTACAAGCGCTTCATGAGCGAGGAGAATGGCGGCGGGCCTCCCTCGGCCGACGTGATGCGCGCCGCCAAGGCCAATGTGCGCTATCATCTGGCCTATATCGGCTGGCTGGCGCAGACGCGCAACTTCCTCGCCGGCGACCGGCTGACCTACGCGGATCTCGCCGCCGCGGCGCATCTCTCGGCGATCGACTATCTGGGCGACGTGCCATGGAGCGAGGACGACGCGGCAAAGGCGTGGTACGCGCGGGTGAAATCCCGCCCGTCGTTCCGTCCGCTGCTGAGCGAGTGGCTGGCCGGCGTGCCGGCATCGCGGACCTACGTGGACCTGGATTTCTGATGGTGTTCGTCATGCCCGGGCTTGTCCCGGGCATCCACGCTTTTTCTATTCTCATGAATGCTAAGCAAGAACGTGGATGGCCGGGGAAAGCCCGGCCATGACGCATGTGGATACATCCGTGACCGGATCCAGCATCGAAGCTTCCGAGTTGCGTGCGGCGCTCGCTCGCGAAGCGCGCGCGCTGGGCTTCGATTGCATCGGCGTCACCGCGCCTGGCACGATCGAGAAGGCCGGAGCGTATTTCCTCGAATTCATCGCCTCGGGCGGCCATGGCGACATGGACTGGCTCGCCGCGCAGCCGGAGCGCCGTCTCGATCCGCGCGGGCTGTGGAGCGACGTGCGCAGCGTGATCATGCTCGGCGTCAATTACGGCCCCGACTCCGATCCGCTCTCCATTCTCGAGCAGCGCACGCGCGCGGCGATCTCGGTCTATGCGCAGGGCGACGACTATCACGACCTCATCAAGAAGCGGCTGAAGGCGCTGGCGCGCTGGCTGGTCGCGACCGCGCCGTCGGACGTGAAGGTGTTCGTCGACACCGCCGCCGTGATGGAAAAGCCGCTGGCGCAGACCGCCGGTCTCGGCTGGCAGGGAAAGCACACCAACCTCGTCTCGCGCGAGTTCGGCTCCTGGCTTTTCCTCGGCGCGATCTACACCACGCTCGAGCTGCCGCGCGACGATGCCGAGATCGATCATTGCGGCTCGTGCCGGGCCTGTCTCGACGTCTGCCCCACCGCAGCGTTTCCCGCGCCCTACAAGCTCGATGCGCGGCGCTGCATCTCGTATCTGACCATCGAGAACAAGGGACCGATCCCGCGCGAGTTTCGCAAGAGCATCGGCAACCGCATCTATGGCTGTGACGATTGTCTCGCCGCCTGTCCCTGGAACAAGTTCGCGCAGGAGGGACGCGAGGCGAAGCTCGCCGCGCGTGACGAATTGCGCGCGCCCGCGCTCGCCGAGCTCGCGCGGCTCGACGACGCGGCGTTTCGCGCGCTGTTCACGAAGTCCCCGGTGAAGCGCATCGGCCGCGACCGCTTCCTGCGGAACGTGCTGATTGCGATCGGCAATTCGCGCGATGCGGCACTGGCCGAGGAGGCACGGCGATTGCTGGATGACGCAAGCCCGCTGGTGCGCGGGGCGGCGGTGTGGGCGCTGGGGCAGTTGGTGCAGCGGGATGAGTTTGCGGCGCTTCGCGCAAATGCCATTGCCGACGAGCACGACGATAGCGTGCGTGAGGAGTGGGGGCACGCTTCCTAGTCCACTGCTGTCATTCCCCGCCTAGTGCGCAATTGCGCACGGGGGCGGGGAATCCAGTACGCCGCGACTTCTCGACTCAATCACTGACGTCTCGGAGTACTGGATCGCCCGGTCAAGCCGGGCGACGACACCTGTTGTTGTGGCTGTCACGCGCGCCCACCACTCTTGATTTCCCCTCGCAATCATTCAATCTCGCGCGCATGACAAACATGCCTTTCTTCACCCGCGACGGCGATGCATTCCATCCGACGGAAGTCGCGAACGGTCCGTGGGATCCGAAATCGCTGCACGGGCGCGTCATCGTCGGCCTGCTTGGCCTTGCCATCGAGGAGCGCCATTCCGGCCCCGAATTCGTGCCGGCGCGGCTCACAGTCGACATGTACAAGCTGCCGACGATCGACAAGCCGATTGAAGTGACGACGCGGCTCGTGCGCGACGGACTGCGCATCCGCGTGGTGGAAGCCGAATTCGTCTCGGGCGGCGTCAGCATGGCGCGGGCCTCGTGCCAATTGCTGCGCAAGACGCAAAACCCCGACGGCAATGTCTGGTCGCCGCCGAATTGGGACGTGCCGAAGCCGGATGAGATTCCAAAACCGACCGATCCCCGGCTCGGCATGAACGGCAAATGGACGACGCGCCCGATCGTCGGCCATATGGGCTCGCTCGGACCGCGGCGGCTCTGGATGAGCGAGG
>RXJC01000492.1 GCA_003963435.1 Bradyrhizobiaceae bacterium | reverse complement strand
AGCCCGACGAACGGCACCAGGCCCAATCCGCCGAGCCATGCTGCGGCGGCCGGAACCCGTGCGCGCCGCGGCCCGCCATCATGATCGTCAGTCAGAGATGTCGACATGCTGCCTCGCGCCGGGGATCTCAATTGTCACGGTCTCACACCTCTCGCGCTGCCAGCAGCGTCGAGCAGAGCAGGCCGATCAGGGTGATCAAGGCTGCTACGCTCATGCCGTTCAAGGCGACCAGCCTCGCAGAGTCCGACGTCATCATCAGGGGTTGGCCGAGATGGGCGTCGACGAAGAGATAGACGATGAAGGGAAGCGCGAAGAGGATCGCGGTTTTCAGGCGCTCGTCCGGCCGAAACAAAATCGTGCCCAGCAGCGCACAGGGAAGCAGGAACAGCTCGACGCCCGACGATGCCCCGAGCAGCTTGACGCACAAGACGGTGTTGCCGACGCCGGCCAGTGGAAGCAGCGCGCGCCCCGCAAGCGAATGCCTTTTCGCCAGGGCCGGGACAGCGAGGAAGAAAGGCGTCGAGAGCAGGCTGAGCCAGGCCGGCCAGGCGGCCGTCCCCACGATCCAATGCAGATAGAGCGGATAGAACGGTTGGTTGCATGCCACCACGAGCGCGATCTTGCCGGCCAGCGCCGCACGAGGTTCCGGGTGGTCCGCATAGCTGCCGATCCAAGCTGCAATGGTCTTGATCATGTGCCCTGGGCGCGCCGGTTGATCTGATCTTCCCGCACGATAGCGTCGCCACGGAGCAAGAAACGATTTCAAACCGGCTTCGGATCACAAGCCGTGCGGCGAAGGGCCAGGCGCCATGATCCAAGAGCCGCCTAGAGTCGTTCAGAGAGGGAGTGTCTCGAACCGTGCGGGCAACCTACTGGCTGCAAGCACCTGCCGCGCAGATCGGTCTTCTTTCTCTTTGCGCAAGTTTCTCTGTTTCTCTCCGGGCAAGTCTCCCATGCCGAAGATGCGACGTAAATCGGACCTTCCGACCAAAATATGCGACGTTTGCAAACGGCCGTTCGTTTGGCGGCGAAAATGGGCGAGGGATTGGCTGCACGTGAGATTTTGTTCCGAACGGTGTCGAGGCGACGGACGACGAGCCGCGCGCCAGGAAGGTTGACCATGCTGCGCAAGGACATGAAGACCGGCCTCGCTGCGACTGTCGATCCCGACGAAATCGCGCGGTTCGAGGCCCTCGCCGAGGATTGGTGGAATCCCGACGGCCGCATGAAGCTCGTTCACAGCTTCAATGCGGCGCGTGTCGCGCACCTTCGCAACCGGCTCCCCGCGCTGATGGTGCGTGACATCAGGCTGGAACGGCCCCTCCACGGATTGACCCTGCTCGATGTTGGTTGCGGCGCGGGTCTGGTGACGGAGCCGATGGCGCGTCTCGGCGCGCTTGTGCTCGGCATCGACGCCGCCGAGCGCAACGTCCGCGTGGCGACCATCCATGCGGACCAGGCCGGTTTGCCCATCGGCTACCGGCAGGCCGTTCCCGAGGAACTGGTCGCCGAACGGCGGCAGTTCAACATCGTCTTGTCGCT
Organism: Bradyrhizobiaceae bacterium; assembly: GCA_003963435.1. Lineage (GTDB taxonomy): Bacteria > Pseudomonadota > Alphaproteobacteria > Rhizobiales > Xanthobacteraceae > Bradyrhizobium. Next base: position 974 of record RXJC01000492.1, on the reverse strand, counting down.
CGAAGTCGTCGAGCACGTCGCCGACACCGATCGCTTCCTGGCTGCGACCGGCAGCCTGGTTGCGCCCGGCGGGCTGCTGGTGATCGGCACGTTGAACCGTACGCTGGTGTCGTTCGTGAAGGCGATCATCGGGGCGGAATATGTTCTGGGCTGGCTGCCCCGCGGCACGCACGACTGGCGGCGCTTCGTACGGCCGGACGAGATCGCAGGCAAGCTCGCCCCGCTCGGCTTCTCCGTCGTCGAGACCTGCGGTCTGGAGCTCGCTCCGATCACCATGCGCTGGCATACGACCCGCTCGTGCAACACCAACTACCTCCAGATCCACCGGCGGCGCGGCGAGCCGAGAGCGGCATGATGTGCCGTGCCGCGCGCATCTTGCTCAGAATCGCTCCGGTCGCGCCACCTCCACGTCGCTGACCGAGACCAGTCCTGCCTGCTTGGAGACGATGGCGAAGATGGCCTGACCGTCTCCCCCGGCCGGCGCAACGCCTCAAGGAGTTCGTGATCAAGCCCCTGAGCTGACGCGTCCACCGGGAGCGCCGTCGTCCAACAGCGGTGATCCAAGACCGCGCCTGGCTCGTAATCCCACTGTCGTGCGTTGTCCGTCGCTTGCTTCGTGGCGGCGGCATGAGACCGAAAGGCAGAATGCGTGACCGTGGATACCGAAGTTGCTTTCAATCGACTGCAGCGGCCGAGCCGTGAAGAAGCCGAAGCCGCGTTTCGGACCATCATCCGGTGGGCGGGCGATGATCCGGACCGGCCGGGGCTACGGGAAACCCCGGCGCGGGCCGCGCGCGCCTTCCAAGAGTACTTCTCCGGCTACGCGCAGGACCCGATCCAGATTCTCTCCAAGACCTTTGATGAAACCGGTGGCTATGAAGAGATGGTCATCCTGCGCGGGATCTCGTTCGAGAGCCATTGCGAGCATCATATCGCGCCGATCATCGGCCGCGCCTGGGTCGCCTATGTCCCGG
>RXJC01000692.1 GCA_003963435.1 Bradyrhizobiaceae bacterium | reverse complement strand
CGACCAGACGGCGCCGGCGACGGCGCGCTGCCGCCTCACGGCCGTCGTTGCCGAGCGATTGACCGAGTTGCTGCGGAGCCTGTTCATCGGACGGCTCGCGCTCGAAGGCGCGAGCGCTGCCGCCGTGCGCACCATGATGCAGGCGACGACGGTCCTCGGCGGCGCCAGCGAAGGCGTGTCGGAGACCTTGCGGCGCGAGGCGGTCGCTCAGATCAAGGCTGCGCTCGCGGGCTTGGGGATTGCCGGTGAAGGTCACGCCCTCGTGCCCGGCAGTGCGCTCGCTGTCCATCTCGAACGCTGTGAGGGTGACGGGTTGTCGCCCCCCTCGGTCGAGCAGTCCTTCCTGACGGTGACTGACGATCGCGATGTCATTACGCGCCTGCTCGCGGGCGGGGCTGCCTATTCCGACGCGCCGGAGCTCGGCTGCAGGATCCCGGAAACCGGTGTCTGGGCGCGATGGGCGCGGAGCGAACCCGCCATGCCGGCGGCGGGGCCGGCGGCGCGACTCGCGGCGCGCATTGCCGAAATCATGCGGCTCTGTGCCTGGCTTGATCGCGGCGACGAAGATCTCGACGATGGCGCCGTCGCGAGCTATCGGCTGGGCGCGGGCAAGGGCGCCGCCGCAGTCGAATGTGCGCGGGGCCGGCTCTACCACGCCGTCGTGCTCGACGAGGAGGACCGAATCGTCAAGTTCGAATTCCTGGCGCCGACCGAGTGGAACTTCCACGCCCGCGGGCCGCTGGTCCGCAGCCTCAAGGGAGCGATGCTGGCCGCCGGCCGGCGCGGCCAGGACGCAGTCCGCGCGCTGGTCGGCGCGTTCGATCCTTGCGTCGGATTCAAACTCGATTTCCGCGAGGTGGGCCATGCATGAGATGGCGCTCTGCGAAGGCATTGTCGGCATCGTCGAGGAGGAAGCGCGCAAGCGCTCTTTCGCCAAGGTCAACGTCGTCTGCCTCGAAATCGGTGCGCTCAGCCACGTCGCGCCGGAGGCAATGAAGTTCTGCTTCGAGGCCGTTGCGGCGCGGACCATCGCGCAAGGCGCAAGGCTCGAGATCATCGAGACGCCGGGCACGGCCTGGTGCATGGCCTGTTCAGCGAGCGTCGAGATCAAGCAGCGTTACGAGCCGTGCCCCTCCTGCGGCGGCTATCAATTGCAGGTGACGGGCGGGGAAGAGATGCGCGTGAGGGAATTGGAGGTCGACTGATGTGTACGGTCTGCGGCTGCAGCGACGGCAAGGCGTCTATCGAACACGCGCATGATCATCATCATGATCATGGGCACGGCCACCATCATCATCACGGTCACGGGCACAGCCACGACCATGTTCACCGTCACGACCATGACCACGCCAATGACGAGCCGGGCTTGCTCGACTGCGGCGCCAATCCGGCAGGTCAAGCGATCGCCGGCATGAGCAGCGAGCGCATCATCCAGGTCGAGCGCGACATTCTCGGCAAGAACGACCGCCTCGCTGCCGACAATCGTGCGCGCTTCCAGGCCGACGAGGTGCTGGCGTTCAACCTGGTATCGAGCCCGGGCGCAGGAAAGACGTCGCTGCTGGTTCGCGCGGCTTCGGAACTGAAGGACAGCTTTCCGATCGGCGTGATCGAGGGCGATCAGCAGACTTCCAACGATGCCGAACGTATCCGCGCCACCGGCGTGGCGGCGATCCAGGTCAACACTGGAAAGGGCTGTCACCTCGATGCCGCCATGGTCGGCCAGGCCTATGACCGGCTGCCCTGGCTCAACGGCGGCATTCTCTTCATCGAGAATGTCGGCAACCTCGTGTGCCCGGCGGCGTTCGATCTTGGCGAAGCCTGCAAGATCGTGGTGTTCTCGACCACCGAGGGCGAGGACAAGCCGCTGAAATACCCCGACATGTTCGCGGCCTCGTCGTTGATGCTGATCAACAAGATCGATCTCGCGCCGGTGCTTGATTTCGATCTCGCCAAGACGGTCGAATATGCACGGCGGGTCAACCCTGGCATCGAGGTGATGACGGTGTCGGCGCGCACGGGCGAGGGGTTCCCGGCCTTCTACGCGTGGATCCGCAGGCGCTGGGCGAAGGCGAAGCAGGCCGAGATGGCGACGCAGGGATGATGATGGGCGGCGGGACCGGCGCAGAGGTGAGGAGACTGCGTCTGCACGTGCGGGGCGCGGTGCAGGGCGTCGGGTTCCGCCCCTATGTCTACGGCCTCGCCACGCGCTATCGTCTGGGCGGTTTCGTCGCCAACGATCCCCATGGGGTCGTGATCGAGGTCGAGGGTGAGCGCGCCGCCGACTTCATCGCGGCGCTGCCGCTGGAGAAGCCGCCGCTTGCTCGCATCGACGACATCTCGGTGCATCCGGTCGGAGCGATGGCGAGCGAGGGATTCTGCATCCGTGCCAGCGAGCAGGGCCGGGTGTCGACGCGTATCGTCGCCGACGCTGCGACCTGCAGGGAGTGCCTGCGCGAGCTGTTCGATCCGAACAGCCGGTTCCATCGCTATCCGTTCGTCAACTGCACCCATTGCGGCCCGCGCTACACCATTGCCGAGCGGCTGCCCTATGACCGCGCCGTCACGGCCATGAAGGGCTTTGCGATGTGCCGAGCCTGTGCGGACGACTACGCGGATCCGGACAGCCGGCGTTTTCATGCCGAGGCGATCGCCTGCCTTGATTGCGGTCCGAGGCTCAGCCATGCGGTCGCGGACATTGCCGCCGCGATTGCCGGCGGTAGAATCGTCGCGGTCAAGGGGCTCGGCGGCTATCAGCTGCTCTGCGATGCGCGCAACGATGACGTCGTGCGGCGGCTGCGCCAGCGCAAGCAGCGCGACCAAAAGCCCTTTGCCGTCATGGTCGGAGCGGTGGACGCGGTCGCGGATATCGTTGATGCCGATGGTGCCGAGCTCGCGTTGCTCGAGAGCTCGCCGCGGCCCATCGTGCTGATGCGATCGCGCGATCGGCTCGCGCCTTCCATCGCACCGGAGCTGTCGCGTCTCGGCGTCATGCTGCCGGTCGCCCCGCTGCATCACCTGA
>RXJC01000114.1 GCA_003963435.1 Bradyrhizobiaceae bacterium | reverse complement strand
CGCTTGGGCTCGACACGATCGGCGCCCGGCTCCAGGCCCAGGGCATCCCGGTGACCGTCGCCAACTTCGTGTCCTGGTCCTCGCTCGCCGACGAAGCCGCGACCGCCTACAAGGCCGGCCGCATCAAGACCATCGTTCTGGTCGGTCATTCCTCCGGCGCCACCGCGCTGCCTGACATGATCGCCAAGCTCAACCATCTCGGCGTGCCCGTGAAGCTCGCGATCGGTCTCGACTCCGTGTTCAAGACCAAGCTCTCGACCGGCGCCGAGCGCTACATCAACATCTATATCGGCGACGGTCCCGGCGAGCCGGTGCGCGCCGCCGCCGGCCTGCGCGGCAAGCTCGACAATGTCGACGTGCGCGGCACCGGCGTCGGCCACATCTCGATCGACAAGAACGAGGCGATCCAGCGCCGCGTCATCGCCGAGATCGACGCCGCGATCATGCGCTCGCGCGGCCCGGCCCCGGTTGCCGAACCCGGCACGCCCAGGCAGGCGCGCTCGGCGGCAGCCACGGCTCCGACGAGGAATTGAAGCCCGCCAAATCAGATCGAGATTTGGTCTGTGCCGCCGTCGACACCTGGTCGACGGCGGCATTGCTTTCAGCATAGCTCCCCGCCGCCCGACGCTTCCGTCGTCAGACAGACGATGAGCAGGCTCCCGTCATTTCAGGAATGCGCGAATGCTGTCCGCGATTTCCTTGGCATGCGTCTCCAGCGCGAAATGACCGGTGTCGAAGAACTGGACCACGGCATTGGGATTGTCGCGCTTGAACGCTTCCGCACCGGGCGGGATGAAGAACGGATCGTTCTTGCCCCAGACCGCCAGGAACGGTGGCTTGTGGGTGCGGAAATAGTCCTGGAATGACGGATAGAGCGCGACATTGCTCTTGTAGTCGCCGAACAGGTCGAGCTGTACCTCGTCAGAGCCCGGTCGAGCCAAATAGAAATTGTCGAGGTTCTGGCCATCCGGCGACACCAGGGTCGCATCAGGGACGCCATGCGTATACTGCCAGCGTGTCGCCTCCGGCGTGAGCAGGGTGCGCAAGGCGTCGCGGTTGGCCGGTGAGGGATCCTGCCAATAGGCCTTGATCGGAGACCAGCCGTCGCTCAGGCCGTCCTCATACGCGTTGCCGTTCTGCGAGATGATGGCGGTGATCCGTTCGGGATGGCGCAGCGCCAGCCGGAAACCGGTCGGCGCGCCGTAGTCGAACACATAGACCGCGAAGCGGTCGAAGCCGATCACCTCGGTGAAGCGCTCGATCACGCGCGCGATGTTGTCGAAGGTGTAGCGGAAGCTCTCGCGCGGGGGAATGTCGGATTGGCCGAAGCCCGGAAGGTCAGGCGCCACGATGTGAAACCTGTCCGCAAGCAGCGGGATGAGGTCGCGGAACATGTGGCCCGCGCTCGGGAAGCCATGCAGCAAAAGCAGCTTCGGGGCGCCTTTGGCGCCGGCCTCGCGATAGAACACCTTGAATCCATCAACGTCGGCTGCGCGATAGGTGGTCCGGGTCATGGTCATCTCCGAATTTGTAACCTGTTAATTTGGTATAAACAGGTTATCTTTGGTGATGAGTAACTTGTCAATATCTATTTTAGAGGTTACTAAGCGCCATCCCTTCTTGCCGGCAAGGACCAGTCATGGACCGCCCGCCCGCCATGTTCATCGCCGACTCGCTCGGTCTCGATTTCCTCAACTCGGTCGCAACACCGATCGATACGCCTGTCGACTGGATCGATGATGGCGATGGCCTGATCGATTGGCTGTCGCAGGCGAAGCTGGTGCCGGCGGAGGAGCTGGATGCGCTGAAGGCGCGTGCGAGGCCGGGTGAGCTCGACAAGGTTGCCGATCAGGCTCGCAGCTTGCGTGAGTGGTTCAGGGGCTTTGTTCTGGGGCATGCGGGCCGACCGCTGACCGTGAAAGCGCTGCAGGAGCTTGGCCCGTTGAACAGCATACTGGAGCGCGATGAGGCGTTCCTGCAAATCGTGCCTCGCCACGGCGGCGAAGTTCTCGCGTTGCGGAGGACGCGGCGCTGGCAATCAGCCGAAGCCCTGCTGCTGCCCATCGGCGAAGCGATGGCCAAGTTCGTGTGCGAGGAAGATTTTTCCGACGTGAAGGCATGCGAGGGCCATAACTGCACGATGCTGTTCGCCGATCACACGCGCCGGCGAGCGCGGCGGTGGTGCACCATGGCCGTCTGCGGCAACCGCGCCAAGCAGGCCGCGCATCGCAACCGGCTCAAGAGCAGGCAGTGAAGGCGGCGAGCCGGCGCATCCGGTCACGGAGCATTGATGCGCGCGGCGGTGCGTTCCGCCGCGGTTCCTGTGCCCCAAAATCCACCCAATCGGTGGTCACTAAGCCCCCAGGAGAGGCCGCTGCCTCCCGTGGTGGGACTGCTGAACTGATGATTCATTCGAGGAGACTCCTCGCGCTGGCAGCAGTCGTGCTGCTCGCCTTGAGCAGCGGCATCGCTGCCGCTTCTCCAGCCAAGTCCAAGACCGCCGCGGCCGTGGCCGTACCTGCCGCGCCGCCGCCTCCACCGTTCGAGCCGTTGCCGCCGCCCAAAATCTACCTGTTCCGCGGCGCCATGGGCCCGATTTTCTCGACCGGCATGGACCGCCTCGCCGAAAAGCTGACGCAGGCCGGCTTCTCGGCCGACGTCTATGAATTCACCTTGTGCCAACTGATCGGCAACCGCGTCATCGCCAGCTACAAGGAGAAGGCGGCGCCGATCGTGCTGATCGGCCACTCCATGGGCGGGCTGTGCTCGATCGTCATCTCCGAGATGGCAGCCAAGGAGAACATCCCGATCAGCCTCGTCATCGCCATCGATCCCGCGCATGCGACCGGCGACGTGCCGCTGAACGTCGAGCGCTTCATCAACATCTTCCTGTCCGACAGCGTGCTCGGCGGCGGCGACGTCGTCGCGGTCCCCGGCTTTCGCGGCCATTACGCGAGCTACGACCTGAAGGAAAACGCGCGCGTCTCGCACATCAACATCGAGAAGTCCGACGACATCCATCGCCAGATCGTCGAGATGGTGACCCAGCTGCCGCGCATTCCGCCGCAAACCCAGGCCGATGCCGTGCCGCTGCGCTATCTCGTGCCCGCCGACACGTTGGTCGAGTTGTGGGACTCCGGTGTACGAGTGCCGGTGCGCAAGGGCGACACCATGGAAAGCATCGCCGCTGCCAATCGCGTGCCGCTGTGGACGCTCGCGCAGAGCAATTCGCTCGCCGAGAATGCAACGCTCACGCCGGGGCAGACCATCATCGTGCCCAGGCATCTGACGCCGCCCGAGCCTGCGGCCGCGATGGCGATGCCGCCGGCGGCTCCGGCGAAGCGGAAATAGGCTTCGCCTTTCCCCGCGGCGGAAGATAGAGAGAAACTACACATTAGACCCGTGGATGGCGTCGATCACGGCGTCCGTGACCTCTTTCGTCGTCGCCTTGCCGCCGACATCGGGCGTCAGCACGCCCGCCGCGCAGACTTTCTCGACTGCCGCCATCAGCCGTGACGCAGCATCCTTTTCGCCGAGATGCTCCAGCATCTGCGCGCCGGTCCAGAAGGTTGCGACCGGGTTGGCGATACCCTTGCCGGTGATGTCGAAAGCCGAGCCATGGATCGGCTCGAACATCGAGGGGAAGCGGCGCTGGGGATCGATGTTGCCGGTCGGCGCGACGCCCAGGCTTCCCGCCAGCGCGCCGGCAAGGTCCGAGAGGATGTCGGCGTGCAGATTGGTCGCCACGATGGTGTCGAGGCTCTTCGGATGCAGCGTCATGCGCACCGTCATGGCATCGACC
>RXJC01000305.1 GCA_003963435.1 Bradyrhizobiaceae bacterium | reverse complement strand
GCGAGGCGATCCCCGAGCCGATCTGGGTATAGCCCGCCTCGAGGCCGACCGAGGCGCCACAGCCGTTGGAGATCAGCGTCTGGCTCGACACCACCACGCTGTCGCGCATCGACAGATTGCCGCCGCGCAGCGCGTTGGCCTCGATCGGGTCGACCGCGCTCGAAATCTTCATCCGCCGCCGCGACCATTCCATGATGCCGAGCGCGAGCCCGCCGAGCGCAGGAGCGATCAGCGCCGCCCAGGGACTGACATAGGCGTTGGAGGAGAGGCGCACGTCGATGGGGATGCCGTAGATCACCACATGCGCAATCTGCGCGATCTCGGCCATCAGCGTCACCACCGCCCCGGCCAGCGTGCCGATCACCAGCGCCAGCGGGATCAGGTAGAACTCGTTGCTGCGCAACAGGGCGCGCAGCCGAACCATGGTGCGGTTCGTTCCCTTGCGATCGACGAGATGCCTGAGCCGCACGAACACCGTCTGCCCCGCCCTAGCCTTCCGACAGGCCGTAGCCGGCCATGCGTTGGCGGACCCGCTCGATCTCCTCGCTCGGAAGCAGCGGCGGTTGTCCGATCTGGAGGCAGCCGTGATATTGCCGCGCCAGCGTCTCGACCTCGACGGCCAGCCACATCGCCTTGTCCAGCGTCTTGCCGATCGCGATCATGCCGTGATGGTCTAGCAGACAGGCAAGCCGGCCCTCCAGCGCGCGCACCGCATGGTCCGACAACTCAGCGGTTCCGAACGTCGCGTAGGGCGCGCAGCGGATGCTGTCGCCTCCGGCCGCCGCGATCATGTAGTGCACCGGCGGGATCTCCATGCCCATGATCGCGAGGATCGTGCAATAGGTCGGATGGGCGTGCACGACGGCGTTGACGTCGGGCCGCGACTTCAAGATGTCGCGATGAAAGCGCCATTCGCTCGACGGCTTCTGACCGGGCGCGTGGGCGCCCTCCATGGTCATGAAGACGATCTGGTCCGGCGTCATGGCCTCATAGGGCACGCTGGTCGGCGTCACCAGGAGCCCGTCCACATGCCGGACGGAGATGTTGCCCGAGGTGCCCTGGTTGATGCCGAGCATGTTCATGCGCCGGCAGGCGTCGATGATGGCCTGTCGCTTGGCGAGCTCGTCCGCTGTCATCGACATCCCGATTTCCTGACGATGGACTTGGTAGACCGGAAGTACGTCAAAGCAACATGACAGCGCAAGCGAAAGCAGCCGGATTCCGCATCGCCCCGGCAAGGCTCCCGCCAAACCACGAAATGGACGGCAAAATGAACGGATTCACCTGATATCGCAGCCCTATGACAGGCTGGCCCGGACGGCCGCGATCCCGTTGATCACGAACTGCACCGAATAGGCGGCGAGCAGCATGCCGAGGACACGCGAGAGCACGGCATTTCCGGTGCGTCCGAGCGTCTTCGCGATCAGGTGTGCCGAGACGAAGCACAGCATGCAGAGCAGGCAGACCGAGACGACGACCGCGATGATGATCGCGAGCTTCGCGCCATAGCCGGCATCGCCGGAAAGGAGCAGCGTGGTCGCGATCGCGCCGGGGCCGGCCGTCATGGGGATGGCCAAGGGAAACACCGCCACATCGGAGGCGTGCTCCGAGGTCGCCTTGTCGGCCTCGCGGGCCTCGCGATGCGGGCGATCGCCGAAGATCATCTGGTAGGACACGCCGAACAGCAGCAGCCCGCCGGCGATCTGGAAGGCCGGGATGCCGATCCCGAGCTGGCGCAGCAGCCAGTTTCCGGCCAGCGCGATCACGACCAGGATCGAGGCCGCGATCAGCGGCGCCCGCAGCGCGATCGTGCGCTTGACCTTGTCGGGCATGCCGCCGGTGGCGGCCAGGAAGGCCGGCGCGAGGCCGACCGGATCGACCACCAGCAGCAGCGTCACGAAGGCGGACAAGGCGAAGTCGAGCATGGTCGGGGTGGTCCTTGGACGCAGGAACGATGGCGGCCGGGCTGACTTAGCCCAGCAAAGCCGCTTTGGAAATCACCGGAGACGACTATGAGCGACAGTGGAATCGGAATGCTCCTCGGTCACGCCTCGGCCCAGATGCTCTGGCTCTGGTTCATCGGCGCCTTCGTGCTCGGTGGGGTCCTCGTCTATGGCGTGATGAAGGCCGGCCACCTCGGGCGCAGCGAGCGGGCCCAGCTCGATCGCAACACCGAGGCGCGCCAACGTGAGGAAGATCCCTACAAGCGCCCGACCTGAGCGAGCGCCGCGCGCCGCAACAGTTTGGAACTTTCGCTCATGACGCGGCTTTGATCGCCTGAGGATTGAGGAGGGCGAGGCCTTCCCGTGTCACCTCATGAGGAGGATGTATGGCTAAAGCAAAGAAACGCACCACCAAGAAGACCGCGGCGCGCCGCCCACGTCAGGCGCCGAAGATGCTGAGCGACCTGTTTCTGGAGACGCTGAAGGACATCTATTTCGCCGAGAACAAGATCATCAAGACCTTGCCGAAGATGGCCAAGGCCGCGCAATCGAAGGATCTGGCGGCGGCCTTCAACAAGCACCTGCGCGAGACCCAGGGCCAGGTCAAGCGGCTGGAGCAGATCTTCAAGATGCTGGGCAAGCCGGCGCGCGGCAAGCCCTGCGAGGCCATCAACGGCATCACCGACGAGGGCGCCGAGATCATGAAGGACTTCAAGGGCGCTCCGGCGCTCGATGCGGGACTGCTCGCGGCCGCCCAGGCGGTCGAGCACTACGAAATCTCCCGCTACGGCACCTTGCGCACCTGGGCCGAGGAGCTCGGCATGCAGGACGCGGCAAGGCTGCTGCAGGCGACGCTCGACGAGGAGGAGGCGACCGACCATACGCTGACTGAGCTCGCTACCTCCGTGATCAACCTCGAGGCGGAAGAAGAGTACCGCACCGCAGCCTGACGCCGTTGCGCAGCCCATGACAGAACGCCGCGGCGAGTGCCGCGGCGTTTGTTTTTCGACCGCACGACGGCGCATGGCACGTGCGCGCCAGCCCACTGGATTTCCCGGGAACCAGCCCCATATGCAGGCTTTCCCACCCCGAGCCGCCATCATGCAACCGAAAAATCCCCTCAACTGGATGCTGTCCGAAGCCCTGGACTCGCTGACCCGCGCCGACCGGCTGCGGCAGCAGTTCGGCCGCCAGGAAGCCTGCTGGGAGCCGCCGATCGACGTGCTCGAAACCGAGCGTGAGCTCCTGATCCTGGTCGCGCTTCCCGGCGTCAATCCGGACAATGTCGAGACGGTCATTCATGACGGCGTGCTCGTCATCTCGGGTCAACGCACCCTCCCGCCCGAGCTCCGCAACGCCCGCATCCACCGGCTCGAGCTGCCGCAGGGGCGTTTTGAGCGCCGCATTGCCTTGCCCCTCGGCCGCTACGCCATCAGCCGCTTCGTGATGGACGGCTGCGTCGCGCTGCGCCTTGCCAAATCCTGAGGTCGATCATGGCCACCGAACAGATGAACAACGAACAGACCAATAACGACGTGAAGATCCCCGACGACGCCCTGATCATCATCCCCGTGCGCGAGATGGTGCTGTTCCCCGGCGCCATCGCGCCGATCACGATCGGCCGGGCGAAGTCCATCGCCGCCGCGCAGCAGGCGCTGCGCGAGCAGCGGCCGGTCGGCATCGTCCTGCAACGCAGCCCCGAGACCGACGCGCCGGGACCGGACGACCTCTACCGGGTCGCGACCATCGCCAACATCGTGCGCTACATCACCGCGCCCGACGGCACCCACCACATCGTCTGCCAGGGCGTGCAGCGCGCGCGCCTGCTCGACTTCCTGGCGGGGACGCCGTTCCCCGTCGCGCGCTTCCAGCAGATCCCCGAGCCGACCACGACCTCGCCCGAGATCGAGGCGCGGGCGCTGAACCTGCAGCGCCAGGCGATCGAGGCGATCGAGCTGCTGCCGCAGGCGCCGCCCGAGCTGGCCGCGATGTTCCAGGGCACCAGTGCGCCCGGCGCGCTGGCGGACCTGGCGACCTCGTTCATGGACATCAAGCCGCAGGACAAGCAGGAGGTCCTGGAAACCATCGACCTCGCTTTGCGCGTCGAGAAGGTGTCGAAGCACCTGGCCGAGCGGCTGGAGGTGCTGCGCATCTCCAACGAGATCGGCCAGAAGACCAAGGCCTCCTTCGACGAGCGGCAGCGCGAGGCGATCCTGCGCGAGCAGATGGCAACCATTCAGCGCCAGCTCGGCGAAGGCGACGGCAAGGCGGCCGAGGTCGCCGAGCTGACGGCTGCCATTGCCAAGGCCAACATGCCGCCCGAGGCGGACGCGCATGCCAAGAAGGAGCTGCGCCGCTACGAGCGCATGCCGGAGGCCGCCGGCGAAGCCGGCATGGTCCGCACCTATCTGGACTGGCTGATCGAGCTGCCGTGGGCGCTGCCCGCGGAGAAGCCGATCGACATCAAGGAGGCGCGCGCCATTCTCGACGCCGACCATTTCGGCCTGGAGAAGATCAAGAGCCGGATCATCGAATATCTGGCGGTGCGCAAGCTCGCTCCGCAGGGCAAGGCGCCGATCCTGTGCTTCGTCGGTCCGCCCGGCGTCGGCAAGACCTCGCTCGGCCAATCCATCGCTCGCGCGATGGGTCGCCCCTTCGTGCGCGTCAGCCTGGGCGGCGTGCACGATGAGGCCGAGATCCGCGGCCACCGGCGCACTTATATCGGCGCGCTGCCGGGCAACATCATCCAGGGCATCAAGAAGGCAGGCGCAAGGAATTGCGTCATGATGCTGGACGAGATCGACAAGATGGGCCGCGGCGTGCAGGGCGATCCCTCAGCCGCCATGCTGGAGGTGCTCGACCCCGAGCAGAACGGGACGTTCCGGGACAATTACCTGGGCGTGCCCTTCGACCTGTCGCGCGTGGTGTTCATC
>RXJC01000453.1 GCA_003963435.1 Bradyrhizobiaceae bacterium | reverse complement strand
GGGATGGATCTCGCCGTTCTCGAGCCGGGGCATGCGATGGTTCATGCGGCCGGGGATTTCACGGATCTCGGGATGCAGCGAGCCGCCGAAGGCGACGTTCATCTCCTGCAGGCCGCGGCAGATGCCGAACAGCGGAACCCCGCGGGCCACGCAGGCGACCGAGAGCGCCAGCGCCACCTCGTCGCGGTGGATGTCGTAGGGCTCGTGCTTCTCACAGGGGTCGACGTTGAAGCGTGTCGGGTGCACGTTCGCCCTCGCCCCGGTGAGGATGATGCCGTCCACGGTGTCGAGCAGGGCTGCGATATCGGTGATATCAGGGGAGCCCGCGAACATCACCGGCAAGCCGCCGGAGACCTCGGCCACGGCGCGCAAGTTACGCTCGCCCACCATCTGGACCTGAAATCGATTTTCGACGCGATGGGAATTCCCGATCACGCCGACGACCGGCTTTCTCATCTGTCGTTCCGTGCCTCTCCGAAAGAAGATTGCCCAAACATGGCCCTCGAATGGAACAAATTCAACAGAAGGGATTGCGGGACGGCAATGCTATTTTCGCGCAAACGCCTCCCGAGCCTCGCCCCCGGCAGGCAGGCCGGCCGCTTTCAGGGCGGTGGCCGCGCCATCGCCGGGCGCAGCCAGCCAGGGCAGCCTCGCCTCGATGCCGCGCGTTACGGGGTCCCCGAGCGGCCCGCCGAAATCGATCGGCCAGAATCCGTTGGGCACGACCTCGGCCGTAAGGCCGCGTATCGCGTAGCCCGCGCCCAGAACCATTTCCGCATGGTCGCCGGCGACAAGCCTCGTGGTTTTGGGATCTTTGGGATCGCCGAAGCTCACGAGCACCGGAATGAGGTCTCCCTGCACGGGGACAGGACCGACCTGCCGGTGGATATCGTTGAACGAGACGCGGTTGCCGCGCGCGGCGCCATAGGCGCGCAGCGCGACATAGTTGATGTCGTCGAAGTCCAGCTTGCCGTCCTGCCGGTGCGCCAGCAAAGCCACCAGATTCTTGCCTTGGCCGAGGTCGACGAACACCGCCTCCCCGCGCATGATGGTGCGGCCGCTGCGGTTATAGTTGCGGTCGGGCACGACGGCCACAATGCCGGATCCGGTCTTAATCCCGTCAGGTGTGGTCACTTCGACCGTGAGGCGAAATTTGTGGCCGGGCCGGTTGATCCGGATCTGGTCGCCGATCACGAGCACGGCCAGGAGCCCGAGCAGACCGGCCCATTTGCTGATGAAGCTCAAACCGCCCCCATTGTTCTTTCCTCACCCCTCTGCACCGCCGGCGTGCCGCCGTCAAACCTGCGCGATGACGCGGTCTTGATCGGAGGCGCGTTTACCGAGAGAGTGCAGCCCGCTTTGCGCTGAAAGGACCCGATGTGACCCCCTCCAAGGACGAACGCTCCCCCACCCGCGGCGACCTCGCTTGGGCGATCTCGGTCGGCGGCATCGGAGTGGTGCTGTTCACGGCGCTGCTGGCCTTCACCTGGTATTTCGCCGCCACGGTGCTGCTGATCTTCACCGGCATGCTGCTTGGCCTCGGCCTCAACGCGCTGACGATCGCGCTCGGCCGCCGCGTGCCCCTGCCGCATGCGGTGCGGCTCGCGATCGTCTGCATCGCGCTCGCCGTGATGCTTGCCGGCATCGCCTATCTCGGCGGCGCCACCATTGCCGAGCAGGCCTCGCTGCTGAGCAAGACCCTCAAGGCGCAGCTCGCCAATGTCCGGTCGTTCCTCGACAACCACGGCATCGACACCAGCTTCTTCGATCTCGGCAACGGCGCGTCCGAGTCTGCCGGCACGGCGCCGTCGGAGGCGGCGCCCGCACCGGCAGCGCCCTCGCGGGGCGCCTTGCCGAGCGCCGGCGCGCTGGCCTCCAGCGGGGGCGCGATCGTGAGCCAGACCTTCAAGGTGCTGCTCGGCACCATCCACGGGGTTGGCAACATCTTCATCGTGCTGTTCCTGGGCTTCGCCTTTGCCGCGCAGCCCGCCGTCTATCACGACGGCCTGCTGTACCTGGCGCCGGCCAGGCACCGCACCCGCGTCACCCTCGTCATCGACCGCATCAGCGAGACGCTGGAGCGCTGGCTGATCGCGCAGATCATCGTCATGCTCGCGGTCGGCGTGGTGACCTGGATCGGGCTCGCCCTCATCGGCATTCCCGGTCCGTTCATCCTGGGAATTCAGGCCGGCCTGCTCGCCTTCATCCCGACTGTGGGCGCCATCATCGCCGGCGTCATCGTGGTGCTGGCGAGCCTCGCCTCGGGTTGGATCCCGGCGCTATCGGCCTTCCTGCTCTTCATGGGCGTGCACGCGATGGAGAGCTATGTGCTGACGCCGATCCTGCAGCGGCAGGCACTGGACATCCCGCCGGCCACGCTGTTCGCGTTCCAGATCGTGCTCGGCGTCGTGTTCGGCATCTGGGGCCTGGCGCTGGCGCTGCCGCTGGTCGCCATCGCCAAGGTGATGATCGACCATTTCAAGACCTACGAGGCGCCGCCTCTGGCAGCATGATCCGGAAAAGTGCGCAGCGGTTTTCCCCCGCGACAAACGCTGACGCGTTTGCGCGGAGATCATGCTCAAACAACACGAGGCGGCGTGATCCTCAGGTCGTCAGCACGGTCTCGGTGTGCTCGACCTCCGGGGGCGCGGCAAAATACTGGCCGACAAGGCCGCGCCATTCGGTGAAATTCTCCGAACCGCGGAAATCGACGGTGTGGTTCTCCAGCGTCGCCCATTTCACCATCAGCCGGTAGCGCTGCGGCTTCTCGATCGACTTGTGCAGCTCGAAGCCGTGGAAGCCCTTGGAGCGGCCGAAAGCGGCCTTGGCCTTGGCGACGGCGGCCTCAAAGTCCTTCTCGCTGCCCGGCTTGACGTCGATTTGCGCGATCTCGGTGATCATCGGTTTCCACCCGTTTTTGTGCAATGGGCGTGTCTACCGCAGCCGGCCAAAAAGAAAAAGGCACCGAAACGGCGCCCAGGTCGGCCCAAGAATGCAGATCTGTCAGAGCAGCAGCAGGACCGTGCCCGCCACGACGAGGGCGCAGCCGACGAACAGGACGAGCGGCCAGGTGCTGCGGCGGCTTTGCGTGTAACGTCCCTGCGCGCGCCGCTCACTGATCAGCGCGCTCTCGTATTCATCCGCGGTCGAGAACAGACAGGCAAAACCGCTGCGCGCCGAGGCCGCAGCGGCTTCAAGCGACATCAGGGCGGCTTGCGGGTTCTGTCGACGGATCGATTCCATGACCGCGATGGTAGGGATCGAATGGTAAACAGAGCATTACCGCAGGCGCCTCGCGTCTCAGGCGGTGGCCGGCCGCGCCTGCGGCGCGCCGATCCGTGCGGCGCTCTGGCGGCGCCAGTTCTCCAGCGACAACGGCAGCTCCTCCGCCGCCTCGACGCGGTTACGACCGCCGCGCTTGGCCTGGTAGAGCGCGGTGTCGGCCGAAGCCAGCAGCACCTCGAGCTCGGTGCCGGCGGGCCCGCCGGCGACGCCGATGCTGACGGTGGTGTCGACCGGGCCTTCGTCGACCACGACGCCGGAGGTCTCGAACGCCTCGCGCACGCGCTCGGCCACCAGCACGCCCTCTTCCAGCGAGCACGGCAGCAGCGCTGCGAATTCCTCGCCGCCGATGCGGCCCGAAAGGTCGGAGATGCGCAGGTTGCTGACGACGACGGTCGAAAACAGTTTCAGCATCTCGTCGCCGGCGGGATGGCCGAAGCGGTCGTTGATCGACTTGAAGTGGTCGATGTCGAAGATCAGCACGGTCACGGGACGCCCGGCCTTGGCCTCGCGCTCGATCACGCGGCCGCAGGCTTCCGAGAAGCCGCGGCGGTTGAGCATGCCGGTCAGCGGATCGGTGGACGCGGCGGTCCGGTGCGCAGTCACCGTGCGCTCGGACACCAGCATGAAGATCACGAACACGGTGCCGACGGCGTAGAGGATGAGCTCGACCGCGAACACCGTGACCCAGATGCTCGAGGAGAAGCCGGCGTCGTGCGGCCGCAGGAAGCTGCCGAGCACGATCGGCAGCATTAGGACGCAACCGTGCATGACCGGCACGACCAAGGCCGGCCAGCGCCGCTGCTGGCTCTTGCGCCGCTCGGTCCACAGCTCGCTCGCGGTCAGCGCCGCGTAGACCGAGACGATGCCGGCGCCGGCGATCATGCGCAGCATGGACGCGGCGGGGTCGAGCAGCGAGACCGCGGCGACCCAGGCCAGCGCGCCGAGCACGAGGCCGGGCCAGTGCGGCTTGCGGCCGTGGAAGACGCGCGCCGCATTCCACACCATGCCGCAGGCGACGAAGCCGACGGCGTTCAGCGCGAGATAGAGATGCGGGCCGAGCTTGTCGCCGGCCGCGGTCCACAGCGCAACGGAGGCGGCACCGAGCAGATAGGCGGTGCCCCACCATTTCAGTGCAGGGCTGTTCTCCTGCCTGCCGAAGAACACCATCATGGCGCCGAGCAGTGCGGCGACCATGGTGGCGACCAAATAGAGCGTGATGCTATCGAGCGACATCATGTCGGCCCCCTCTAAGAAATAGCAGTTACGCGATCGGTACATCCGATTTGCGCGCCCTTCCGAAGGCGACGCTAGGCGTGGCGGGTTCCATTCAGGTTTTCGCGGGAGGCCAAGTTTTCCGGAAACACGCCATCAATTTGCGTACAAACGAACAGCAAAAAGGGCGCTGAAATCAGCGCCCTTTTGCATCTCATTGAAGCCGCTTTCGCGGCGAATGTCACCGAAGCGATTAACGCTTCGAGAACTGGAAGGACCGGCGGGCCTTGGCCTTGCCGTACTTCTTGCGCTCGACCACGCGCGAGTCGCGGGTCAGGAAGCCGCCCTTCTTGAGCACGCCGCGCAGCTCCGGCTCGAAATAGGTCAGCGCCTTGGAGATGCCGTGACGGACCGCGCCGGCCTGGCCGGACAGGCCGCCGCCGGCGACCGTGCAGATCACGTCGTACTGGCCCGAACGCTGGGCCACCGAGAACGGCTGCTCGATCATCATGCGCAGCACGGGACGGGCGAAATAGACCTCGACCTCGCGCGAGTTGACGGTGACCTTGCCGGCGCCCGGCTTGATCCACACGCGGGCGACCGCGTCCTTGCGCTTGCCGGTGGCATAGGCGCGGTTGAACTTGTCGACCTTCTTCTCGTGCTTGGGCGCCTCGGGCGCCGCCGCCGTCTTGAGCTGCGAGAGCTGGTCGAGCGACTGGATGGATTCGGCCATGTTATGCGGCCCTCGTGTTCTTGCGGTTCAACTTGGCGATGTCGATCTTCTCGGGCTGCTGCGCCTCGTGCGGATGATCGGCCCCGCCGTAGACGCGGAGATTGCCCATCTGCACGCGGCCGAGCGGGCCACGCGGGATCATGCGCTCGACGGCCTTCTCGAGCACGCGCTCGGGATGCTTGCCCTCGAGGATCTGGCGCGCGGTGCGCTCCTTGACGTGACCGACATAGCCGGTGTGCTTGAAATAGGTCTTCTGCTCGCGCTTGCGACCGGTGAGGACCGCATGCTGCGCGTTGATGATGATGACGTTGTCGCCGCAATCGACGTGCGGGGTGTAGGTCGGGAGGTGCTTGCCGCGCAGGCGCATGGCGACGATGGTGGCGAGACGGCCGACGACCAGACCCTTGGCGTCGATCAGCACCCACTTCTTCGTCACCTCAGCCGGCTTTGCCGAAAAGGTTTTCATGTCGGAGTTTCCGTGGACGGGAGATATCGGCGCGAATACCGCACCGGACTGCGCGGGTTTCTAGAGAACAGACGCGTTCGGGTCAATGTCTCTAGGCGGAAATTATGCACCAGATATCAATGGCTTATAAATATGGTGCTATATTACCTGAAAAAACATCAAACATTTGGAATGGAATAGGTCGAGGTGACGTGGGCAATGGGATCGGGCGAGGTGCCCGACAGGAGGTTCACCTCCCCCACCGCCAGCCGCTTGCCGAGCTTGAGCAGCCGCGCCTCCGCCAGCACGTCCTGCCCGGGCTGGCCCTTGCGCAGGAAGTTGATGTTGAGATTGGTGGTGACCGCGAGCCCGACCGGGCCGATCGCGGAGAGCAGCACCACGTACATGGCGAAATCGGCGAGCGTCATCAGCGTCGGGCCGGACACGGTTCCGCCCGGCCGCAGCATCCTTTCGCTGTAACGCTGCCGCAAGAGGCAGGTCTGGCCATCGGCGCTTTCGATCGTGATGTCGTCGCCGCTGAAGGCCTGGGGAAACTCGTGACGGAGGAACTGCTCGACCTCTGCCACGCTCATTTTCGCTAACGCCATGTTGTTCCCCACCCTCGCTTCACGTTCCCTGTTACATTAAGTTATGTGCGTCATCCAAATGCAATAATCCAACGGAAACGCTTCGATGTCCGGCCAGGCCGCCCGCGCCCCCTCCCCGCAACCGCCGATCCTGCTGCGCGAGACCGCAGGGCCCATCGCCATCCTCACATTGAACCGGCCGGCCGCGCGCAACAGCCTGTCGGCCGCGATGATCGCGAGCCTGCATGCCGAGCTCAACGAGATCCGCGACGACAAGGCCGTCCGCGGCGTCGTGATCGCGGCCAACGGTCCCGCCTTCTCCGCCGGCCACGACATGAAGGAGTTGACCGCGCGCCGCGCCGACCCCGATCGCGGCCGTGCCTTCTTCGCCGAGATGATGACGGCCTGCAGCGCGATGATGCAGGCGATCGTGCACCTGCCGAAGCCCGTGGTCGCTTCTGTTCAAGGCATCGCGACCGCTGCCGGCTGCCAGCTCGTTGCCAGCTGCGATCTTGCGATCGCCTCGGAGGCCGCGAAGTTCGCCACACCCGGCGTCGACATCGGCCTGTTCTGCTCGACGCCGATGGTGGCGCTGTCGCGCAACGTGCCGCGCAAGCAGGCGATGGAGATGCTGCTGACGGGCGAGCCGATCCCGGCCGAGCGCGCCCGCGAAATCGGCCTCATCAACCGCGTGGTGCCCGCCGGTACCGAGCTCGGTGCCGCGATCGAGCT
>RXJC01000500.1 GCA_003963435.1 Bradyrhizobiaceae bacterium | reverse complement strand
GCCGCTTACGCGCCCTGCTGGCGGGCGCGGGAGGCGTGGGCCTGCAGCGCCCGGATGCGGTCGGCCAGCGTTCCACCGCCTTCGGGCAGGGTCGGCGTGGCCGCGCCGTTGGTGGCGGCGTCGTTGGCCGGGCGGGGCGCCGGCCTCGGCGGCTGGCCGGCCTCGGCCGCCAGCAGCGCCTCGATCGGCGAGTTCGGGCCTTCGAGCTGCATCGCGAGCTTGGCCACCTCGGCGGCGATGTCGTTGATGCGCTCGCGCAGCAGCGCGTTCTCCATGCGCTCGGTCGCCCAGGAGCTCTCGGCCTGCTGCTGGATCGCGTTGAGGTCGCGCTGCAGTTTGGCGCGCTCGTCGCGGGCGGTGCGAAGCTGTTCCTCGAGCGCGGTCTTCTCCGCGCGCAACGCTTCCACGGCCGCCGACGACTTGGCGCCGCTGAGGCCCGCGATCTCGACGCGCAGCTCCTTGACGGTGCGCTCGGCATTTTCATTGGCCTGGCGCAGCTGGTTGTTCTCGTACTCGCGCTCGGCCAGCAGCTTGCCTTGCGTCGCGAGCCGTCCCTCGAGATCGGCGACGCGGCCGGACAGCATCTCGGCTTCCTTGACCTGCAGGAGCAACTGGCGATCGAGCTCGGTGACGCGCTGGCTCAGATTCTCGACCTTGCCGCGGGCATCGCCGAGCTCGCGCGAGGCGGTCTCGGATTCGGTGCGTTCCTGCGCGAGGCGCGCCTGGGTCGCTGCGAATTCCTTCTCGGCGTCGCTGACGCGGTTCTTCAATTCCTCGATCTGCGCGCGCACGGCGACCAGCTCGACCTGGCGGCTCTCCGCCATCATCGATCGGTCGGACAGTTCGGAATTGATTTTTGCCAGCTCGGCCTGCTTGTCGGCCAGCGCGATCTCGGCCTCGCGCAAGGCCTGGGTCTTGGCGTTGAACTCTTCTTCGGTGGCGCGGAGCTGCTCCTTCACCGCCTTCTCGCGCGCTTCGAGCGCGAAGATCGTGGCGTTCTTCTCGCCGAGCTCGATCTTCATGCGGTTGATGGCGTCGCTCTTCTTGCCGAGCTCGGCGAGCTGGCTCGTGGTCTTGTTCTTGAGCTGGTCGACGCTCATCTCGAGCCGCCGCGCCGACATCGCGAACTCGGCGCGGAGCTGGTCCTTGTCGGCCTGGATCTCCGCCATCGACAGCGGCGTTGCGGCCTCCAGCCGGCGCGTGGTCAGGCGCACGGCGCGGTTATGCACCAGCGGCACGATCGCGAGCCCGCACAGCATCGAAAGCAGGAAACCGATCGCCAGGTACATGATCGGCTCGACCATGGGCCAGAACTCCCAAGCTTAAGGAAAAATTCACCAACGACCATGCCATGGCGCGCCGGCAAAAAGCCAGCCCCGGCCTGTCGTTAACCTTGATCCCGCACAGGATGGGAGGAGAAGACCTAGAACGGGTTCCAGGTCGCTCGCGGCGTATACTTGAGATAGCCGATATTGGCGCCGAGCCGCAGGCCCAGGCCCGAGCGGATCGGCACCAGCACGATGTTGTTGGCGGTGAGCGCCGTCATGCCGAAGCCGCCGATGATGTAGGCCGAGCCGTCGAGGCCGGCGAAGCGCTGGTAGATCGCGTTGGTGGCGGGCAGGTTGTAGACCAGCGTCATGGTGCGCGCGCCGTCGCCGCCCCAGTCGAAGCCGAGCGAGGGGCCCTGCCAGTAGACTCTGAGGTCGCCAGCGTTCTTGGTGTAGAGCGTGCCTTCGCCGTAGCGCAGGCCGGCGACGAACGCGCCGGAGCCTTCCTCGCCGAGGATGTAGCCGTTGGGCAGGCCCCATTGGCTGACCGCCTTCTCGATGATCGAGGCGAGCCCGCGCGAGACGTTGCCGAAGAAGCGGTGGCCGGCGGTGACGAGCTCGTCCGGCCCGTAGGTGTTGGGCGTCGGGGTCCGCTGCGGCGGCGGCAGGTCCGGCGGCGGCGCCGTCTGGGCCGAAGCCGGCACGATCCAGCCGACCATCGCGGCAAGCGCGAGCGCAGCAAGGCGTGATGCGAAAGTCATGAAAGAACCCCTGGTACCGAATCCGGTCGCTTCCTTAACCTGACGCCAACAGGCATGGCTCTAGGTTGCGCCGGATGTCCCCTCGACTCGGATGTTATCCGTAGCAACTATGACGGCACAACGGCAGGAAGATAGCCCTTTGCGCCCCGGAATTGCCTTGATCGGCCTCGTCGTCTGCCTGCTGTCGGGCATATGGCTGACCGCTTCGGGGTTGCCGGCGCAGGCCGCGACCACCGAGCGGGTCGTCGTCAACCGCTTCACCGGCGTCGCCATCGAAGGGTTCGACCCGGTTGCCTATTTCGTCGACGGCCGGGCGTTGCAGGGCACGGCGGAGTTCGAGGCGAACCTCTGGGGCGCGGTCTGGCGCTTCCGCAACGAGGGCAACCGCGCCTCCTTCCTGGCCCATCCCGAGGTTTATGGTCCGCAGTACGGCGGCTACGATCCCGCCGACATCGCCCGCGGCGTCACCATCGCCGGCAATCCCCGCTTCTTCGCCATCGTGGCGCAGCGGCTCTATCTGTTCAGCCGGGAAGCCAATCGCGATGCCTTCGCCGCCGATCCCGAGCGGTTCCTGTACGAAGTCGGCAAGCGCTGGCCGGCGCTTTACGAACAGCTTGGTCAGTAGCTGCCTACCGCTTGCGGGTCGCCCCAGGCGATGAACTCCGGGATGATGAAGCCGCTCGCCTGCCGCTGGCCAAAGCGGAGCTCGCCGCGACTGCCGTCCGTCACCCTGCCGCCCGCCGCGGTGACGACCGCCGCGCCGGCCCCGACGTCCCATTCACAGGTGGGCCCGAAGCGGGGATAGATGTCGGCGCTGCCTTCCGCGATCCGGCCGAATTTCACGGCCGAGCCGGAGGTCTGTCTCACGGCGTTGGGCCTCGCATCGATGAACGCCTCGCTCCTGGGATCGCCGTGCGAGCGGCTGACCGCCGCGATCCAGGGCTCGCCTTGTGCCGGCAGCTTGCGGGTATGGATCGGCTCGGCGGCGCCGATGGTGGCGCCGTCAAACCTCACGCGCTCGGCGCCGCGGCCGACGACGCCGCGCCAGATCAGGCCGAGCGCGGGCGCGCTGACGATGCCGAGCAGCGGCACGCCTGAGGTCACGAGGGCGAGGTTGACGGTGAACTCGTCACGGCCGGCGACGAACTCCTTGGTGCCGTCGAGCGGATCGATCAGGAAGAAGCTGGCCTCGAACGGTGGCGAGGCGAGCTGGGCCCGCTCTTCCGAGAGCGTCGGGATGTCGCCTGCGAGCTGGGCCAGGCCCTCCGCGATGATGCGGTCGGCAGCGAGGTCGGCCTCGGTTACCGGCGAGTTGTCCTGCTTGGAGTCGATCCGCATGGCGGTCCGGTTGACGGCAAGGATCGCCTCGCCCGCCTTCACCACCAGCGCCGTCAATGGCTCCATCAGCCCGGATGCGGCCGCGGCGTCGATGTTCCGCTTCACCTGGATGCCTCAATCATCGGCAATTCGTTCCTTCCGGCTGATTCGCTCCGATCGATTCGCCTGGGCTTAAGACCACCCCGACGTGATCGCAAGCTAGCTGCCGCGGGCTGGCGAATGTTAGAACCCGCAGCATCCGTCAAGCATGCGTGATTCGCGGCGTCCAGCGCCGTGCAATTCCAGGAACCCTCCAGGACCCCTTTATATGTCTGACGCCTCGTCGCCCGCGACCGCTACTGCTCCCGATATGCTCGAACTCGCCGCGCTCCTGTGCTCGCGGGTCTGCCACGATCTCATCAGTCCTGTCGGCGCCATCGTCAACGGGCTCGAGGTGCTCGACGACGATCCCAAGCCCGAGGACCGCGAGTTCGCGCTCGACCTGATTCGCAAGAGCGCCAAGACCGCCTCCGCCCGGCTGCAGTTCTGCCGCCTTGCCTTCGGTGCGGCCGGCTCCTCCGGCGCGCAGATCGATCTCGGCGACGCCCAGACCATGGCAAAGGGCCACATCGAGGACGGCAAGTGCTCGATCACCTGGAATCTGCCGCGGCTCCTCTTGCCGAAGAACCGCGTCAAGCTGCTGCTCAACATGCTGGTCGTCGCCCAGCATACGATCCCGCGCGGCGGCATGCTGACGATCGACCCGATCGGCGAGGGCGAGACGATGAGCTTCCGCATCACCGCAACCGGACATAACGCGCGCCTGCCGCAGAACATCTCAGAGCTGCTCAGCGGCGAACGGGGACCGGCAGCGGATGCGCACGCGATCCAGCCTTATTATACGCGGCTGCTGGCGCAGGCCTGCGGGCTCACCGTGAAGCTTGCGCCGGAAGGCGAAGCCATCACCGTTACCGCTTCGTAAACGCGCGCGCCGCGCGCGGCCTCTTAATCAAATCTTTACGAGGCGCTTCGGCTTGTCCGGAGCGCCTTATCTCTTTGTTGGTTCCGTTCTTTTGCACATACTCAACCAATATTAAACGCTTTGCGGTGAAGCTGGCTTCATTCCGAATTGGCGCATCACACCTCGTGCGCGCCCTTCCTGTATGAAGGCCTGTTTTCATGGATGATCTGTTGCGGGAGTTTTTGACGGAGACCAGCGAGAGCCTGGACACCGTGGACAATCAATTGGTGAAGTTCGAGCAGGAGCCGAACAAC
>RXJC01000215.1 GCA_003963435.1 Bradyrhizobiaceae bacterium | reverse complement strand
CAAGACGTCATCGGGCTCGAACGAGACCGTATCGAGCCCGATTTGCTGTTTCTCACATCTCCATTTGGCCGCCTCGACGCCCGTGCGGCTTGAGCTCCCTGCGCCGACACAGGGCTCACGACCGGCGAGTGTCCTGATCTTGATCACCGCAGCTTCGCAAACGACCAAAGCGGCCGTGCTGACGGCCGCAACGATGATCTGCTTTGCGGCGAACTCGCTGCTGTGCCGGCTCGCGCTGGGGCCGAAGCTGATCGATCCCGCAAGCTTCACGACCGTGCGCGTTCTGGCGGCCGTCGTCATTCTGGCGCTGGTGGTGTGGCAACGCTACCGGCATTTGCCGTCATTTGCCTACGCCAAGGTCAGGTCGGTGGCGGCCCTGTTCGTCTATCTGATCTGCTTCTCGTTCGCCTATGTGCGGCTGACGGCAGGCACGGGCGCCCTGATCCTGTTCACCGCCGTGCAGCTCACGATGTTCTGTGTCGCGCTGCGGGAGGGTGAGCGTTTCTCCGCAGCCGGCTGGATCGGGCTTTCAATCGCAAGCCTCGGCCTCTTCTATCTGGTTCTGCCGGGCGTCAGCGCGCCCGATACCCTCGGCGCGGTCCTGATCGCGATGTCGGGAATTGCCTGGGGTGTGTTCTCGCTGTCGGCACGAGGCGTCGATCATCCCATCGAGGCCAACGCCATCAATTTCCTCTGCTGCCTGCCGCTTGCCGCCGCTGTGAACCTCTGGCAGCTCTCCGATGTCCATATCACGTCGACCGGGCTCGCCTATGCCATCGCATCCGGCGCAGTGGCCTCGGGGCTCGGCTATGTGATGTGGTACGTCACGCTGCGCTATCTGTCGGCGGCACGCGCGGCCTCCGTTCAGCTTTCCGTCCCTGCCATCGCCGCGATCGGCGGCACGCTCTTCCTGGCCGAGCCGGTCACGCTCCGATTGCTGCTCGCGTCCCCCGCCATGCTCGGCGGCATTGCCCTGGTGCTTGCGCAACGCAGCAAGCGATGAGTGCAATTGTGAGAATCCGGAACCCCGTCCAATCGGAACGGTCACGGCTCTAACGGCTCCGCTCGCGCTTCAATCCCGCTTGAACCGATAGTCGAATGCTCCATCCAGCGGCTTGATCCATCCCACCGTCGGCGCCGGAAAATGCACCGGCAGGATCAGCGTGTCGGTATCCGCCACGGAAGCGAAGAACTTCCGCCGCGACACCGCCGACTGCTTCGGATCCCAGTCCGGCCTTGCCGACCAGTCTGGCTCGCGGCACTGGATCTGGTGATGCATGAGATCGCCCGCGACCACCGCGCGCTGGCCCTTCGAAAAAATGTTCACGCAGCAATGGCAGGGCGAGTGCCCCGGCGTCGGCGTCAGCGTCACGGCGTCGTCCAGCGCGTAATCGTCGTCCACCAAGAGCGCTTGTCCGGCCTCGACGATCGGCAGGCAATTGTCGCGAAACACGGTGCCTGGCGGATTGCTGCCCTTGGCGTTCTCCGCCTCCCAGGCCGCGTACTCGCCCTTGTGAAAGACGTATTTCGCGTTCGGAAACGTCGGCACCCAGCGGCCGTCGCGCAAGGTCGTGTTCCACCCGGTGTGGTCGATGTGCAGATGGGTGCAGAACACGTAGTCGACCTGCTCGAAGCCAATGCCGAGCGCGAACAGCTCGTTGCGCCAGCGCTCCTTGCCGGGAAAGTCGAACGGCGGCGGATGGCCCTTGTCCTCGCCGGTGCAGGTATCCACGAGGATCGTGTAACGCGGCGTGCGCACCACAAAAGTCTGGTAGGTGATCACCATCATGCCGCGCGCGGCGTCGAACACCTCCGGCTCCATCGTCGGTAGATGACGGGCGAACACGGCCTCGTCATAGGCCGGGAAGAAATCCTGCGGCCGCCGCCACGGTCCCTCCCGCTCGATCACCGCATCGATGGTAATGTCGCCGACCCGGATTTGCTTCATGATTGTTCGCTCCCCTTTTGAGGGAGCGTACCAACCTTGGCGAGGTGTTCAAGTCAGGAGCACCGCACAGACGCTTGCCGGCGGATTGGAGCCCGCACTCTCAGCATCGTCATTGCGAGCGCAGCGAAGCAATCCAGAATCCTTCCGCAGAGGCAGACTGGATTGCTTCGCTGCGCTCGCAATGACGGATGACACAACACGGCGCGCCCACGCAGACTGCAGGCCTACGACCGTAACCCCGGCGCCTCCTGCCCGGTGCGCGCGACATATTCCGTATAGCCGCCGCCGAACTGGTGGATGCCGTCCGGCGTCAGCTCCAGCACGCGGTTGGAGAGCGTCGCCAGGAAATGCCGGTCATGCGAAACGAACAGCATGGTGCCCTCGAAATCCGAAAGCGCATTGATCAGCATCTCCTTGGTGGCGAGATCGAGATGGTTGGTCGGCTCATCCAGCACCAAAAAGTTCGGCGGGTCGAACAGCATCTTGGCCATCACCAGCCGCGCCTTCTCGCCGCCCGAGAGCACGCGGCAGCGCTTCTCGACGTCGTCGCCGGAGAAGCCGAAGCAGCCGGCGAGCGCGCGCAAGGATCCCTGCCCCGCGGTCGGGAACGCGTATTCGAGCGATTCGAACACCGTCTGCTCACCGTCGAGCAGGTCCATCGCGTGCTGGGCGAAATAGCCCATCTTGACGCTGCCACCCAGTGCCACCGTGCCTTGATCCGGCTCGCTTGCGCCCGCGACCAGCTTGAGCAGCGTCGACTTGCCGGCGCCGTTGACGCCCATCACGCACCAGCGCTCCCTGCGCCGGATCATGAAATCCAGACCGTCATAGATGCGCTTTGAGCCATAGCCCTTGTGCACGCTCTTGAGCGCGACGACGTCCTCGCCCGAGCGCGGCGCCGGCGGAAAGTCGAACGCCACGCTCTGGCGGCGGCGCGGCGGCTCGACGCGCTCGATCTTGTCGAGCTTCTTGACCCGGCTCTGCACCTGCGCCGCGTGCGAAGCGCGCGCCTTGAAGCGCTCGATGAACTTGATCTCCTTGGCGAGCATGGCCTGCTGGCGTTCGAACTGCGCCTGCTGCTGCTTCTCGTTCTGCGCGCGCTGCTGCTCGTAGAATTCGTAGTCGCCCGTGTAGGTCGTGAGCGAGCCGGAATCGATCTCGATCACCTTGGAGATCACGCGGTTGATGAATTCGCGATCGTGCGAGGTCATCAGCAGCGTGCCTTCGTAGTCGCGCAGGAACTTTTCCAGCCAGATCAGGCTTTCGAGATCGAGATGGTTGCTGGGCTCGTCGAGCAGCATGACGTCGGGACGCATCAGGAGGATGCGGGCCAGCGCCACGCGCATCTTCCAGCCGCCGGAGAGTTTTCCGACGTCGCCGTCCATCATCTCCTGGCTGAAGCCGAGACCCGCCAGCGCCTCGCGCGCGCGGCCGTCCAGCGCATAGCCGTCGAGCTCCTCGAAACGGTGTTGCACCTCGCCGTAGCGGGCGATGATCTCGTCCATCTGGTCGGCCTTGTCGGGATCGGCCATCGCCGCCTCGAGCTCGCGCAGCTCGGCCGCGACCTCGCTGACGGGACCGGCGCCATCCATCACCTCGGCCACGGCGCTGCGGCCAGACATCTCGCCGACGTCCTGGTTGAAATAGCCGATGCTGATGCCGCGATCGATCGAGACCTGGCCCTCGTCGGGCAGGTCCTGGCCGGCGATCATCCGGAACAGCGTGCTCTTGCCGGCGCCGTTGGGGCCGACGAGCCCGATCTTCTCGCCCTTGTTGAGGGCGGCGGAGGCTTCGATGAACAGGATCTGGTGGCCGGCTTGCTTGCTGACGTTGTCGAGGCGGATCATGGGGGCTTTTTGGGGGGATTATTGCGCTGCAGCGTCATAGGCCATGCGGGCGCTGAGGGGAAGCCCGGCGGGGTACGGTTTCCAGCCTGCGCTGGGTGCCAATTCCATCAATCCAATCTGCAACTTAGGACTTTGGTGCGTCGGCTACAGCCATGATCGGAAGTCGGCGACTACGTTCCTTCAGGCACCGCGGCTCTGGATCTGACGGCGATGGAGGGAGCGCCGACCACGGTGCCGCTGATCATGTTGGCGATGGTGGATCTGGCGGCGGCCATCACTGACGTCCGGGCCGTAGGGAACAACGCGTCAAGCCTGCTGCGCTCCAGCAAACGGACATGCACAATTGACGAAGGGGTCTTAAGCCTTCCGCATCAGCTTGAGCGAAGCCGCAAGCCGCAAACTGCGCTTTCCCGCCAGCGCGATGCCCTCGAGCTCGCCGCTATCTTCCGTGCAGGTCCCGGAGAAGCCGATCCCGACCTCAAAACCACCGAATACGGGATTTTCGCCTTTCGCCGGCGTGTGCTCCTGGTTCAGCATCTCGCCCTTCCAGCGGCCGTCCGCGGAGGAATAGGAGCCGAGATAGTAGAAGAACGCATCGCCCCCAAGGATGCGGCCGTCGATCAGCAGCATCACGCCGGAGAGGCCGGCATCGACGCCGTCGAGCGCGCGCAGGCTCATGCCATAGAGCCCGTTGGCGATGCCGCCCTGCCCGATCACGCCGCGCGGCGGCAGCGCGCCGTCGTCGAGCCGGGTGAGATTGGCCCAGAAGTTTGCGCCCGGCATGGTGTCGGCGCCGCCCTGGAGACGGATCTGATCGCCGATCAGCCGCCCTCGCGCACCGATCCTGGCGACGTCAGCGCCCATCAGCGGCTTGTAGTTGGGATCGAGATTGTGCCGCTCGGTGATGACCTCGGCAACGATCTCGCCGTCACGCTCGGCAT
This sequence comes from Bradyrhizobiaceae bacterium, assembly GCA_003963435.1. GTDB lineage: Bacteria > Pseudomonadota > Alphaproteobacteria > Rhizobiales > Xanthobacteraceae > Bradyrhizobium. The sequence continues at coordinate 219 of RXJC01000215.1, read as the reverse complement.
AGGTGCCGAGATGCGCGAAGCCCGAATTGCCGCCCAGCATCTTGCCGTCATGCAGGCACATGATGCTGCGCCCGAACGCATCATTGACGCCGTATTCAACCTTGTAGAGTCCATCCAGCAACGCAATCAGCCCGCAAAATCGGAAGAGAACCGCTCGCTACCTAGCATTGCCGTAGCAGCGCGACCACCCGGCTTTTGCGCGCAGGGCCTTGCGGGATC
>RXJC01000462.1 GCA_003963435.1 Bradyrhizobiaceae bacterium | reverse complement strand
GTAGACGGTGCGCTTGACGCCGGCGAGGGTCTCGATGCGCGGAAATTCGCTCATGAAGCGGTGCAGATAGCGCTTCAGCTCGACCGCGCTGTGCCAGGGCTGGAAGGCGAAGGTGGTCTGCCACATGTACCAGAAATTGGACTCGAAGAATCCTGGCGAGAGCCAGTCGGTGATGCGGCTGTTGCCGAGCGCCTCTTCCGAGGCCTCGGTGAGCCGCAGCAGCTCCAGCCGGTCCCGCGCGGAGAAGCCCATATGCGCGACGTCGGTTTTGAATCGATTGCGGTCCACCAGCCGCGCCCGCGAATGCGCCGGGTTCTCCACGTTGAAGGCGATGGTCTCGTCGCGCACGCTAAGGCCCGGATGCTCCAGCGAGGGAATGCTGGAGAGCAGGTCCCAGGTGCATTCGTAGTGGTCGGTGGTCAGCATGCGGCCGCCGCGCAGCGAATAGGCGCCGCTCGCGAGCTGGGCGCCGTCGAGGCTGCCGCCGAGCAGCGGTTGCGCCTCGTAGATCACGATGTCGCGCCCCGCCTGTTGCGCGTCGCGGATCAGGAACGCCGCGCCCGCGAGCGATCCAATGCCACCGCCGATGAAATACGCCTTCATGACTTGCCTCGATCTCAGTTCGAATGTCGCGGCCACATTGCATCGCGCGGCGGCGACCGAAGTTGCGCTGGATCAAGCGCTGCGGGACCGGCGAAATCACGTGGCCGTTATCGGCGCCGGCTTCTTCGCATAGACGTGCTCGATCTCGTCCGCGAAGCGGCGTTCGAGCGCGGGCCGCTTGTTCTTCAGCGTCGGCGTGAGCAGGCCCGCCGCAATGGTCCATGGGTCGAGCGTCCACCATACCGCACGCGGCGTCGCATAGGACGGATAGGCCTTCACAGCCGCGGCGATCCTCGCCAGCAGCGCGGCCCGCTCCGCCGCGCCGCCTTGCTGACCGAGCGCAGCCAGCCGTTCCTTCTCCTCCACCCATGCCTTGGCATTCAACACCACCAGCGCGGTGAGGAACGGCCGCTGTTCGCCGACCACCAGCGCCTGCTCAAACAAGGGATCGGCGAGGATCGCGGTCTCCAGATCCACCGGTGCGATCTTCTCGCCGGTCGAGGTGACCAGAATGTCCTTGATGCGGCCGGTGATGGTGATGCGTCCGTTCTCGATGCGAGCCTGGTCGCCGGTATGCAGCCAGCCGTCGGCGTCCTTGACGCGGCGGGTCTCCTCGCCCTTGTGCCAATAGCCGAGCATCACGCTGGGGCCACGCACCAGCAATTCGTCATTTTCGCCGAGCCTGACCTCGACGCCGTCGAGAACGTGGCCGACCGAATGCGGATCGTTGTCGTCGGGGGTGTTGACGGACACCACCGGCGAGGTCTCCGTCATGCCGTAACCCTGGAGCACGTCGAGCCCGAGCGCGAGAAACAGGCGGATGACGGGCTCCGCGATCGGCGCGCCGCCGGAGACCGCGACGCGCAGGCGACCGCCGAGCTGCGCCAGCACCTTGTCGGCGACGAGGCGCTTCAGCAGCGGCCAGGCCAGCCGGTCCAGCAACGACGGCACGCCATGACGTTGCCGCGCATCGAAGCGCCGCCCGCCGATGGCGACGGTGAGATCGAGCAGCGCGCGCTCGATCCAGCCCGCTGCGGCGCGATGCTGCATGATCAGCGCGTAGATGCGTTCGTAGATCCGCGGCACCGAGATCAGCACCGTCGGCTGCACATGCTTCAGATCCTCCGAAAGTTGCGGCACCGAACGGGCATAGGCGACACAGGCGCCGATTGCGATCGGATAGTAGTAGCCGCCGGTGCGCTCGAAGGTGTGCGAGAGCGGCAGGAAGGACAGGAAGACGTCGTTCGGCTCGGCCTTGATGCGACGCGCGATCGCCTTCACGTTGGCGACCACGTTGCCGTGCGACAGCATCACGCCCTTCGGCCGTCCGGTGGTACCCGAGGTGTAGACGATGGCGGCGAGATCGTCCGGTTCGATCGCGACATCAGGCAGCGGCGCGGTGGCGCCGGGTGCCTGTGCGAGCCAGTGGTCGAGCCCGACGATGCGCGCATCCGGCGTGATGAGCCCGCCTGCATCCGCGCAGACGACGCGCTTCAGATGATCGAGCGGCTGGCCGGTCGCCACGATCGCCTGCCAGCGCTCCAGCGTATCGACGAACAGGAGCAGCGCGCCGGAATCGACGAGGACGTAGGCGATGCTGTCGGGATTGTCGACGGCATGCATCGGCACAGGCACGAGGCCGCGCGACAGCGCCGCCTGGTCCATGGCGATATGCGCAATGCCGTTCGGCATCAGGATCGCGATGCGCTCGCCGGACGCGAAATTCTCCGCGGCGAGCGCCCGCCGCCACAGCTCGAATCCCGCATCGATCTCGTGCCAGGACTGGCTGACCCAGCGCTGCGCGCCCGCATCGAAATGGCGATAGGCCTCCAACGTCGGCGTCGTCTTGACACGCCAGCGCAGCAGCTCCGGCAGCGTCCTGACCCCCGCAAGTCCGTCCGGTTGACTCGTCGGCTCCGGCATGGCGTCCTTTCGCATCTGGTCGATTCCAGATCATTTGGTGCCTCGACACTAGGCCCGCCAGTTCCCGCCGCTTTGATCCTCAGCAAGGCGGCCGCATTCACTCTCGTGTCCCGGACGTTGCGCAGCGCGTCGTCTCGAATCGAGGGAAAATCGACATTGCGCCTCGTTGTACTCCCCTCGCATAGTTAACGCAGCAAGTCTGAAAGCCGCACGTCATGCCCCACCCCCTCCCCGCCCTCATCGTCATCGACGTCCAGCGCGCATTCGACGAATGGGAGGCGGCGGGGAAACGGCGCAACAATCCGGATGCCGTGAAGCACATCGCCGATCTGCTGAAGGCGTTCAGGGCACGCCGCGCCCGGATCTTTCACATCCGCCATGAAGGCACGAAGCCGAACTCGTCGTTCCTGCCGCAAAGCTCCGGCTACGCCGTCAAGGACGAGGCGCGCGAGCAGCCGGGGGAGGCGGTGATCGTCAAGCGCGTCAACAGCGCCTTCATCGGCACCGACCTGGAAGAGCGCCTGCGCGCGGCCGGCATCGGCACGGTCGTGATCTGCGGCGCCACCACCAATCATTGCGTGGAGACGACGACGCGGATGGCCGGCAATCTCGGCTTCGACGCGCGCCT
>RXJC01000255.1 GCA_003963435.1 Bradyrhizobiaceae bacterium | reverse complement strand
CCGACGTCGGTGTCGCCATGAACACCGGCACCCAGGCCGCCCGCGAGGCCGGCAACATGGTCGATCTCGACTCCAACCCGACCAAGCTGATCGAGGTGGTCGAGATCGGCAAGCAACTGCTGATGACGCGCGGTGCGCTGACGACGTTCTCGATTGCCAACGACGTCGCCAAGTACTTTGCGATCATCCCGGCGATGTTCCTGGCGTTCTACCCTCAGCTCAACGTGCTCAACGTCATGAACCTGTCGAGCCCGCAGAGCGCCATCCTGTCGGCGATCATCTTCAACGCACTGATCATCATCGCGCTGATCCCGCTCGCGCTCAAGGGCGTCGCCTATCGCGCTGTCGGTGCCGGCGCGCTGCTCCGGCGCAACCTCTTGATCTACGGCCTCGGCGGCATCGTCATTCCCTTCATCGGTATCAAGGCGATCGACCTCGTCGTGGTTGCCTTGCACCTGGCTTAACGCCGTCATGCAAACAGAAAATGTGTCCGTCATTCCGGGGCGCCTCAAAGAGGCGAACCCGGAATCTCGAGGTTCCGGGTTCGACGCTTCGCATCGCCCCGGAACGACGGGAGAGCAATGACGAAAGAATTGGAGACCTAACATGCTCAGAGAAATCCGCCCCGCCATCGTCCTTCTGCTGGTGCTCACCGCCATCACGGGCCTGGCCTATCCGCTCGCGATGACGGCCATCGCCGGCGCGCTCTTTCCCACGCAGGCGCAGGGCAGCCTGGTCGAGAAGGACGGCAAGGTGATCGGCTCCGCCCTGATCGGACAGGAGTTCAAGGACGACAAATATTTCCACGGCCGTCCCTCGGCGACGCTGGCCCCGGACCCGAATGATCCGGCCAAAACGGTGTCGGCACCCTACAACGCCGCCAACTCCGGCGGCTCCAACCTCGGCCCGACCAGCAAGGCGTTGGCCGACCGGCTGAAGGAAGATGTGGACAAGCTCAAGGCGGAGAATCCGAACCAGGCGGTCCCGGTCGACCTGGTGACGACCTCGGCCAGCGGCCTCGATCCGGATATTTCGCCGGAAGCGGCGGAATTCCAGGTGCCGCGCGTCGCCAAGGCTCGGAATATGCCGGAAGACGCGGTGAAGCTGCTCGTGGTGTCCAACACCCGGGGCCGTCTGCTCGGCCTGCTTGGCGAACCCCGCATTAACGTATTGGCGCTCAACCTCGCGCTCGATCGCGCGGCCGCGAAGTAGCGGTCTAGGCTTGCGGCGCCGCGATGACTATAACTGCCGGCATAGCCTTCTCCCTCTCCCCCCTTGCGGGGAGAGTCGAGACGACGGGCGGAGAACGTAACCGATAGACAAGCCGTCCTGATGGTCCGAGAGCGCCGCGATCCCGAACAACGTCCGTCCCCCGAAGCGCTGCTGGAAGCGGCGCGCCGGGAGGAGAGCGGCAGGCTGAAGATCTTCGTCGGCGCCGCGCCCGGCGTCGGCAAGACCTACGAGATGCTGCAAAGCGCCCACGCCAAGCGCAAGGCCGGCATCGACGTCGTGGTCGGCTTTGTCGAGACCCATGGCCGTGCCGAGACCGAGGCGCTGGTGCGCGGGCTCGAAGTGGTCCCGCGCAAGCGGCTGGAGTACCGCGGCCAGATCGTCGAGGAGATGGATCTCGATGCGGTGATCGCGCGGCGGCCGCAGATTGCCTTGGTGGATGAGCTCGCCCACACCAATGCGGCCGGCAGCCGACATCCCAAGCGCTATCTCGACGTCGAGGAGCTGCTGTCCCACGGCATCGACGTCTACACCGCCGTCAACATCCAGCACATCGAAAGCCTCAACGACATCGTCGCCCAGATCACCCATGTCCGGGTGCGCGAGACGGTGCCCGATTCCGTGTTCGACCGCGCCGATGCCATCGAGCTGATCGACCTCACGCCCGACGATCTCATCCAGCGGCTGAAGGAAGGCAAGGTCTATGTGCCCCGGCAAGCCGAGCGGGCGCTGGAGCACTATTTCTCGCCGGGCAATCTGACCGCCTTGCGTGAGCTCGCGCTGCGGCGGACCGCCGAGCGGGTCGACGAGCAGCTGCTCACTCACATGCAGGCGAATGCGATTTCCGGGCCCTGGGCTGCGGGCGAGCGGATCCTGGTCTGCGTCAGCGAGGACCCGCGCGCGGCTGGCCTCGTGCGCTACACCAAGCGGCTGGCCGACCGGCTGCATGCGCCGTTCACCGCGCTCTCGATCGAGACGCGGCGCTCGCTGCAATTGTCCGACGAGGAGCGCGACCGGCTGGCCGACACGCTGCGACTGGCGGAATCGCTCGGCGGCGAGGCGCTGACCATTCCCGCCGTTGGCCGCCGCATCGCCGATGACGTCGTCAACTTCGCGCAAGGCAACAACGTCACCCAGATCGTGATCGGCAAGTCGACGCGCTCGCGCTGGTTCGAGATGACGCGCGGCTCGGTCGTGCATGATCTCGTGCGCCGCGCCGGCAACATCACGGTTCATGTCATCGCCGGTAACGAGCTGCCCGGCGAAGCCGCGCCCAAGACCGCGGTGCAGACCGCCGCGCGGTCGGAGCCGTTCGATCCGCGGCCCTATCTGAAAGCGCTCGGGATCGTGCTGGTCGGCCTTGGTGCCGCCGAGCTCATCCAGCCCTATTTCGGCA
>RXJC01000499.1 GCA_003963435.1 Bradyrhizobiaceae bacterium | reverse complement strand
TCTCGGCGGCCACGACCAGCTCGAGGTTCTCGATGCGGATGCCGAAGCCGTCGGTCTTGTAGTAGCCGGGCTCGTTGGAGAGGATCATGCCGCGCTTCAGCGGCGTGGTGCCGAGCTTCGAGATTCGCGCCGGGCCTTCGTGGACCGACAGGTAACTGCCGACGCCATGACCGGTGCCGTGCTCGAAATCGATGCCGGCGGCCCAGAGATATTGCCGCGCCAGCGTGTCGAGCTGCGCGCCGGTGGTGCCGTCCGGAAAGACCGCGCGCGCGATCGCGATATGGCCGCGCAGCACCCGGGTGAAGCGGTCGCGCATCTCGGCCGTCGGTTCGCCAACGGCCATCGTGCGCGTGACGTCGGTGGTGCCGTCTTCGTACTGCGCGCCGGAATCGATCAGCAAGAGGTCGCCGGGCGCGATGCGCCGGTTGCTCTTGCGGGTGACGCGGTAATGCACGATGGCGCCGTTCGGGCCGGTGCCGGAGATGGTCGGGAAGGACACGTCCTTCAGCGCGCCGGTGTCGCGGCGGAACGTCTCCAGCGCCTCGACCGCGTCGATCTCGGTGAGCTTGCCGCTCGGCGCTTCCCGGTCGATCCAGGCGAGGAAGCGCGCCAGCGCCACGGCGTCGCGCACATGGGCGGTCTTGGTGCCCTTGATCTCAGTCGCGTTCTTGACCGCCTTGAGCAGTGCAATCGGATCGCTGCCGCGCACCGGCTTGCCGCCGGCACCCGCGATCAGGCGGCCGAGGGCGTCGGCCGCTGTGGCGCTGTCGAGCGCGATCGATGCGCCGCCTTTGGCGAGCGCCATCAATGTCGGCGCCATCGCATCGGGCTCGCGCACGTCGGCGGACTGCTCGAGATGGTCGCGCGTGAGGTTGGAGAGCTTGCGGTGGTCGATGAAGATCGTCGGCCGTCCGTCCCTCGGCACCAGCGCGTAGGATAGCGGCAGCGGCGTGTGGGCGACGTCGGCGCCGCGGATGTTGAAGGTCCAGGCGACCGCATGGCTGTCGGACAGCACCAGCGCATCGACGCCGAGCTTGCCGATTTCGGTCCGGATCTGCGTCAGCTTCTCGGCTTCGGTGACGCCGGCGTTCTGGAGGCTGTGCACGGCGACGGGAGCGAGCGGCGGCTGTGGCCGGTCCTGCCAGACCGCGTCGATTGGATTGCTGTCGACCGCCACCAGCTCGGCGCCGGCCTTGGCGCAGGCGGCGGACAGGCGCTCGGCTGCCGCAAAAGTATGCAGCCACGGGTCAAATCCGAGGCGGTCACCGGCTTTCAGATGCGCCGACACCCAGCTCTCCGGCGGCGGGTCGATCAGCGATTCCACGGCCCAGGCCTTTGCATCGACCTGCTTGGCGGCCTGCAGCGTGTAGCGGCCGTCGACGAACAGTGCGGCTTGCTGCGTCAGCACCACCGCCAGTCCCGCCGAGCCGGTGAAGCCGGTCAGCCAGGCCAGCCGCTCTTCCGACGGCGGCACATATTCGTTCTGCTGCTGGTCGGCACGCGGAACGACGAAGCCCGTGAGCTTGCGGCGGGCGAGTTCTTCGCGAAGCGCGGCCAGCCGTGCCGTCAAAGCGACGCCGGCCTCGGGCTCCTCGAATGTCTGGAAGTGTGCTTCGAACATGGTGGATTACTTTAGGATCATGGGGATCAGTCCGCAATCTCGTCGCATTTGCATCGCATCTGGCACAGACTGTGCTTGAAATAGTTCCACTTGAATGGAGTGGAGTAAAGGATGCGGCAGTCGCGCTTCGTCCGGATGACAGGGACATTCGAGCAGGTGGTTCATCTCAACGACGAGGGGACACACGATGCCAGCGTTCACGTTTGAAAAGATTTCGCCGCCGGCGCGCCGTAGCCCGACTACGGCGGCACCGCAGAAACCACGCAGCGTCATCAGCCAGATGATCGACCGGATCGCCGAGCGCCGCGCCAGGCGCAGCTTGCGGGATGAGCGCGCGCTGCGGCGGGACGAGAAGCCGGCGGAGTAACAGGACGCATGGGCATTTCACTTCTCCCGTAAGAACGGGGTGAGGGAAGCGCACCGCCGTCGCAAACGCAGTTGATTCACCCCAGCTTCCGCAGCAACAGGCTGCTCCACCCCTCGATCCGCAGATGCTTCAGAGGCACGAGGCCGCGCGCGCGGTAGGCGGCGATCACGGCGGGGGCTTGATGCGTCAACAGCCCGGAGAGGATGACGCGTCCCCCGGGCGCCAGATGCCGCGTCATCGGGCCCGCCAGTTGCCGCAAGGGGTTGGCGAGGATGTTCGCCAGCACCAGGTCGAACGGACCGGCTTGGCCGAAATCCGGCGCGGCGAAGCCGATGGCGCGGATCACCCGGACATGATGGCCGACTTCGTTCAGCGCGGCGTTCTCGGTCGCGACCCGCACCGAGGGGGCATCTATGTCGGAGGCGAGCACGGCGCGATGCAGCGCCTTCGCCGCCGCGATCGCCAGCACGCCGGTCCCGGTGCCGAGGTCAAGCAGGAACCGCGGGCGGGAACTCTTCAGGACATGGTCAAGCAGCAGTAAACAACCACGCGTGGTGCCATGGTGTCCGGTGCCGAAAGCGAGCGCCGCCTCGATCTCGATGGCGAGCTTGTTCGGGGCGACGCGGTCGCGGTCATGGCTGCCGTGCACGACGAAGCGTCCGGCCGGGACCGGGACCAGATCTTCCAGGCTGGCCTTGACCCAGTCCTTGGCCTCGACGGTGTCGAAGGCGAGGGTCGCCGCGATCTCATTTCCTGCTGAATCTACAATGAGTTCGCGGAGCCAAGCCTGATCGGGCGCCTCGGCGAAGTGGAGCGTGACGTCCCATTTTCCATCCGGCCGCTCGAAAGCGGCGACCGCCGCGTCGCCCTCGAAGAACATCTCGGTGAGCACGTCGACGACGCGCCTGGCGTCGGCCTCGCTGCCGATCGAAAAGCTGGCGCGGTGGGTAGGAGAAGGCTGCATTCAGGTATCCGTTGAGCTCAATTTTTGGAACTTTTGTTCCCAATTATCCGCATAACTTGCGGTTCCCCGGTTAACCCGGCCGTAGTTTGTGTTCCCGTACATTTTCGGCTGTTGAATTAAGCCAACACAGCTTGGAATTGTAACGGAGGCGAGTCTTGAAGAGCATGGTTCAGAAGTTCTGGTCGGATGAGTCCGGTGCGACGGCGATTGAATACGGTCTGATCG
>RXJC01000196.1 GCA_003963435.1 Bradyrhizobiaceae bacterium | reverse complement strand
GACGATCAATCCGAGGGCGATGCCGACGATCTTGCGCCGGATCGACTGGTTGAAAATCGGCATGGGTGCGAGGCAAAGGTTGAAGGACGGAACCGGGGAACTCACTACACCGGATTTGGCGGCGGGAACATGTGCAATCTGGTTCCCTCTGGCGCCCTGAACCAAGCTCAGCCGTCGCGCGGGCCCGGATCGTTAACAAAGGTTAAAAGGTTGCAATGGGCCCCCCAAGTCGAAGTTCCCGCAGCAATCCGCATTTTGCCGCATTGTTGCGGCAGCGTGGGGAATGCGAGACGATGCTTCGCGCCGCGTTGCGACGTCTTTGATTCTCAAGCCGCATGTCGTCGCGGACCTTGGTTTGTAGTGGTTTCGCAGGGGGGACCATCCAATGAACCAGTGCCTACGCTCGCTCGCGTGTGTCGTTGCCATGGCCGCAATGGCCTTCTTTCCCACCGAGCTTTCGGCAAAGAGCAGTCACAAGTCGTCGGCCCCGAAGAAGTCGCACGAGGCCAAAGCCGGCAAGCCGCGTCACGTCGCGGCCGGCAAGGCGCGACACGGCAAGCACGCCGACGCCAAGCGCAAGTCGAAGAAGCAGGACGAGCCCGCGGACAAGCCGGCCGCGCCGGCGCTGACCGGCGACCTCGCCGCGCTGAAGGACGCGATCGATCTCGCGCGCAAGGGCAAGACCGAGGACGCAAGCGCGGCGCGCGACCGCATTGCCGATCCCGCCGGACAGAAGCTCGCCGACTGGTTCATGCTGCGCCATTCCGACAGCACGGCGAATTTCAAGCGCTACGCGAGCTTCCTCGCTGCCAATCCGGACTGGCCGAGCCGCACCCTGCTCCGCCGCCGCGCCGAGGCGCGGCTGTGGCAGGAGAAGAGCGACGCCACCACCGTGCACACCTTCACCATGGACCGGCCGATCAGCGCCAAGGGCAAGTTCGCGCTCGCCCGCGTGCTGCTCGCTGAGGGCGATACCGACCGCGCCGCGCGGCTCGTGCGCGAGGCCTGGCGCACCGACGAATTGTCGGAGCGCAGCGAGGAGGATTCCTACGAGGCGTTCCGCGATCTGCTCACCGCGGACGACCATCGCGCCCGCATGGACAAGCGGCTCGGCGCCAAGGACTACGCGGCGGCGCGCCGCGCCGCCAAACGGCTCGGCGAGGATGAGCTTGCGATCGTCAAGGCCTGCGCCGCCGTGACCGGCAAGGCCAGCAAGGCCAAGGACTATCTCGACGACGTTGCGACCGACGCGCGCCGCGATCTCGGCTATGTGCTGTGCCGGGCGCAATGGCACCTGCAGAAGGACCGCATCGACGACGCCGCCGAGGTGATCCTGGCCGCCGCGCCCGAGACCATGGCGGCCCAGGATACCGACGCCTGGTGGCGCGAGCGCCGCCTGCTCGCGCGCAAGCTGCTCGACCAGGGCAAGTTCAAGACAGCGTATGACGTGGTGCGCACCGCCGCGGTGCCGGAGAAGGAAGTCTATCGCGTCGACTACCACTTCATGTGCGGCTGGATCGCGCTGCGCTTTCTTGGCGATCCCAAGAGGGCGATAATGCATTTCGCCGCGATCGACGAAGGCTCGGCCAACCCGATCGCGCTGGCGCGCGCGCATTACTGGCGCGGCCGCGCCGCCGAGGCGATGGGCGCGAGCGCCGATGCGCGCATGAGCTACCGGGCGGCCGCGCGCTATCCGACCGCCTATTACGGCCAACTGGCGCGGGCCAAGCTTGGTCTCGACCGCATCGAGCTGCGGCCGCCCTCGCCGGTCTTGGCCGCCGTCGACACGCCAGGATCGGACGAGCGCGTGCGCGCCGCCGACATGCTCTACAGCATCGGCGAGCGCGACGTGGTGTTCTATTACGCTGAGGATTTCGCCAAGGAGAGCACCGACATCGCCGCGCTCGAAGCGCTCGGCGAACTGGCCGGGCGGCGGGGCGACGCGCGCGTGATGCTCGAGGTCGGCAAGTCGGCGCTGGCGCGCGGGCTCGCGCTCGAGCATTACGCCTTCCCGACCATCGGCATTCCCGAGCACAAGCAGGTCGCGCCCGCGATCGAGACCAGCGTGATTTATTCGGTGGCGCGTACCGAGAGCTCGTTCGACCAGCGCGACAAGTCGGCCGCCAACGCGGTCGGCCTGATGCAGGTGACGCCGGAAGCGGGCCGCGACACCGCAAAGCGCTTCGGCCTGACCTATGACTGGGACAGGATGGTCTCCGATCCCGTCTACAACACCCAGATGGGCGCGGCCGAGCTCAGCGCGCTGCTGTCAGAATATCGCGGCAACCAGATCATGACCTTCGCCGGCTACAATGCCGGCCGCGGCCGGGTGCGCGAATGGGTGCAGGCCCGTGGCGATCCCAGGGATCCCAACGTCGATCCGGTCGACTGGGTCGAGCGCATCCCGCTGTCGGAAACGCGCAACTACGTCCAGCGCGTGATGGAGAACGTGCTGGTCTACCGCGCACGGTTCGAGGGCAGCAGCATGGTTGCCGGCAAGAGCGACGAGCGCGTGGTAAACAAGGACGCCAGCGCCACGGCGACGCCGGTGGAATAGGCGCAGATGTCGTAGGGTGGGCAAAGGCGCGCAAGCGCCGTGCCCACGATCTTTTGGTGGGCACGCTGCGCTTTGCCCACCCTACGAGAGCCTCAATCCACCTTGATGTTCGCGGCCTTGATGATCGGCCACCATTTTGCGATCTCGGCCTTCTGACGGGCGCCGAGCGCTTCGGGGGCGAGCTGGTCTTTCGGCGTCATCTCCAGGCCCTGGCTTTCGAGCTGCTTCCTCACGGCGGGATCGTTCAGCGCCTCGACGGCCGCAGCGTTGAGCTTTGCCACGATCTCCTTTGGCGTGCCCTTCGGCACCCATAGGCCCGACCACAGCGTCATGTTGAAGCCCTTCAGGCCGGCCTCCTCCGCGGTCGGAATGTCGGGCGCCGAAGCGAGGCGCTTGCTGTCGGTGATGGCAT
>RXJC01000026.1 GCA_003963435.1 Bradyrhizobiaceae bacterium | reverse complement strand
CGCCGTCCCTGAAGGCCGATATCGCCAGCGCCGTGTCCGAGCTTACCGCCGAGATACTGCACAAGGATCCCAAGGTGACCGCCATCATCGTGAAGTCGGTCGATGCCGACGACTGGTTCGCCGGCGGCAAGTCGCTGGCCGAGCAGAAGCTGGCGAGCTACTGGATCGACATCCATGTCACCGAAGGCACCAACACCAAGGACGAGAAGGCCGCCTATCTCGCCGCGATGTTCAGGCGTATGGCCGAGATTTTGGGCCCGCTGCATCCCGAGACCTATCTGCATGTCGACGAGGTCAGGGGCGACGCCTACGGTTTCGGCGGCCTGACCCAGGAGCGCCGCTACATCGCCGGCAAGCTCGATCTGTCGTTGAAGGCAGCATGAGGCTTCAGGCCGCGGGCGAGGCATCTCACCCGCGGCCTTATCGTCAGCTCGCGGCGCGGAACTGAACTTCGGAATTGTTCAGGAAGCACAGCTTGTCGAACAGCGTCAGGTCCAGCGGGTTCGGCAAGCGGACATCGCCGAGGTCGGGGCAGGGCTTCACCGCAGCATCGTAGGACCGGTCGATCTGCGAGATGAAGACGACGATCAGCCCCTGATCGCGCGCGAACGATTTCAGCGCGCGAACCTGGACGGAGACGTCAGGGTTTTCCCGCCGCTGGTCGAGCAGCTGCAGATAGTCGATCACCACGACCGTTCCGCGGGGTGCCGTCGCCATCTGCTTGACGACATAGTCGGCGCTGATGGCATCGGAGCAATCGACCTCGAACAGCTCGTCGAATTGTGCCGGCTCCACGCCGATCGCGCGCAGCCGATCCAGAACGTCCTTCTCGGTGTATTCGAGCGAGAAGAACGCGGCTCGACGGCCCGATCTCATGGCTTCAACCGCAAGCTCGAGGCTCATCAGCGTCTTGCCCTGACCGGGCCGCGCGCCGACCAGCACGAGGTCGCCGGGTTGAAATTGCGGAAACAGCCTGCTTGCGGGCGTCAGCGCGGCGGCTTTCGCGGCGAGCATGCTCCAGGCGGAAAATCCTTCCCTGGTGGCGATGCAGTCAAGCGCATCGTGCAGCGGAATGCCTTCCTCACGGGACAGGCGCTTGGCGCGTCGTTTCAGATGATAGATGGGCGCAGAAAGTCTCATCGTCCAAACCTCCCGTTGCGAGCTGAAACGCAATCCCTCCTTATGCATGGCGCTCGAACAGTCGGCCGGTGGTCTGATCGCCCGGCATGAGGTGTGCTTTCCCGGCGGAGGGGGGAGGCGTGGGCGACGCCGGAATCAAGCATAACCGATTCCGCGCCGGCGGAGAATGCGAGGCAGCGCGTCTCCAACAGCACTACGTCAGGCGACCGCTTCCGCGACCTGAGCGCGGGTCGGTCCGAACAGCTCTTCGAACGCCTGCCGAAGCGCGAGGTCGACGTCGGCCATGCTCACGAGCTGGCCGAGATCGACCAGCGAGGTGACGCCGTAGCGGGGATCGACGACGCCGCACGGCACGATGCCGGCGAAGTGCGACAGCTCCGGCTCGACATTGATCGCGATGCCGTGGAACGAGACCCAGCGCTTCAGCCGCACGCCGATCGCCGCGATCTTGTCCTCGTGACCTTCGCCCTTGTCGGGCCGCCTGACCCAGACCCCGACCCGGTCCTCGCGCCGCTCGCCGCGGATGTTGAAGGCGGCGAGCGTGCGCAGAATCAGCTCCTCCAGGCTCGCGACATAGGCCCGGACGTCCGGCCGGCGGCGCTTGAGGTCGAGCATGACATAGGCCACGCGCTGGCCGGGCCCGTGATAGGTGAGCTGGCCGCCGCGTCCGCTGGTGAAGATCGGGAAGCGTGGATCGCGCAGGTCGGTTTCCTTGCCCGAGGTCCCGGAGGTGTAGAGCGGGGGGTGTTCGAGCAGCCAGACCAGCTCGGGGGCCTCGCCCGCGGCGATCGCGGCGACCCGGGCTTCCATGGCGGCGACCGCGTCCGGATAGGGCACCGGGTCGTCCGAGATTCGCCACTCGACGGGCGGGCCGCCCCGGGCCGAAAACGGCGTCAAATCGAGCTGTTGGCGTGGGTTTTGCGGCGAATTAACCATTGGCTAACCATAACGTGGTGATCATCTCGGGAGCAAATGCCAGTCCTCAGTTGCGGCGGTCCTGACAGTGCCCACCCTCGATAAAGTCACCGTGGATCTCATGGTCGTCCTCGGGACGACCACCATGCCGATCCATCAAGTATTACGTCTTTCCCGCGGCGCCATCATCGAGCTGGACGCAACCGAGGCCGACGAGGTCAAGGTCTTGGCCAATAATCTGCCGGTCGCCTCCGGCGTCGTGCTGGTCGACCGCAACCGGATCGCGGTCGAGGTCAAGCAGATGCTGCCGCGTTCGCCGGGCACCCGGTAGGGGCCCGGACGCCCGGGTCAATGCCGATTCGGGCGAGGAGCCCGAACTTTCCTGCAAAGCTTGTGGAATTCAGGGCCTTTGCAGGCTTGTACCCCCCTGATGGATTTGTTAGATCGGCGCCGTTGATCCGGCCGGCCCTCAAGCCTCAAGCCGGCATCCCCAAAGCGCTCGTGGCGGAACTGGTAGACGCGCTGCCTTGAGGTGGCAGTGAGTAAAATCGTGGGGGTTCGAGTCCCTCCGAGCGCACCAGCCTCATTATCCCTCTTCAATCATTGGGCTTTCCGGGCTTGAGCCCGGCGATTGCCGCATTGCTGGGGCTCAGAGCCCGCGCAACGACGCGAACGCTCGTCGGCCAGGTCGGGGCAAGCCTATTGCGGCTCGATCCCGACCACGCGACGCGCGTCTTGCTGATGATCGTATAGCCCTTGATCGTGTTCGACCTGATGTACGGCGTGGGTCCGTCGCGCGCGTCGCGAACTCCAGTCCGCTTCCGCGCCGCTTCGGTCCGGAACCAAAACTTCGCCTTGGCATTCGCAATGCGTCGCCGAATGCGCTCGACGGTGGAGGACGATGAGGGACAGCACGTCGGACGTGGCCCCGATCAGGGACGCCGTTCACCTCTGCATCGACATGCAGAACGTCTTCGCTCCGGGCGGACTGTGGGCGACGTCGTGGATGGAACGGGTTCTTCCGACGATCGTCGCGATCGTTGCACTGTCCGGTTGTCATCCGGCGGTACGCCTCGTCAGCGCCGCTTCGCCGCTTTGGTCCGGCGATTGTAGGGTGAGCGGTTGGCGGGCTTGAGCGAGATCCCTTCGCGCTGCGCCTTGCTGCGGATGGCTGCGACCGGGCGCTGCAGCTTGATGCTCATGACGCCGGTCGGCGTGTTGCCTTTCGCAAGCTGCTTCAGCTTGCTGACGTCCGCCGGGCTCCAAGGCTGCCGCGCGCGGCGCTTGTAGGCGGGATTGGCCTTGCGCGGTCCCTTGCGGCCGATCGGTGAGCCCGGCTTTTTCCATGCTGCTTTCGCCATGATGATCCTCCTTCGGGTCGTTCTTGAACATACGAATCAGCATTTCGGTTCCGGCGTAGTCGGGATGCGCGAGCATTCGCGCTCGCTTTCGCAAAATCACGCAGGGTTAACTTATTGAAATGCTGGAACCCGCGGCTGACCGCAAAACGTAACCGCAGGAAAGAGACCCAATCGGTTCAGGAGCGGCTTGCTGCCTTTGCCGAAGCCGCCCGCGAGCGCGCACTTAGCCTGCCGCCCGGCAGGGAGCGCGAGATGTTGCTCCAACGCGCCAAGCAGAACGAAATGACCTCGAACCTGACGGACGGACTGAGCGCACCCGTCTCCCCGAGACGAGGTTAATGATCATGGGCAGCTTCGAGCACTATCGCGCGTTCCAGATCGATCCGGACGGGCGCCCTTAAAGCGCCGCTTCAGCCATATTCCTCGCCGATGCCGTATTCCCGGTAGATCTCCAGCGGGTCGAGCTCGGGAAACAACCGGCATTTGGCCTGGGCGAGGTGCAGGCTCACCGCCGCCGGCTCCTTGCCGCTCGCCAGCATCTTGCGGATGTCGTCCATATGCGCGTTCGGCTGGTGTTTTGGTTCGAGCTGCTCAAGCGCGACCAGGGCGGTCGCGAGCGCCTCGGTCAGAACCCACTCGTCGTGGCCGGTGATTCCCTTCTTCGGCATCGGCAGACCCCGGATGTGGCGGCATGCGCAGTCTATCGCGACTTCCGCCAAATCGCCATTGAGCCGTTACGGAGAGGAAGCGCCCTTGCACTTTGGCGGTGTGTGGCTAAAAGGCGGCAAGTTGCGGGGCCGTGGTATCTTTGCTGAAACAATGTTGGCGTAGACGGGCGTCCGCAGGGATCAGGCTGGCTATTCCGGTCTGGACCCTTGATCCCGCATTGGGCAGCACAGTCCCGGTTGCCCCCTTCAAGGCTTGAGCCAGCATGGTTTTTCTCAGCTTCGTCTACCGCTTCCTCACCAATTTCGCCTTCATGGCGATGGTGTATTTCAGCCTGAATTTCATGGAGAAATATCCGAACCGGGCGATCGTCGCGATTCTGGTGCTGGTCTATGCCGCCATGCGCGCGGCCTCGACGTTGCGCGCGTTCTACTTCTACCAGAAGATCGAGAGGCTGGAGGCCGAGACACGGCGCCTTCAGGGCCCGATCAACGACGGTGCGGGCGGAACCAACGCGCGCAAGCAGGTCGTCGCCGACGTTGCCCGGCTGCGCCGCGACGGCGAGCTCAAGTCCTATATGGACCTGTTCTTCCTGGCGCTGATCGTGCTGCTCTGCGTTGCCGCCATCCTGCGGCAGTAAAACTAAGCGCGCTTCTTCAGGCTGGCGACGCGGGTCGGGCGCGGCGTGCCGTTCTTGACCTGCGCGGCATGCTTCGGTGCGGCCGGTGCCGCATGTGCGGCGTGCCGCGCCTGAGGCTTGGCTGTCTTGCCGCGTGCAAGCTTGCCCCTGGTCCCATGCGGCGTCTCGGCCGCCATTGCCAGCCGTGTCGCGGCCCGCCGCGACAACGTCGTCGATAGCAGCACCTCGACCGAGCCTTCCGGGATCGCAAACAACGCGCGGCCGGGCACGGGCAGGGTGGATGCGATATCCATCTGCCCCTTGGTCCGGCGCGGCAGCGGCGATTGATGCACGGCTTCCGCATTGAGGTCGGCGAGCGCGGGCGCCGGCAGCGTCCGCGTCTCGGTGAATACGAAGTGCGGAACGGCCGGCCAGCGC
>RXJC01000509.1 GCA_003963435.1 Bradyrhizobiaceae bacterium | reverse complement strand
TTTGCGATGGCCTGCTCGAAGGTGGCAAAGCTCTCGGGCGTCGAGCGGTCGAGCACGACGCCGACCATCACCAGCGTGCCTTTGGCCACCTTCTTCGGTGCGACCATGGCGCGGACGGTGGCGATGAAGCCGTCCTCGAACAGCCGCTGGGTCCGGCGGTGGCAGGTGGCGGGGCTGATCGCGACGGTTTCGGCCAACTCCGCGTTGCTGAGCCGGCCGTTATTCTGCAGCAATCTCAAGATCTTAAGATCAGTCCGATCGAGCCGGGCGGCCATGAAAGAAGCTTTCATATATTGGCGGAATACTGGAAGAATTATTAGACATTACCGCAACGAGCGCAACAAGTAGCGCAATATCGGCGCAATATTTGAGAGCACCTTTTCCCCGGGCGATGCTAGGCAGCTGCCGATATCAACGCCAATCGGGATGACCCATGAAGCTGGACAAATTTCCGCGCTATCCGCTGACCTTCGGCCCGACGCCCATCGAGAAGCTGGAGCGGCTGTCAAAGCATCTCGGCGGCAAGGTCGAGATCTATGCCAAGCGCGAGGATTGCAATTCCGGCCTCGCCTACGGCGGCAACAAGCTGCGCAAGCTCGAATACATCATTCCGGACGCCATCGCCTCCAACGCCGACACGCTGGTGTCGATCGGCGGCGTGCAGTCCAACCACACCCGCATGATTGCCGCCGTCGCGGCCAAGATCGGCATGAAGTGCCGCCTGGTGCAGGAAGCCTGGGTGCCGCACGAGGACGCAGTCTATGACCGCGTCGGCAACATCATGCTCTCGCGCATCATGGGCGCCGACGTCCGCCTGGTCGACGACGGTTTCGACATCGGCATCCGCAAGAGCTGGGAGCAGGCGATCGAGGAGGTGAAGGCCGCGGGCGGCAAGCCTTACGCGATTCCCGCCGGCGCCTCCGTGCACAAATTTGGCGGTCTCGGCTATGTCGGCTTCGCCGAGGAGGTGCGCAAGCAGGAAGCGGAGCTCGGCTTCAAGTTCGACTACATCATCGTCTGCACCGTGACCGGCTCCACCCATGCCGGCATGCTGGTCGGCTTCGCCGCCGACGGCCGCGCCCGAAAGGTGATCGGCATCGACGCCTCCTTCACGCCTGCTCAGACCAAGGCGCAGGTGCTCGAGATCGCGCGGAACACCGCCGAGCTCGTCGAGCTGGGCAAGGAGCTCGTCAATGATGACGTCGTGTTGATCGAGGACTACGCCTATCCCGCCTATGGCGTGCCGTCGGAAGAGACCAAGGAAGCCATCCGCCTCACCGCGCGTCTCGAGGGCATGATCACCGACCCCGTCTACGAGGGCAAGTCGATGCAAGGCCTGATCGACCTCGTGCAAAAGAACCATTTCGAGAAGGGCGCGAAGATCCTGTACGCACATCTCGGCGGCGCGCCAGCGCTGAACGGATACGCCTACGCGTTCCGGAACGGCTAATCACCAAGGCCGTCGTTCCGGGGCGCGCGAAGGGCGAACCCGGAACCCATAACCACAGGATCATGTTTGGCGAAGACCCGTGGTTGTCGTCCCGGCAGCACAATATCCGCCTGTGGTTATGGATCCCGGATCCGCGCGCGCTTTGGGCGCGCTTGTCCGGGATGACGACATAGAGAGATAAGGCCGCTACCGCGTCCTGACGATCTGCAGCAGCTCGTCGCCGTAATGTTCGAGCTTCTTGTCGCCGATCCCCGGCACGTTGCGGAGCTCGTCGAGCGTCGTCGGCCAGGCCCGGACGATGCCGTCGATGGTGGCGTCGTGCAACACGACATAGGCCGGCACGCCGCGTTCGCGCGCGACCTCCGAGCGCCACGAGCGCAGCCGCGCGCGCAGCTCGGGATCGACGTCGCCTTGCGGCGCGCTGGCCGCGGGCGCGAGGTCGCCGCGGCGGGATTTGCCGCGGCTGGCGCGAACGCGCGTGCCCGGCGCTTCCTCGCGCAGCCACACCTCGGTCTCGCCGCGCAGCACGCCGCGCGCGCTCTCCGTCAGCTTCAGCGCGCCATAGGCTTCGCTGTCGCTGTGCAAATGCCCCATCGCGACCAGCTGCCGCAGCACGGTGCGCCATTGCTTCTCGTTGAGCTCGCGCCCCACGCCGAACACCGACAATTTGTCGTGGCCGAACTGCGTCACCTTCTCGGTCAGGCGGCCGACCAGCACATCGATCAGGTGCATCGCGCCGAACCGCTGTCCGGTGCGATAGACGCAGGACAACAGCTTCTGCGCCAGCACCTTGCCGTCGCGCATCTTGGGCGGCGTCAGGCAATTGTCGCAATTGCCGCAGCTCTCGGCCATCACGATCTCGCCGAAATAGGCGAGCAGCCGGCGGCGTCGGCAGTGCGGCGTTTCGGCAAGGCCGACCAGCGCATCGAGCTTGCCGATCGAGACCCGCTTGAATTCGTCGGAGGCGCTGGACTCGTCGATCATGCGGCGCTGCTGCACGATGTCCGAGAGCCCATAGGCCATCCAGGCCGCCGACGGCTTGCCGTCGCGGCCGGCGCGGCCCGTCTCCTGGTAATAGGCCTCGATGCTCTTGGGCAGGTCGAGATGGGCGACGAAGCGCACGTCGGGCTTGTCGATGCCCATGCCGAACGCCACGGTCGCGACGATGACGATGCCGTCCTCGTTGAGGAAACGATCCTGGTTGCGCGA
>RXJC01000495.1 GCA_003963435.1 Bradyrhizobiaceae bacterium | reverse complement strand
GCCACCGAGGAGCGTGACAGCACGGTGCGGATGTCGTGGATCAGATCGTGGCGCAGCAATTGCCGCGACGAGACGTTGACGGAGGCGAAGATCGGCTCGCGCGAGCGCATCGCGCGCTGCCACACCGAGAGCTGCTTTGCGGTCTGGTCGAGCACGAACATGCCGAGGTCGACGATCAGGCCGGTCTCTTCGGCGATGCTGATGAATTCCGACGGCGCCATGCGGCCGAGCTTGGGGTGATCCCAGCGCACCAGCGCTTCGAAGCCGGCGACCGAACGGTCCTCCAGACGCACGATCGGCTGATAGAGGATCGTGAGCTCCTGGCGCTCGATGGCGCGGCGCAGCTCGCTCTCCAGCGTCAGGCGGTCGGTCTTCCGCGCCCGCATCGCGGGCTTGTAGACGTCGATGCGGTCGCCGCCGATGCGCTTGGAATGATACATCGCAAGCTCGGCGTCCTTGATGATCTCGTCCGTCAATTGGGTTTGCGGATCGGACAGCGCGAGGCCGATCGACGCTGTCAGGAAGATCTCGCGGTCGTTGAAGGCGATCGGCGCGCGGATGGTCTTGCGGATGGTCTCGGCGAAGGCGGTGATGCGGGCAGGGTCCTGCTCCGACAGCAGGATCAGGCCGAACTGGTCGCCGGCCATGCGGGCCAGCGTGTCCTGCGGTTTCAGGATGCGGGTGAGGCGGCGCGCCAGCGTCAGCAGGATGGAATCGCCGACCGCGATCCCGACGGAATCGTTGACCTGCTTGAAGCGGTCGAGGTCGATCACCATCAGCGTCGGCCGCAGCGTCGGCATGGTCTTGGCGAAATTCGCGACCGCGCCCAGCCGGTCCATGAACAGTTTTCGGTTGGGCAGGCCGGTGAGATTATCATGCACGGAATCGTGCAGCAGGCGCTCCTCGGCATTGCGCAGCTCGGTGACGTCGGTGAGCGTGCCGACCACGCGCGAGACCTCGCCGTCCGAGCCGACCACCGGGCGCGCCTTCAGCGCGAACCACATGAAGTGGCCGTCCGGGGTGCGGAGGCGGAAATCCTGCACCAGGCGGCCGCGGCGCTGGTCGAGCACGCTGTCGAGCGCGGCGCGGAAACGGTCCTGGTCGAGCGGATGCAGCACCTCGAGCCAAGAGGCCGCCGGCCCTTCCAGCGTGCCGCGCTTGAGGCCGAGCAAGGCTTCGGTCTCGGGGCTGGTGAACACCTTGTCGGCGGAGACGTCCCAATCCCAGATCAGGTCGCCCGAGCCGGCCAGCGCCAGCGCGCGCCGCTCGATGTCGGAGACGACGCCGGTGCTGGCGCCGCCGCCGGCAAAGGCGTGCTGCATCACCGTGAAGCCGATCAGCATCACGATCAGCACGAGGCCGCCGAGCAGGGCAGGGCCGACGATGTCGTTGGTCACGGAACCCGCAACCGTCATGCCGGCCGCGACCACCCAGACCACCAGCAGGAACCAGGTCGGGATCAAGAGCACGGCGCGGTCGAAGCCGTGGGTGGAGAGATAGACGATCAGCGCGAAGCCGGCGAAGGCGATCAGCACCAGCGAGATGCGCGCGATGCCGGAGGCCACCGCAGGATCGAACAGCGCGAGCGCGACGAGAGAGCCGAGGAACGCGAGCCAGCCCACCGTGATGTGCGAATAGCGCACGTGCCATCGGCTGAGATTGAGATAGGCGAACAGGAACACCAAGAGCGTCGCCGCCAGGATCGCCTCACCCGCCGCGCGCCAGATGCGCTCGGCGTTGTTCGACATGTCGAGCACCTTGCCCCAGAAGCCGAAATCGACGCCGATATAGACCAGCACCGCCCAGGCCAGCGCCGCGGCGGCCGGGAACATGATGCTGCCCTTGACCACGAACAGAATGGTGAGGACCAGAGCCAAAAGCCCCGAGATGCCGATCACGATGCCCTGGTACAGGGTGAACGAGTTGACCTTGTCCTTGTAGGCTTCCGGCTCCCACAGATAGAGCTGCGGCAGCTTGTCGGTACGCAGCTCCGCGACGAAGGTGATCACGGCACCGGGGTCGAGCGTGACGCGGAAGACGTCGGCGGTCGGGCTTTCCTGCCGCTCCGGCCGGTCGCCGGTCGAGGGCGTGATGGTTGCGATGCGCGACAGGCCGAGGTCGGGCCACAGCAGCCCTGAGGAGACGATGCGGTAATGCGGGGCGACGATCAGGCGGTCGAGCTGGTCGTCGGTGTTGTTGGCGAGCGCGAACACCACCCAGTTCTGGCCGCCCTCGCGGGCGCGCACCTCGATGCGGCGGACGATGCCGTCGGTGCCGGGCGCGGTGGAGACCTGGATGCGATCGGCATCGCTGCGCTGATGCTCGAGCACGCCGGTGAGATCGATCGCCGGCGCGTCACTGCGGACGCTGACGGCGTCGAGCGCGCGTGCAGGAGACGCGGCAACGAGCATCATGAGGCCCAGCGCGATAAGCGCGAGGCACCTGATCAGACGCAAGGTCAGTTCTCCGCGTTCGACGCAAACTCTTCGGTGAAGACGATTTCAGACCGAACGAAAGTGGTTCGGTGCGTCGCGATAGATGCCACGAAAGCGAGGAAAATCAAAGGGTTTCCGCCTGGCCCTGTAGGCCGGCGGCCTAGACCTCCAACACAATTTTGCCAATATGTGCGCTGGTCTCCATGCGCCGATGCGCATCGGCCGCCTTTTCCAGCGGGAAAGTGCTGTCCATCAGCGGCTTGACGCGGCCTTCGCGCAGGAGCGGCATCACTTTCGCTTCGATCGCGGCCACCATCGCCGCCTTGTCCGCATTAGTACGGGGACGCAGGGTCGAGCCGGTATGGGTGAGGCGCTTGACCATCACCTTGGCGATGTTGACGCTGACCTTGGGGCCATTGAGGGTCGCGATCTGCACGATCCGGCCGTCGACCGCGGCGGCATCATAGTTGCGGTCGACATACTCGCCCGCGACCATGTCGAGGATCAGATTGACGCCGGCATTGCCGGTCTCCGCCTTGACCACGGCGACGAAGTCTTCCGTCTTGTAGTTGATGGCGCGGTCGGCACCCAATTTGAGGCAGGCATCGATCTTGTCCTGCGATCCCACGGTGACGAACACTTTTGCGCCGAATGCCTTGGCGAGCTGGATCGCCATGGTGCCGATGCCGGAAGAGCCGCCATGGATCAGCAGCGTCTCGCCGGCCTTCAGCCCGCCGCGCTCGAACACGTTGTGCCAGACCGTCATCAGGGTTTCCGGCAGCGCGCCGGCTTCCTTCATCGACAGCGCGGGCGGAACGCTCATCGCCTGGGCGTCCTGGGCGATGCAGTACTGGGCATAGCCGCCCCCGGCGACCAGCGACATCACCTTGTCGCCGATCTTGTGCCGCTTGGCGTTGCTGCCGACCGCGACCACTTCGCCTGATATCTCGAGGCCGGGCAGGTCGCTGGCGCCGGGCGGCGGCGGATAGGCGCCGGAGCGCTGCGCCACGTCGGGCCGGTTGACGCCAGCCGCCATCACCTTGACCAGGATCTCGTCCGGGCCGGGCTGCGGAACGCTGCGCTGTTCCGGGATCAGCACCTCCGGTCCGCCGGGCTTGGAGATGGCGACCACGGTCATTTGCGCGGGCAGCTTGTCCATGATGTGTCCTTGAGCAAAGGTGCGGGATGAACGAGGCCTTTGCTTAGCCAGCGCGGCCCGGACTGGCAACCGCCTCAGCCGTGGGGTCCGGTCCGCGGACGAGAGGAGGAACGAGGATGGCGACGGAAGACGACGACCGCCCGCGCAAGAAGATCAGCCATGAAATCGGACAGGACCTCTCACTCTTGTCAGTGGAGGAACTGACCGAGCGCGTCACGCTGCTCAAGAGCGAGATCACAAGGCTGGAAGAAGCCGCCACCAGGAAGCGCGCCTCGCGCGATGCGGCGGATCATTTCTTCAAGAAGTAGCAGTCGCCACATAACAGCTGTCGTCCCGGACAAGCGCGCCCCGAGCGCGCGCAGATCCGGGACCCATACTCCCAGGACGAGGTCGTTGCGCGAGGCCGGCAACTCCGCGTCCCCGTCACCACATCCGCCTGTGGCTATGGATCCCGGATCTGCGCTTCGCTTGTCCGGGACGACGGCGGAGTGTGTCGCTGCGTTGGGTGACCGCCAATTCTAGTTCCGCACCGCACTCAGCCACTGGCCGACATGGCTAACAAACCCTCAAAAAATTAGCTCGTTTACTTCGGATTAAGCTTTCGGGTTTATGACTGGAACTGTCCTCGTTTGGACACCGAGTGGCTCCTGTCCACTCTGTTTGACGCCTCCCTGTTATCAACTTTAAAAGCCGCCGGTCTCCGGCGGCTCTTTTTTTGCCTTTTCGCATCTCGTTGCGGTTGAATTCCTTGGAATGACCCGCGGAAACCATATCCGCGCTTGTCACTGGACTCCGCGTCCCGCCCGCGCAATGATTTGTTCATCATAAGCCGGCGTCAAAGCCGGGCAGTCAAACAGTTGCGTAAGAGGCGTTAACCATGGAACGTTTGCAGGCCGACGGCGCTCTCGTTCAACTCAGCGAGCGGTTCACCAATTCTGCGGCGTTCGGCGCGCTGTTCCGCGAAGGCATGGACCTCGTCGAAGAGACCGCCGCCTATCTCGACGGCGCCGGCCGCACCGAGGCCAAGGCGCTCGACCGGGCCGTCAGCCTGACCTACGCGACCGAGAGCATGCGCCTCACCACCCGCCTCATGCAGCTCGCCTCGTGGCTGCTGCTGCACCGCGCGGTGAAGGAAGGCGAGATGACGCTGAGCCAGGCCAATCGCGAGAAGACCAAGGTCAAGCTCAGTGCCGCCGATCCTGGCCCCAGCGACACCATCGAGAAGCTGCCCTCGCAGCTCCAGGACCTGATCCATCGCTCGATGAGCCTGCAGACCCGCGTCCGCCGCCTCGACACCTCGATCCACACCCCGCCGGCCGAGCACGTCGCGATCGGCAATCCGCTCGTGCCGCACCTCAACGCCCTGAAGGCGGCGTTCGAACGGTAGGGTTCTAATCACCCCGTCATTGCGAGCGAAGCGAAGCAATCCAGAGATTTCTCCGTAGAGGCAGTCTGGATTGCTTCGTCGCAAGGGCTCCTCGCAATGACGGTGCGACCGCCCCACAAACAAAAACGCCCCCGGCTCTCCGGGGGCGTTTTTCGTCTCCAGCCTTCAAGGGCCGGATCAATCCTTCTTGAGGAAGCCCGAAAACTTCTTCTGGAAGCGCGAGACACGGCCGCCGCGATCCATCAGCTGCTGGGAGCCGCCGGTCCAGGCCGGATGCGACTTCGGGTCGATGTCGAGGTTCAGCGTGTCGCCTTCCTTGCCCCAGGTGGAGCGGGTCAGGTACTCGGTTCCGTCGGTCATCACGACCTTAATCGTATGATAATCCGGATGAATTTCGGCTTTCATGGCAAATTCCTCGGCGCCCGGCGCCTTTATCGGTGGCTAGCGAATGACGGATTTGGACGGATCTATACCCCACGATATCGGGCAAAACAAGCCGGCCTTACGCGGCTGAACCGGGTTTGCCCCTAAGGGACATCCCGGATTTGCCACTACTCTTGCACCGGCCTATTGGGAGCAAACGAATGCAATGGGCCAGATCTCATGAGCGCAGTGGAACGGCTTGATGACCAATATGTCGATCAGCCCGGAATGAACGCCGCGGACACAAATTCGATCGAAGCCGAGCTGATCGAAGAGCCAGCCAAGGGCCGCGCCAAGCTGCGGCCGCTGCTGGCGCTGGCGCCCTATGTCAGCCGCTATCGCGGCCGGGCGGCGTTGGCCTTCGTCGCCCTCACCGTCGCGGCCCTGACAACGCTCTTGGTGCCCGTCGCGGTGCGCCGGATGATCGATTTCGGCCTGACGCCCGAGGGCATCGAGCTGATCAACAGCTACTTCTCGGTGATGCTCGCGGTGGTCGGCGTGCTCGCGCTCGCCAGCGCCGCGCGCTATTACCTCGTGATGACGATCGGCGAGCGCATCGTCGCCGACCTCAGGCGCGATGTCTTTGCGCATCTGCTCTCGCTCTCCCCCGCCTTCTTCGATTCCGCGCGCAGCGGCGAATTGATCTCGCGGCTCACCGCCGACACCACCCAGCTCAAATCAGCCGTCGGCGCCTCCGTGTCGATCGCGCTGCGCAACCTGATGATGTTCCTCGGCGCCACGGCGATGATGGTGATCACCAGCCCCAAGCTGTCGGGCTTCGTGCTGCTCGCCATCCCCCTGATCGTGCTGCCGCTGGTCGCCTTCGGACGCTGGGTGCGGCGGCTGTCGCGCAATGCACAGGACACGCTCGCCGAAGCTTCGGCCTATGCGGGCGAGCTGGTCGGCGCGATCCGCACCGTGCAGGCCTATACCAGCGAAGGCTTCGCCGAGAAGCGTTTCGGCGGCGAGGTCGAGCACGCCTATGAGGCCGCGCGCACCTCGACCCAGGCCCGCGCCGTGCTCACCGCCATCATCATCTTCATCGTGTTCGCCAGCGTCGTCGCGATCCTCTGGATCGGCTCGCATGACGTGCTGTCAGGCGCGATTTCGCCGGGCCGGCTTGGCCAGTTCGTGCTCTACGCGGTGTTCGCCGCAGCCGGCCTCGGCCAGCTCAGCGAGGTCTGGGGCGAGGTTTCGGCGGCCTCAGGCGCGGCCGAGCGCCTGTTCGAGATCCTGCATGTGAAGCCCGACATCCAGGCGCCCGCATCAGTGCGCGCGCTGCCGGTGCCGGCACGCGGCGAGGTCGGCTTCGATCAGGTCAGCTTCGCCTATCCGGCGCGGCGCGACGTCAATGTGCTCGATGCCGTGTCGTTCACGGTGCGCCCCGGCGAGAAGGTCGCGATCGTCGGTCCCTCCGGCGCCGGCAAGAGCACGATCTTCCACCTTCTGCTGCGCTTCTACGACCCGCGCAGCGGCGCGATCTCGCTCGACGGCGTGCCGGTCAAAGCCGCCGATCCCAAGGATTTCCGCGCGCGCATCGCATTGGTGCCGCAGGAATCCACCGTGTTCGCCGCGAGCGCCCGCGAGAACGTCCGCTTCGGCCGGCCCGACGCGACCGATGCCGAGGTCGAGCGCGCCGCCGAGCTCGCGCATGCCGCCGAATTCATCCGCCGCCTGCCGGAAGGTTTCGACACCCCGCTCGGCGAGCGCGGCGTGACGCTGTCCGGCGGCCAGCGCCAGCGCATCGCGATCGCCCGCGCCATCCTGCGCGATGCGCCGCTGCTGCTGCTCGACGAAGCAACCTCCGCACTCGACGCCGAGAGCGAGACCCTGGTGCAGACCGCGCTGGAAGAGCTGATGCGCCACCGCACCACGCTCGTGATCGCGCACCGCCTCGCCACCGTGCTGTCCTGCGACCGCATCCTGGTGATGGACCAGGGCAAGATCGTCGAGCAGGGTACGCATGCCGAGCTCGTCGCCGCGAACGGGCTCTATGCCCGGCTGGCACGGCTGCAGTTCGAGGGCGCGTGAAGGCCTCAGCGGGGGCTGCGTAAGCTATTGGTTTTGCTTGCGCCGCCTACTGTGCATGGGGTTGTTTTCGGGGTTTTGGTCTCTGGGGCGCGCGACTAGCGGCACTTTGGCGACAGCGTCGGCACGTTCGGCCATGGCCAGTTCTTCCAGCTGCCGTCCTCACCGACACAGGCCGATGGGGCAGGGGCGCTCGTCGGAGCCGATGCATGCGTCGTCTTGCGCGATGCAAAGCGCTGGTCGACATAGGTCGTCGACAAAACGCCGGCGACGATGACGGCCAGAAAGACCGAAGAACCCTTGGCAACATCGCGCAGCTGCATCGATCGTCTCCATCCGCTTGTCATCGCTGCTCTCGCACCAACGACTAGCAGACGCCCCGGGATCCCGG
>RXJC01000528.1 GCA_003963435.1 Bradyrhizobiaceae bacterium | reverse complement strand
TCAACAAGGGCGAGAACGCCGCGATCGACGTGACCTTTGACGGGCGGGAGCAAGCCAGGCTGTATGCGACGGCGTATCAGTCCAACATGCTCACCGCCATCATGCCGCTCAACGTCGTGCGGACGTTTCAGAAGGCGAGCCTTATGGTGGCGACGGCCGGCCGCTCCGTCCTGAATTTCGATCTGACGTCCACCGGGCCCGTCATTGCGGCCTTGGCCAATTGCGTGAGCAAGGTCAAAGCCGACGGACTCGACAAGGCTGGCGATTTTACCAAGGGTGCAGCCAAGCCCGCCGCCACGGCGGAGAAGCAGGCGTCGCCGCCGGCCGGCAAGCCCGTAAAGTCCAAGAGCGGCACCGGCTTCGTTGTCAGCGCCAACGGCCACATCGTCACGAACCACCATGTGATCGACGGCTGCGGCGAGCTCAAGGGCAATCTCACGGGCGAGGCCGCAATGGCTTTGCGCGTCGTATCCAGCGATGCAACCAACGATCTCGCCCTTCTGCAGGCGCCGTCGACGGCGACGTTCAAGGAGTTTGCCCGGATTCGAGATCGCTCGATCCGCTCCGGTGATTCCGTCGTGGCGATCGGCTTTCCCTACCGCGGGCTGCTGAGCTCGGACTTCACCGTGACCACCGGCATCGTGAGCTCGCTCAGCGGCATGCGCAACGATTCGCGTTTCCTGCAGATCAGCGCGCCCGTGCAGCCCGGCAACAGCGGCGGCCCGCTGTTCGACACCACCGGGCAGATCGTCGGCGTGGTCACGGGAAAGCTCGACAATCTCAGGATCGCGGTCGCAACCGGCAACATCCCGGAGAACATCAACTTCGCCATCAAGACCGGCGCGCTACGCGACTTCCTCGACAATTCCGTGGTGCCCTACCAGACCGCGGAACCCAAGGGCGAGCTCAAGACCACCGACATCGCCGCCAACGCACGCGCCTACACCATGCTGATCTCGTGTACCGGTACGGAACAGGCGAACGCGAAGCGGTAAATCTTGTCTAATACGGCGCGACCGGACGCGCGCGTCGGGGAGGTCGCGGCTGCGCCGGCGCCCCCTGGCCATAGGCGAAGCGCGGGTTGCGGTCGCAGTACAGCAGCCGGCCGGAGACGCTGGCCAGGCATTGTTCATAGGTGCTGTAGGAACATTCACCGGGATAATCGTACTCGCCGCCCTGGGCGCACCAGGGGTAGTCGCGGGCGGCCGCGGGCGTGACGGTGGCGGAGCCGGCCAGGACCGCCGCACCGAACGTCAGCAGCACCAATTGCGTCTTGCGCATGATCCAACTCCTCTTTGGCTGGCCCGAGATACGGCGCCATCTATCATCAGGTTTCGCCGCGCCGTTTTATTCCAGATCAACAAATCAAAGCGCGCAAGAAAAAAGCCCTGCCGAACGGCAGGGCTCCATTCCCTGATATCACAGGATCGCTACTCGACCTTCAGGCCGGCGAACTCGACGACCTTCTTCCACTTCTCGGTCTCGGCCTTGATCTCCTCGCCAAACGCCTCGGGCGTCTGCGCCCGCGGCTCGCCGCCGAGCTCGACCAAGCGCTTGGTCATGTCGGGTTCCTTCAGGACCGCGTTGACCTCGCTGTTGAGCTTGGCGATGATTTCCTTTGGCGTGTTCTTGGGCGCGGCCATACCGAACAGCGCGCTAGCCTCGTAGCCCTTCACCGTCTCGGCAATCGTCGGCACGTCGGGCAATTGCGAAGAGCGTTGCGACGTGGTGACCCCGAGTGGACGAAGCGCGCCGGAGCGGATGTGCTGGATGATCGAGGGCATGTTGTCGAAGATCACCTGCACTTGGCCACCGAGCAAATCGGTGATCGCGGGCGCGGCGCCGCGATAGGGCACGTGCTGCATCTTGCAGCCGGTCATGGCCATGAACATCTCGCCGGACAGATGCACCGAGGTACCATTGCCGGAGGATGCCATGTTCACCTTGCCGGGATTGGCCTTCACGTATTCGATGAACTCGGCGACTGTTTTCGCCGGCACGTCCTTGTTGACGGTCATCACGTTCGGCACGCGCTGGAACGAGGCCACCGGCGCGAGGTCGTTGACGAAGTTGAACTTGAGATTCTTGTAGAGCGTGCTGTTGATGTAGTTCGCCGGATTGACCAACAGCAACGTGTAGCCGTCGGGCTCCGCATTGACGACCGATTCGGTGGCGATATTGTTGCCGGCACCCGGTTTGTTCTCGATCACGAATTGCTGGCCGAGCTTTTCCGAAAGCCGCTGCCCGATCAGCCGCGCCAGGATGTCGGTGGCCCCGCCCGGCGGATAGCCGACCACCCATTTCACCGGCCGGGCCGGATAATCGGCGGCAAGAGCCTTCGACAGCGGGGTGGCTGCAAGCGGACTGGCTGCGAGCAGGCCCAGCGCGGTACGGCGAGTGATCATCTCAAGGGTTCTCCCAGTGTTGTTCTTGAAGCCAGACAGCTTGAAACCGGCGTCGGCGGGGTTGTAACAAAGCTTGCTGCAGGCGGAAAGTGCGCGGGGCGCATCGCGACGAAAGGATAAGGAATGCCAGTCAAGGTCGACGCCCTCGATCATCTCGTCATCAACGTCGCCGACGTCGCGGTGACGACGGAGTGGTACCGCAAGATTCTCGGCATGGAAGTCAAGGTGTTCGATCCCGGCGGCGGCAAAGCGCCGCGGACTTCGCTTCACTTTGGTAACCAGAAGATCAACGTCCGGCCGCGCGATGCCGACAAGGTGGAGTGGTTCACCGCGGACCGGGCGACCGCCGGCAGCGAAGATCTCTGCTTCCTCACCTCGGCAGCGCCCGACGAGGTGGTGGCGCATTTGCAGGCACACGACGTCGCGATCGAGGCAGGCCCGGCTCCCAAGCAGGGCGCACGCGGCACGCTGCGCTCGGTCTATTGCCGGGACCCGGATGGCAGCCTGATCGAGATTTCGTCTTACGGGGATTAGCCATGCTCGCGCGGCGCAATCGGTCGTCATGCCCGGGCTTGTCCCGGGCATCCACGTTCTTCGCGCGGCAAGGCGTGGATGGCCGGGTCAAGCCCGGCCATGACGGTGGAAAGATTGTGCGTCGATAACCAGGTGGAGCCGCGGCCACATCCGCACCTCTCTCATTTGCGCCCCGCGCCATCCGATGGCAGGAAGACGCAATCATCCAAAGACAGCCGCCATCAAGATGCAGGCTGCACGGGGAGGAGTCATGCCTGTTCATCAAACCACCGCCGGAATCGTTGGACCGTTCGACGGGCTCGACGTGCCCTGGCTGTTGAGGATGCGCGCCGAGGTCCGGCGCGATCATCCGTTCCTGATCTGGGCGCCGTTCGACGCGCCGGCGCGGCGCTGGAGCTATGGCGAGTTTCACGAGCGGGTCGGCGCGCTGGCGGCGGGGCTGGCGAAGCGCGGCATCAAGCCCGGCGCATATGTGCTCATTCATCTCGACAATTGCATCGAGGCGATGCTGGCGTGGTTTGCCTGCGTCGAGTGTGGTGCCATCGCGGTCACCACCAACACCCGCTCGGCGCCGGCCGAGATCGAATATTTCGCCAACCATTGCGGCGCCGTCGCCGCGATCACGCAGCCGGCCTATGCCGAAGTCGTCGCGCAGAACTGCCGCAACATCCGCTGGATGGCGGTCACCTCGCATGATGCGGGCGCAGCACCTGCACAGGCCGTCTCGCGCGGCGACAGCTTCGACTCCCTGTTCGCCGACAGCGCCGACCGCCCGAAGCGCGCGACCGACCCGCTGGCGCCATGCAGCGTGCAGTACACCTCGGGCACGACCTCGCGGCCGAAGGCGGTGCTGTGGACTCATGCCAACGCACTGTGGGGCGCCAAGATCAACGCCGCGCATGAGGATCTGCATGCCGGCGACGTGCACCAGACCTATCTGCCGCTGTTCCACACCAATGCGCTGGCCTATTCCATGCTGGCGACGCTGTGGGTCGGGGCGACTTGCGTGATCCAGCCGCGCTTCTCCGCCAGCCGCTTCTGGAGCGTCGCGCGCGAGCACGGCGCGACCTGGACCTCGACGATCCCGTTCTGCATGAAGGCGCTGCTCGAGCAGGAGATCCCCAGGGATCACAAGTTTCGCCTGTGGGGCTCCGCGATCAACGAGCCGCCGGTCTTTGCCGCCTTCGGCGTCAAGGTCATCGGCTGGTGGGGCATGACCGAGACTATCACCCATGGCATCGTCGGCGAGGTCGACCAGCCCAACATCCCGATGTCGATCGGCCGCGCCGCTCCCGAGTACCAGATCCGCATCACCGACGATGACGGGCGGCCGACCGAGGTCGGCGGCACCGGCAATCTCGCGATCAAGGGCATTCCGGGCCTGTCGCTGTTCGCCGAATATCTGCACAACGAGCAGGCGACGCGCGAAAGCTTCGACGCGCACGGCTTCTTCCTCACCGGCGACCGCGTCGAGCGGCTGCAGAACGGCTACATCAAGTTCGGCGACCGCGCCAAGGACATGCTCAAGGTCGGCGGCGAGAACGTCGCGGCCTCCGAGATCGAGCAGGTGATCGCGCTGGTCGCAGGCGTGCGCGAGGCCGCCGTGGTGGCGAAGAAACACCCGATGCTGGACGAGGTGCCTGTCGTCTTCATTATCCCGCATGGCGGCATCGCCGGCGCCCCGCCGGATCTGCACGACCGCGTCATGGAAGCCTGCCGCAAGGGCCTCGCCGACTTCAAGCTGCCGCGCGAGATCAGGCTGGTCGACGACATGCCGCGCTCAACGCTGGAGAAGGTCGCGAAGGCTGAGCTGCGGAAGATGGTGGGGTAAGCGAGGTGCCGCCATACGGCAAGCTGCCGTAGGGTGGGCAAAGGCGCGTCAGCGCCGTGCCCACGTTCTTGGAAATGGTGGGCACGCTTCGCTTTGCCCACCCTACCGCACTCGTCAAGAATCAGAACGACCCCAGCGCCACCGGGCGGAACGCCTGCAGCAGCTGCTGATCCAGCTTGCCGCCCATGCCTTCCATCATCGTGAAAGCACGCGAATGGGTGAAGGGCATACGGTAAGCGCGTTTCTCGACCAGCGCGGCGTAAATGTCGACGATCGTCGTCAGCCGCACGATGTCGCTGATCTGGTTCGACGACAGACTGTTCGGATAGCCGGAGCCGTCGAGGAATTCGTGGTGATGCAGCACCACGTCGAGCATCTCCGGCGGGAAGCCGCCTTGCGCGGCGAGCGCATCATAGCCGCGGCGCGGATGCTGGCGCACCTCGGCCATCTCCTCGTCGGTGAGCTTGCCGGGCTTGTCGAGCAGTGCTGAGGGAACGAAGGCCTTGCCGACGTCGTGCAGCAGCGCGGCGCGGACCAGGCGGCGCTGGTCGTCCTCGCGCATGCCGAGATGCTGCGCGAACGCGACGGCGAAGCCGGTGACGAACAGGCAGTGGCGATAGCTGCCGACATGGTGGCAGCCGACCGTGGTGAGCCACTCCCGCAGCGAGGAATGCTTGATCGCCTTCAGGATCTTGTTCTCGGCCGCGACGACGTCGTCGAAGGTGAGCGGCACGCCGAGCGGCAGCTTCTCGAACATCTTCGTCAGCACCGTGTGCGCGGCCTCGACGCCGCGGTTGAGCGTCTTGCCGCGGTCGGTCGCGTCATAGACGGCGGTGTCCGGGAAGGCGGCGCGGATGCGCTGCAGGATGGCCTCGGCCTGCAGCGGCCGCGAGATGGTGTCGGTGGCGCCAAGCGCCCAGGCCTGCATGGTGCCGTGATGCAGGGCGTCGGCGAGCACGAACAGCCGCGGCATCGAACGGTAGGCATCGCCGCGCAGCTTGTTGCGTACCCGCTGCACGCTCTCGGGCGAGCGCAGGTTGATGTCGACGACGAGACCGGAGAGGTCGCGGGACGGTTTCTCGGGGATGTCCTGCGTCGTCACCGTCGAGACCTCGCCGACCGCCTTCAGGATGCTGGCGAGCTCGGTGCTCTCGTCGCTCCGGTCGGAGGCGAGCAGAAGCCGGCGTTTGGCGGCGGATTTGGCTGGCGCGTTCATGGCTTCCCCAAAACACGGAACTGGATTTGGCCTCAAGCCTAAGCCCGATCAGGTTCTCTGGCCCTTAAGAGGCGTGCTCAAGGGAACCTTCCGGAATTGCGCGCAATTTTACGGATCTGGTTCCCAAGGGCGCCAAAGCAAAACTGCGAAAACAACCCCATGCACAGTAGAACGGCATTGATAATGAAGGAGAATTTTGTCGTCATGGCCGGGCTGTCCCGGCCATCCACGGCCTTGGGCGAGAGACGGGAGAACGTGGATGCCCAGGACAAGCCCGGGCATGACGGCGTCGCAGAGATACACAGCGCCCCCCAAAACAAATCCGCCGGAGGCTCTCCTCCGGCGGATCGTCTCATTCGGCAATCGCAGCTCGGCTTACGCCTTCATGCTCGCCTTCACCGCCTCCGCCGTGATCGGCAGGGCCCGCACGCGGGCGCCGCTCGCGTTGAAGATGGCGTTGCCAATGGCGGGCGCGACCACGGTCACCGCGGGCTCGCCGACGCCGGTGGCCTTCTCGCCATTTGCGATCACGGCGACCGCGACCTCGGGCATCTGGCTCATGCGCAAGGGGCGGTAGCTATCGAAATTGGTCTGCTCGATGCCACCGTCCTTCAGCGTCGCCTTCTCGTACATCGCCAGCGACAGGCCCCACAGCGCCGCGCCCTCGACCTGGGCGCGGATGTTGTCGGGATGCACCTGCGTGCCGACGTCGGTCGCAACCGTGAGCTTCTTCACGGTCACGGCGCCCGAGGGCGCGACGGCGACATGAGCGACACACGCTGTCCAGCTCGCCGAGGCGCGTTCCTGCGACGAAACGCAGGCCACGCCCATGCCCTCACCCTGCGGCAGCTTCCTGCTGCCGTAGCCGGCGAGTCCCATTGCGGCGAGCAGCGTGTTGCGTAAACGCTGCGCGCCGCCGTCGTTCTTGCCGGCACCGTCGAGCAGCGAGATGCGGAACTGAGCGGGATCCTTGCCCGTGGCGGCCGCGATCTCGTCGATCATGCTTTCGACCGCCCAGAAGGTCCAGCCCGGCGCCACCGAGCGGAGCTGGCCGGACGGCGTGGCATTGTGCGCGAGCTCGTTCTTGATCGCTCGCACATAATGGTTGGGCACGGTGTAGAAGAAGTCCGCGCCGTTGACGGTGAAGCTGTCGAGCGGGCCCTTCTTGTCGACCGAGGGCGTCAGGAAATCAGGAATCCCCCAGCGCGCGGTCGGCCAGGCCGAGACCACGTCGTGACTGAGCGCGACGAGCTTGCCGTCGCCGTCGATGCCGGCCTTGACCTTCTGGTAGGTGAGCGGCCGCGAGAAATCCATCGTCATGTCGTTCTCGCGCGAGTAAATCACCTTGACCGGCTTGCCGACCGCCTTCGCCGCCTGCACGGCCGGAATCATCATGTCGGCATCGAGCCTGCGGCCGAAACCGCCGCCGAGCCAATGCTGGTGCATCACGACGAATTTCGGATCGATCCCGGCCGCACCCGCGGCGATCGCGCCGGAGCGCGTCGCGAACTGGTTGCCGGAATAGATGTGCAGGATGTCGCCCTTGAACTCCGCGGTGGCGTTCATCGGCTCCAGCGGCGCATGGATGTTGATGCTGGTGGTGTACTCGGCCTCGACCACTTTCGCCGCCGTGCCGAAGGCCGCATTGGGATCGCCGTCCTTGACGAAGAACTGGCCGGAGTCCTCCAGACCCTGAAGCCGTTTGGCTTCGTCCAGCAGCGACTGGCTCGACAGCTTTGCGTTCGGACCGCCGTCATAGGCGATCTTCAGCGCATCCGCCGCCTTGCGGGCGTTGGCATAAGTGTTGGCAACCGCGACGACCCAGCCGGACGTGGTGCCGGTCTTGTCGTCGAGGATGACGGCCTTCATGAAGCCGGGCACCTTCTTGGCTTCGCTGTCGTCGACCGACTTCACCGTGGCGCCGAAGCGCACCGGCGGGGTCACCACCTTGCCGTAGACCATGCCCGGCAGCATCACGTCGATGCCGTATTTGGCCGTGCCGTTGGTCTTGGAGGGGATGTCGAGCTGCGGCACCGAGACGCCGATCATGGTGTATTGGTCGGGCGTCTTCAGCTTGATCGCCTTCAGCTCATCCGGCGTGAAGGTCTTCGTCGCCTTGCCGCTCTTGACGATCTCGGCAAAGCTCATCTGCTTCTTCGACTTCGGATGCGAGACCACGGAGTCGCGCACCACGAGCTGGTCCTTGAAATAGGGCGGCAGGCCCATGGCCGCGGCGGCGGCCTCCGTCAGGGCGATGCGGCCGGCCGCACCAGCCCGGCTCATCGCTTCGAAGTTCATCATGGTCGACCAGCTGCCGCCGGTGATCTGCGCGCCCAGGACCGGATCGTTGAACTTCGGGTCGTTGGAGGCGAGAGAAACGCGCATGTCGCTCCACTTCGCGCCGAGCTCCTCGCAGACGATCTGCGCCATGGTGGAGGCGATGTGCTGGCCCATGTCGGCCTTGCCGCAGGTCACGGTGACGAGACCGTCCGGCGAGATCGCGTACCACACGCTCGGCTCGAAACTGGCGGGCGCTGCGGCCGCCGCGGACTCGATACCGGGAACGCCGGCATAGCCGAGCACGAGGCCGGTCGCGGCGGTGCCGACGAGGAAGGAGCGGCGGCTGAGATCGGTCGTCTCAGGTGTCAGGTTCTTGACGTGCTCGTTCATGTGGGCCTCCGCTCGTTGGAGGTGGCCGATGCGGTGCGCATCTCGGATGCCGCGCGCATGATCGCCTTCTGGATCCGCGAATAGGTCATGCAACGGCAGAGATTGCCGTCCATATGCGCCACGACCTCTTCCTTGGTCGGATTGGAATTCTTCGCCAGCAGCGAGGCGGCCTGCATGATCTGCCCGGACTGGCAGTAGCCGCATTGCGGCACCTGCTCGGCGATCCACGCCTTCTGCAAGGGATGATCGCCCTTGGCGGAGAGCCCTTCGATGGTGGTGATCTTCTTGCCGGCGACATCGCCGACCATGGTCTGGCACGAGCGCACGGCTTCGCCGTTGACGTGCACGGTGCAGGCCCCGCACAGCCCGGCACCGCAGCCGAACTTGGTGCCGGTCATCTGCAATTGCTCGCGGATCGCCCAGAGGAGCGGCGTGTCGTTCGCCGCATCCACGGACAGACTCCGCCCGTTGATGGTGAGAGTTGGCATAGGCGTCTTCCCCTGCCGGTGCATGAAGCCGCTTACGGCGGCAACTTGAATGGCGGACGCCCACCGGGCTGGCGGCCCGCCTTGGCCGCGAGCATGATCGGGTTCGACTATTGTTGCAAATGCAATTTGGAACGAGTCGAAGCAAACCGATTCTGCACCTGCTCGTTGTGCGCCGCGCCAATGACGCCGGCGCAGCTACTGGACACAACAGCGAGCACGTTCGGCATGCGTGCCATCGCGTTGATGGCAGTTTCTTCCAGGTAACTTGGCAAAGTAGAATGCAGCCAGCGGCGACCCTTGCCCTCCCCTGGAGGGTGAACACCGAGATCGCGGCTCGAACAGAAAGACAGGGCGGAAACAATGCCTGAGATCAATCGGGACGGCGTCAAGATCTACTACGAGGTTTACGGCGAGGGTGCGCCATTGCTGCTCACCCACGGCTACTCCTCGACGTCGGCGATGTGGCATGGCCAGGTCGATGCGCTCGCAAAGGACCACAAGCTGATCTTGTGGGACATGCGCGGCCACGGCCAGTCCGACTATCCCGACGATCCCAACGCCTACAGCGAAGCGCTCACGGTGGGCGACATGGCGGCGATCCTCGATGCGGTCGGCGCGGAGCGCGCGATCATCGGCGGGCTGTCGCTTGGCGGCTACATGTCGCTGGCATTCTATCGCGCCTACCCAGAGCGCGCTCGCGCGCTGCTGATCATCGACACCGGCCCGGGCTTCAAGAAGGACGATGCGCGCGAGGCCTGGAATGCGCGAGCGCTTGCCACAGCCGACAAGCTCGACCGCGAAGGCCTCGAGGTCTTGAAATCGGCAACGCGCGAACGCGCCACCGCCAGCCATCGCAACGCCAAGGGGCTGGCGCTTGCCGCGCGCGGCATGCTGACCCAGCGCGATGCCCGCGTGATCGAGCTGCTGCCCGACATCAAGGTGCCCTCGTTGATCGTGGTCGGCGCCGACGACACGCCGTTCCTTGCGGCGTCCGACTACATGGCGGCAAAAATCCCCGGCGCACAAAAGGTCGTGATTCCCGCAGCCGGACACGCCGTCAACATCGATCAGCCCGAGGCTTTTGTTGACGCCGTGGTGCCTTTCCTGAAGAACTTGCCGGAATAGGCCGATCAAGCAAGGACGTAGGCGATGAAGCGGGCGATGCTGGTTGCGGGCACGATGTTGCTGTCGATATCTGCGCAGGCCGAACCGTTCGGCGCGGCGCCGCCGCGCCAGCCCTTTGTCGCGACCCTGTCGAACAACATTCCGCTCGCCTTCGGCATGGACACCGAGCAGACCGCCCGCACCCTCGGGCAGCCGCTGCAATATGTGCGCGGACGTCCCGGCAACGAGATCTATCTCGCCTTGCGCAACAACGGCGGCAGCGGCCTGGTCCCCACCCGCCACCGCCTGTTCCTGCAATTCCGCCATGGCCGGCTGGCGGGATGGAAGGAGGATTACGGCGAGAACTGGATGTGGGAGTGAGGAGGCTCTTTGTGGCGCAGAGAAGTCGTATCTGCGCCGTCTCGGGTTGAATTTGCCACATCGTCATGGCCGGGCTTGGAGTTCTCGACCAACAACCAACCAAGAAGGACAACCTGCGTGGGACAAGACATCAAACTGACGGCATCCGACAATTTCCAGCTCATTGCCTATCGCGCCGATCCCGATGGCAGCCCGAAGGGCGCGGTGGTGGTGATCCAGGAGATTTTTGGCGTCAATCACCACATCCGATCGGTGTGCGACCGCCTTGCCGGGGAAGGCTATGTCGCGATCGCGCCGTCGATCTTCGACCGGACCGCGCCGAACTTCCAGTCGGGCTATTCGCCCGACGAAATCGCCGAAGCGCGCAAATTCGTCGCCAATCCGGATTGGGCCGCGATGCTGCGGGACACCCAGGCGGCGATCGATGCGGTGAAGGGCGTCGGACCGGTCGGCATCATCGGCTTTTGCCTGGGCGGCAGCATCGCCTTCGTCGCGGCGACGCGGTTGACCGGCCTGAAAGCTGCGATCGGATATTACGGCGGCGCCGTGGTACGCTTCGCCGACGAGACGCCGAAGGTGCCGACGCAGCTGCATTTCGGCGAGAAGGATGCGGGCATCCCCTTGACCGACGTCGAGACCATCAAGTCGAAGCGGCCGGACGTCGAGGTCTTCGACTATCCGGGCGCGCAGCACGGCTTCCATTGCGACGAGCGGGCGAGCTACGACAAGGCCAGCGCCGACATCGCCTGGCCGCGCAGCATGGCGTTCTTCGCGAAGCATTTGACGAAGTAGCACCACCCGTCATGCGCGGGCTTGACCCGCGCATCCACAAGGCAATTTTCGCAAGTTGATGGATTGCCGGGTCAAGCCCGGCAATGACACCTCGGAGCAGAAATCGGGTGGCGGCTTCCTGCCGCCCGACACTGGAGCTGGCCGGTCGAGGCACCGGAATGACCGAGGAAAGAGTCGGGCTGAAATCTAGAACCAGCGCTCGCCGACGAATACGGTATCGCCGGGATTCAAGGGGGTGCCGAGCGGCACCACGGCGCGCATGGAGCCGCCGTTCTCGGTGTGCGTGACGGTGACCACGTCGCGCTTGGCGCGCGGCGAGAAGCCGCCGGCGATCGCGACCGCGCTCTCGACCGTCATGTTGGGCACGTAGGGATATTGGCCGGGCGCGGTGACTTCGCCGAGAATGAAGAACGGGCGATACGACTCGATCTCGACCGCGACCGAGGGCTCGCGGATGTAGCCGTTGCGCAGGCGCGCGGCGATCTCGCCGGCAAGGCCTGCCGTGGTGCGGCCTCGCGCCGGCACCGCGCCGATCAGCGGCATGGTGATGGAGCCGCCGGCATCGATGGCGTAGCTGTTGGTGAGGCCCTCCTGGCCGTAGACCACGACGCGGAGCTTGTCGCCGGCGTCGAGATGGTAGGAGGCGTCATAGCGTACCGGCGCTGCCATCGGCGCGGCGTAGCCGACCGGCATGGGCGCGGGCGAAGCGGCGAAGGAGTTGCCGAGCGCGGCGATGGCGCCGCCGCCGTTGTTGGCAACGACGACCGGCGGCGGGGCGCTGTAAGGCTGGCCATAGGCCATCGAATCGAGATCGGCGCGCGGTGGCATCACCGCGACGGGGCCGGCGGTCTGCATGCAGCCGCCAAGGGTCAGCGCGGCGGACGCTGCCAGGAC
Source organism: Bradyrhizobiaceae bacterium (assembly GCA_003963435.1). Taxonomy (GTDB): domain Bacteria; phylum Pseudomonadota; class Alphaproteobacteria; order Rhizobiales; family Xanthobacteraceae; genus Bradyrhizobium. The sequence continues at coordinate 2,769 of RXJC01000528.1, read as the reverse complement.
CACTGCCGAGATCGACGATCGAAACGCGCGTGCAACTGGCACCGGACCTATCCCTCGAAACGAGACGGCTCCAGTGATGCACCGATTATGGTTAATAAAGCGTTTGCAGGGGGGATGACGGTACCACCCTCCCCTGGAGGGGGAGGGTCGGCTCATATTGAGCGCAGCGAGATATGAGACGGGGTGGGGTGATCTCTCAACGCGGGCACTGTTGGATGTGGAGAGACCGTCACCCCACCCCGCTACGCATTGCGCTTCGCTGCTTGCGTAGCGACCCTCCCCCTCCAGGGGAGGGTAAGCACGCACACTTCGACGACTTGCGCCTACGCGCTTACACCGACGCCGATCGGGCAGGACACGCCGGTGCCGCCTAAGCCGCAATAGCCGGCGGGATTCTTCGCCAGATATTGCTGATGGTAATCCTCGGCGAAATAGAATTCGCCTGCCGGCGCGATCTCGGTGGTGATGGCACCGAGCCCCCTGGCCGCGAGCGCCTTCTGGTAGAGCGCTTTCGACTCCTCGGCCGCTTTCTGCTGCGCATCGGAAGAAGTGTAGATCGCGCTTCGGTACTGCGTGCCGACGTCGTTGCCCTGACGCATGCCCTGCGTCGGGTCGTGGCTCTCCCAGAACGTCTTCAACAGCGTCGCGTACGAGATCTTGTTCGGATCGAACACGACCAGCACCACTTCGGTGTGGCCGGTGCGGCCCGAGCAAGTCTCTTCATAGGTCGGGTTCGGCGTGTGGCCGCCGGCATAGCCGACAGCGGTGGTGTAGATGCCGTCGCCGAGCTCCCAGAATTTGCGCTCGGCGCCCCAGAAGCAGCCGAGCCCGAACACGGCCTGCTCGAGCCCCGCGGGATAAGGCGGCTTGAGCTTGCTGCCGTTGACGAAATGCGTGGTCGCGGTCGGAATGGCTTGCGCGCGGCCGGGCAGCGCCTCAGCTGCACTCGGCAGTGCGGTGGACTTGCGCATGAACAGCATGATCGGTCTCCGAAACGAGCCGTCTGTCGCCTCAAGCCAGATGCTCGAGGCGCCGTGCTCGCGATGAGTGGGAATATAGGGATCTACGGCGGCGAGGGCAGCCCTGTTACGCCGCCCTTTGCGAAGACCGCTCCCGGGACTTCCAAGGTCAAACCCGGCGGGAATTGAAACTCAATCCCGGCGGGAATTGAAGGTCAATCCCGGGAATAGCCGATCAGCGGTTTCCGCGGCCGGAACAGGATCATCAGCAGGATGCCGAGAATGCCGAGGACGGCAAAGACGGGCTGATCCAGCAGCAGGCGGATCACCGAGGTCCAGAGCCAGGGCGCCTTGGCCTCAACCCAGGTGCGGAAGGCCGCCTGGCTGGCCTGATTGACGTCGTTCCAGAACTGGCCGAACCGGGTGAATTTGAGGGTCTGGTCGGCCACCCAGCGGGCGCCGTCATAGACCATGAAGATGAACCCGCCGGCGAGCAGCAACAGCCCAATCAATCGAAAAAAGCCGCGGATCATGCCTCACCTTATCCGGTCGTCCGATCGGAGGACCTTAAGAACGCCGCCAGCCAAATAGCCCGGTGACGGCAGAAATTCAACCACTTCAGAGCGTTACGGCGCCCTGCCGAGCGTCTTGGGAGCGGTTTTCCAGCTCCGAAAGCGTTGACGGTGCCAAAGACCCTCTCTATAAGGGCGCCAACTGGCGGTGGGCGCAATCCTGCCGCCGCTGTTCTTTGAGCAGTAGCAGGCCACTCGAGCTTTTGGCGCGTTGAGGCCTCATGTTCCCGGGACAGCCCAGCAACCGAACACCCTAAATCCGAGCGTCGATTCCGCGGTCAAGCAAGCCGGCGCTACCCGACCAAGACGCGACCGGTACCCGCAAAGGATATTGAGACCATGGCTAATACTACTTCCGCCAAGAAAGCGACGCGCAAGATCGCCCGCCGCACCGCCGTCAACAAGTCGCGCCGCACCCAGATGCGCGGTGCCGTGCGGACCGTCGAGGAAGCCATCGCGACCGGCGACCGCGCCGCTGCCGTGAAGGCGCTGGCGAATGCCGAGCCCGCCTTGATGCGCGCCGCACAGCGCAACATCATTCACAAGAACAACGCCAGCCGCAAAGTCTCGCGCCTCACCGCGCAGATCGCCAAGCTCGCCAAGTAAGCTCAGCAAGTAAGCTCGGCAAGCAACGGCGGATCGATCGACTGATCGATCGAACATCGCACGCGTCAAACAGCCCGGCATCACACCGGGCTTTTTTGTTGCCTGTCATATTCACGCAAGCAGACACGCGCGGTCGATCTTCGTTTGGATGGTTCGCGCCGCCTGCGTTATTCTTCGTTCCGTAGTTCTACCTGCCGACGTCCTGCAACAGGGGAAACTTTCACCGCGTTGCAAAAATCCCTGTGCTGCGGGCTCAATTTGAATTCGCAGGCGACGAAAGTTCTACACACCGTAGATTCACAGGAACGCACATCAGCGTGGAGTTACCCTGTGAAACGAGACTCAAAAAACGATGTCTCGCTAATCACTTATCGACATAGCGACGGCAAGCATTTGGAAAATTCGCCCCGCGCATCGCGTGCGTGACAAAATTGTAAAAAAAATTCGCAGTGGCCGAGAATTGTCACATGAGGCGCAGCATTTTCGATTCTGCACACGAATCCAAAAACTTGGTCCGACGCCTGTGCACAAGTCGCGTGCGACGTTAACCGACGTCAAGTTTTTTTGGTGGCTCAAGTGTGAATCAATTCGTTGCGAGTCTTTCCGCTTAGTGTATTCCTTAAGTCGTCAGC
>RXJC01000399.1 GCA_003963435.1 Bradyrhizobiaceae bacterium | reverse complement strand
ATTCCGCAGAGCGGAACAACTGGTAGGGAACATGGGACGACGTTCAGAGCGGTTGAGCAGGCAAGGCGCGCTCGCTGGCGATGCCGGCGAGGGTGATGTCATCCAGGTGGTCTCGCGCGCATTCGACGTGTTGCGATGCTTCGAGGGCCACGAGGCGAGGCTCGGCAATCTCGAGATTTCGAATCGCTGCGGCCTGCCGCGTTCGACGGTGTCGCGGCTCACGCACACGCTGACGCGGATGGGACAACTGGTCTATCTGCCGCGTGATCAAAAATATCGCATTGGCCCCAGCGCGGTGGCGATGAGCGCTTCGATGATGAAGGGCGCGCAGCTGCGCAGCATGATCCGCCAGCGGCTGCAGGAAGTCGCCGAGCAGCTTCCCGGCACGGTCGGATTCGTGGTGCCCGATCGCTTCCATCTCGTCTATCTCCAGTTCGCGCGGTCCCCGAACGCGCTCGGCCTGCACGAGGGCACCGGCAGCCGCATCTCGATGGCATCGACCGCAGCAGGCGCGGCTTACACCGCGGCGCTCGCGCCCGAGGTCGGCGACGCCTACATCGCGGAGATGGAGCGCGAAGCGCCCGAGGCCGCGAAGATCCTCAGGCCCCGGATCGAGGCCAACCGCCAGATGCTGCGCGAGCGCGGCTATGTCGTGGCCTGCGGCCTGTGGAGCCCGCACATCAACGGCCTCGCGGTGCCGATCTGGTCGCCGCAATACCAGACCTTCGTGGTCATCACGATCGGCCTGCTTTCGGCGATGTATGACGAGCAGCGTCTGCATGACGAAGTCGCTCCGCTGATGGTTCAGCTTGGCCGCTCGCTCGGCAGCCTGATGGAAGGCGCGGAGGGCGACGCCTTCAACAACCGCATCTCGCGCAAACCGGTCGCCATGGCCGTGCACAACAATAACAAGCCGATCAATTCGGAGGGAGTGAATGAACTGGAAGCCGGAACTCGACGAGCTCGCCCGGCGCGAAGCCTTCGCGCGGGAGATGGGCGGCGTTGACAAGGTCAAGCGACAGCATGACCAGGGCCGGCTGACTGTTCGGGAGCGTATCGACAAGCTTACTGATCGAGGCAGCTTTCACGAGATCGGTGCCGTCTCCGGCATCGGTGAGTACGATTCCAGCGGCGAATTGCAGAAGCTGACGCCGGCGAACTGCGTGTTCGGCCGCGCGCGTGTCGACGGCCGCACGATCGTGGTCGTCGGCGACGACTTCACGGTGCGCGGCGGGTCGGCGGATGCGTCGATTTCCGCAAAGCCGTTGATGGCGGAGGAGATGGCGCACGATCTCCGCCTGCCGATCGTCCGCATCGTCGAGGGCTCCGGCGGCGGCGGCTCGGTCAAGACCATCGAGACCAAGGGCGCGGCGAATCTGCCGGGCGGAATCGGCGGCACGCGCTGGTATCGCTTCACGACCGAGAACCTGTCGCGCGTGCCCGTCGTGGCGCTCGGCCTCGGTTCGGTTGCCGGCCTTGGCGCCGCGCGCCTTGCCGCCAGCCACTATTCGATCATGACCCGGAAGTCGGCAATGTTCGTCGCCGGACCGCCGGTGGTGAAGGCGCTCGGGCAGGACCTCTCGAAGGAGGAACTCGGCGGCGCCGACATCCAGACCCGCGCCGGCGCGGTCGACCATGCCGTCGACACCGAGGAGGAGGCGTTCGCCTGCGCGCGGCGCTTCCTGTCCTATCTGCCGTCGTCGGTCTACGAGCTGCCGCCGACCTTGCCTTGCGCCGACAATCCCGAACGCCGCGACGAAGCGCTGATGAACGCGGTGCCGCGCAACCGCAAGCAGGTCTACAAGATGCGGCCGATCATCGAATCGGTCGTCGACAGGGGCTCGTTCTTCGAGGTCGGCAAGAATTTTGGCAAGCCGATCATCGTCGGCCTCGCTCGCCTCGAGGGCAGGGCGGTGCTGCTGCTCGCCAGCGACAGCTTTCACTATGGCGGCTCCTGGACGGCGGATGCCTGCCAGAAGGTGGTCCGCTGGGTCGACTTCGCCGAGACCTTCCATCTGCCGATCGTCTATCTCATGGACTGTCCCGGCTTCATGATCGGTCTCGATGCCGAGAAGACGGCGACCATCCGTCACGGCGTCCGCGTCATGGCCGCGGTCAACCAGACCACCGTGCCCTGGTGCACCGTGATCCTGCGTAACGCGTTCGGCGTCGCCGGCGTCGTGCACCAGCCGGCCGACCGCTTCTCGATCCGCTACGCCTGGCCGTCGGCCTATTGGGGCTCGCTGCCGCTCGAAGGCGGCATCGAGGCGGCCTACCGCGCCGACATCGACGCGGCCGAGGACAAGGCGGCCAAGCTGGAGGAAATCCAGGAGCGCCTCAACAAGCTGCGCTCACCGTTCCGCTCGGCCGAAAAATTCTGGGTCGAGGAGATCATCGATCCCCGCAAGACACGCTCGCTGCTGTGCGAGTTTGCCCGGCTGGCCGAGCCGCTGCGAAAAGCCGGGCCGCCGCAGAACTTTTCGATCAGGCCGTGATGCTCCGCCATCATCGCGACCGCGACAATCTTGTCGCGGCCGCGATCGCGTGACCTCAAAACGAGAACGCGCTACGTTCAACGAACAAGAACAACAGGAAACGCCAATCGTGTACGACTTCATCATCGTGGGCGGCGGCTCGGCGGGGTCCGTGCTGGCCCACCGGCTCTCCGCTCGAAGCGCCAACAAGGTCCTGCTGTGCGAGGCCGGGCAGGACACGCCGCCCGGCAACGAGCCGGCCGAGATCAAGGACAGCTACCCCGGCACGGCCTATTTCGATCCGCGCTTCCACTGGACCGAGCTCAAGGTCACGACGCAGGTCGTCAGCCACAACAATCCGAACGAGGCGCGTCCGCCGTTGCGCAAATACGAGCAGGCGCGGGTGCTCGGCGGCGGCTCGTCGATCAACGGCCAGATGGCCAACCGCGGCGCGCCGACCGATTACGACGAATGGGACGCGCGCGGCGCGGAGGGGTGGACCTGGAACGACGTGCTGCCCTTCTTCAAGAAGGTCGAGCGCGATCTCGATTTCGACGGTCCCTATCACGGCAAGGACGGCCGAATTCCGGTCCGCCGCATCCCCAGGGAGCACTGGACCAAGCACTCCCAGGCGTTCGCCGACGCCTTCCAGCAGGCCGGTCACCAATTCCTGCCAGACCAGAACGGCGAGTTCGTCGATGGCTTTTTTCCGGTGACGCATTCCAACCAGGCCGAGCAGCGCGTATCGGCCGCGATGGGTTATCTCGACCGCGACACCCGCCGGCGCGCCAATCTCACCATCTCCACCAACACGCAGGTGAGAGAGCTGCTGTTCGACCGCACGCAATGCGTCGGCGTGAAGGCTGTCGTCGACGGGCGCGAGCAGGAATTCCGTGGGCGCGAGATCATCCTCTCCAGCGGCGCGATCCATTCGCCGGCGCATCTCCTGCGTGCCGGCATCGGGCCGGTCGGCCATCTTAGGGATCTCGGCATTCCCGTGCTGGCGGCGCTGCCGGGCGTCGGCCAGCGCCTGATGGATCATCCCTCGATCTCGCTGTCGTCCTTCGTCCGCCGCGGCGCGCGCATGAACGAGCACACGCGGCGCCACATGCAGCTTGGCCTGCGCTATTCCTCGGGCCTTGCCGGCGTGCCGAAGGGCGACATGTTCGTCGTCCTGCTCTCCAAGTCGGCCTGGCATGCGGTCGGCGAGCAGATCGGCTCGCTCCTCACCTTCGTCAACAAGACCTATTCGGAGACCGGACAGGTCAAGCTTGCCTCGCGCGACCCGTCAGCGGAGCCGATCGTCGAGTTCAACCTGTTGTCCGATCGGCGCGATCTCGATCGCCTGATGAGCGGCTTCCGCAAGATGGCGGCCATTCAGATGAGCGACATCGTCAGGAAGGTGACGGACAAGCCGTTCCCGGCCGCCTATACCGACAAGGTCCGCAAGATCGGCGTGGTCAACACCAGGAACAGGATCTTGACCAAGATCGCCGCGACGCTGATGGACGGACCGGCGGCGCTGCGCCACTACATGATCGACAATTTCGTGGTCGAGGGGTTCACCTTCGATCAGGTGATGACCGACGACGAGGCGCTGGAGGCCTTCGTGCGCAAGGCGACCATCGGCGTCTGGCACGCCTCCTGCTCATGCCGCATGGGCCGGGCCGACGATCCCATGGCGGTGGTCGACAACCAGGGCCGCGTCAAGGGCGTGCAGGGCCTGCGCGTCGTCGACGCCTCGATCTTCCCGGTGGTGCCGTGCGCCAACACCAATTTCCCGGTGCTGATGTCGGCGGAGAAGATCGCGGCCGCGATCATGCAGTAGGTCGAGGGGACCTACACCCGCAGCACCTTGCCGGGATTCATGATGTTCTGCGGATCGAGCGCGCGCTTGATGGTGCGCATGATGTCGAGCTCGGTCTTCGAGCGGTAGTGGCTGAGCTCGTCGAGCTTGTCGATGCCGATGCCGTGCTCGGCCGAGATCGATCCGTCCATGGAGGTGATGAGGTCGTTCACCGCCCGGGTGATGGCGGCCTTGTATTGCGTCAGCGTCTGCTGATCCATGCCCACCGGCGCCATGAACGAAAAATGCAAATTGCCGTCGCCGATGTGCCCGAGCGGATAGGGCCGGATGGTCGGGAGAATGTCGCGCACGGCCTTGAGCCCGAGATCGATGAACTCAGGAATCCTGGAGATCGCCACGGAGACATCGTAGCTGAGCCCCGGCCCCTCGGCACGGGAGGCCTCGGCGACACCCTCGCGGATGCGCCACATGTTGCGGGATTGACCGACCGTCTGTGCGATTGCCGCGTCGAGCACGCGTCCGGCCTCGAGCTGGCGGCTAAGAAACTCCTCCAGCTTCTCCGACATGCCCGCTTCTCCGTCCTGGCGTGCCCGCGCCGACGACCATTCCAGCAGCAAGTACCATGGCGTCTCCGCCTTCAGCGGATCCTGCGTGCCGGGAATGTGGCGGAGCACCATGTCGATGGCGGCGCGGCTCATCAGCTCGCAGGACCCGACATTGTCCTCGGACGCGCTATGGGCCTCCGACAGGATCTCCAACGCGGCGCGCGGATCCCGGATCGCCAGCCACGCGGTGCAGACGTCCTTCGGCGCCGGCCACAGCTTGAGCACGGCCTTGGTGATGACGCCGAGCGTTCCTTCGGCGCCCATGAAGAGGTGCTTGAGGTCGTAGCCGGTGTTGTCTTTCTTGAGCGCGCGCAAGCCATCCCAGACCTCGCCGCTCGGCAGCACCACCTCGAGCCCCAGCACGAGGTTGCGGGCATTGCCATAGCGCAGCACCTGCACGCCGCCCGCGTTGGTCGACAGATTGCCGCCGATCATGCAGGAGCCCTGGGCGCCGAGGCTGAGCGGCAGGAACCTGTCGTGCCGGCTGGCCGTCTCCTGCAGGGTCTGCAGCACGCAGCCGGCCTCGACCGTCATGGTGTATCCGGTGGCGTCGATGTCCAGCACGCGGTTCATGCGGCCAAGCGACAGCACGATGCCGGTGTGCGCGGGCCACGGCGTGGCGCCGCCCATCAGGCCGGTGTTGCCACCCTGCGGCACGATCGCGATGCCGTGCTCGTGGCAGAGCCTGACCACCTTCGCGACCTCCTCGGTACTCCCGGGGCGAACGACGGCCCCGGCGCCTCCGACCAGCAATCCGCGCCAATCCGTCACGAACGGCTGCTTGCCGTGCTCGTCATCGATCAGGCCCTTCTCACCCACGATCGCGCGCAGGCAATCGCGTATCTGGGTAGTGAGCTGAACGGTTGGAATGATGGGTTCGGACGACGGACCGGCAGCCGGCATTTGTTTCCCCTGGCGCATCTTGATGTGCACTGCGTGTAGCGCGTCAGCCCATTGTCCACGTTTGGGCCGCGAAGTCTAACGGCGCACGTCGTGTTGTCCTCCGGAAATTTACGGGTGTTCTCTGCGGTTTTCGGCCAATCCGCGCAATCGCATTTAAGCGACATTAATGATGCTTTCCCGATACGAGACATCCCGGTCCCCCGCGGCTCTGGTTT
>RXJC01000247.1:526-3093 GCA_003963435.1 Bradyrhizobiaceae bacterium | reverse complement strand
GTCTTCACCCAGCCCTTGAGCACGTAGACCATCTGGAATTCGACGTCGTGGAAATGCAGCTTCGAGACCTCGGCGGGATTGCAGGGGCCCTGCAGGCGGATCACATGCGCCTGCGCAAGACCGTGGGTCGCATCGGCGATGCCGAGGTCGCGGTATTTCGCATAGGCGCGCAGGCCGTCGGCCTTGAAGTCTTCCTCGCGATGATGGCTGATCGCGACGCGTTGCCTCGGGCGCGCGGGCTTTTTCGGAGCCACAGCGGGGACCTTCGCCTTCACCGCTTTGCGCGCCGGCGAGCGCGCTGCGGCCTTTACTCCGCTACGCTTCTTCACCGCGGTCTTCGTTGCCGGTCTTGATGCCTTTTGCTTGGCCATTGTCTGCCTCCCTGATCCGGGCCGCTGCCGCCAGACGGCCACGACCGAAGCCAGACTATCCAGTCTTGGGCACGGCAGCAATTGCGGTCCTCGAGGCTGGTTTGTCGAAGACCCCATCGTAGCTTGTCCGAGGCTGTCGTGGCGAACGGCCGTCGTCTCGTATTCGTTTCCGCGCTGAATTAATCTCGCCCGTGAGATTCTGGGGGACTTGATCCATGGGCAACAGCGTCGGTCAGCGTGCATTTCAAAATGCCCGGCTTCAGAAGCGGCAGAAAGCCGAAGTGTTGCCGCTGCTCGGCCACGCACTCCAGCTGCACAAGATGGGACTCTTGCCGGAGGCGAAGGCCGCCTATCGCCAGGTCCTGCAGCTCGCGCCCAACCAAATCGTCGCGCTGCACATGCTCGGCATCATGGAATCCGATGCCAAGAACTATCAGCAAGCCGAAATGCTGCTGAGCCGGGCGGTCGCCGCGGATCCGCGATCCGCCGATGCTCATATGAGCCTGGGCATCGCCCTCAACGGCTTACGGCGTCACGAGGAGGCCTGCGCGAGCTATCGAAAGTCCCTCGCCTTGCGGCCCAACCACGCCGTAACCCTCTCCAACCTCGGCAATGCGAGCGTGGCCCTGGAACTTCACGAAGAGGCGCTGCGCAGCTACGACAAGGCGCTCGCACTCGACCCGAACCTGGCGGAAGCCCATAACGGCCGGGGTTGGGCGCTCTGCCGCGAGCGCAGCTATGACGAGGCCGTCGCAAGCTTGAACCGCGCGCTCGCGATCAAGCCCGACTATGCGGCAGCGCTCGCGAACCGCTCCACGGCTTTGCGGGAACTTCAGCGATTTGACGAAGCCCTGGCGGACGGCAATCGGGCCATCGCGCTCGCACCCGACGACGCCAATGGGTGGCTCGCACGGGCCGGTGTGTTGCTCCAGATTCAGCAGATTGCCCAGGCATCGCACGATTGCGAGCAGGCCCTCGCGATCGATCCTCATTCCATTCCAGCTTATTTGGTGCTGGGTCTCTGCCTCGCCGGACTTGGCCGGGTCGACGAAGCCCTCGCCAGTTTCGACAAGGCGCTCGAGATCCAGCCTGACCTGCAGAGCGCGATCTCCAACAAGATCTTCACGCTCGACTTTGCGGGCGACGCCACCGTCGAACGGCATCAGCAAGCGCGTCAGATATGGTGGGAGCGCGTCGGCGCGAAGATCGCTTTGGAAACGCCGAGACCGCATGACAACAGCCGCGATCCGGATCGCCGCCTGGTGCTCGGCTATGTCTCGTCGGATTTCAACGCGCATTCGGCCGCGTTGATCTTCATGCCGGTCCTTCAGCACCATGACCGGACCCAATTCGAGATCGTGTGCTATGCCTGCTCGTCGAAAGTGGATGCGACGACCGGCCAATTCCGGGAGATCGCCGATCGCTGGCGCGACGCTTCGCAATGGACCGAAGACCGCCTCGCCGCCGAGATCCGCGCCGACGGCATCGACATCCTGATCGATCTGTCCGGCCATACCAGAGGCAACCGCCTCGGCGTGTTTGCGCGCAAGCCGGCGCCGATCCAGGTCCATGGCTGGGGCCACGGCACGGGCACCGGGCTGCCGACGATCGACTATCTGTTCTCCGACCCGGTTGCGATACCGCACGAGGTTCGGCATCTGTTTGCGGAGACCGTCGTCGACCTGCCGTGCTTCGTGACGCTGACGCCGCTGCCCGACGGGATTGCGCGGACGCCGACGCCGGCGATCTCGAACGGCTTCGTCACGTTCGGCGTCTTCAACCGCATCAGCAAGATCTCGAACGAGGCAGCGCAAGCCTGGTCCAGCATTCTCGCGCGCGTGCCCGGCTCGCGACTGCTGATCAAGGACGTCGCGCTGGACGACCAGTTGGTCCGCGAAAATTTGCTGGCGCGGTTAGAGGCGTGCGGCGTGCCGGCCGAACGCGTCGAGCTGCTCGGCGCCACCCTGCGCAGCGAGCATCTGCTGTCGTTCAATCGCGTCGATATCTGCCTCGACCCGTTCCCGCAGAATGGCGGCGTCAGCACGTGGGAAGCGCTGCAGATGGGCGTGCCGGTGGTCGCGAAACTCGGCAACAGCCTGCCCAGCCGCGCTGCCGGCTCCATCCTCACGGCGCTTGGCCTGCCCGACTGGGTCACCGACAGCGATGAGGCTTATATCGACATCGCAACAAGCCGAG
>RXJC01000247.1:0-476 GCA_003963435.1 Bradyrhizobiaceae bacterium | reverse complement strand
CCTCGCAAATTGACGAGCTCAACGAGCTGCGCCTCGCATTGCCCGACAAGATCGGGGCCGCAGCCGCCGGCAACCCCGTCGCCTACGGGCGAGCTGTGGACGAGGCCTATCGCGCGATGTGGCGGCGCTATTGCAGCAGCGGCAGCTGATTGCCCTCCGATCGCGCGGACAGCGCGTTCGCTCTGGCGTAGCTTCAACGACGATGTCGTCGGGCGGGCAAAGCGAAGCGTGCCCACGTATCTGCGGCCGATCGGAAAGATCGTGGGCACGGCGCGCAAGAGCGCGCCTTTGCCCACCCTACAGGACCGGTGCTTGCCTCAATGCAGCCGGAACACGCCGTCCACGGCGCGCAGCTCGGCCGGCTTGATCAGCTTCGAATGCGCCACGGTGACCGAATGGAGCGGGCCGTCGAGCTTCTCCTGCCAGAACGCCAGGAAATCCTTCAGCGCGGGGAATTTCGGAAACATATCGTAGTT
>RXJC01000484.1 GCA_003963435.1 Bradyrhizobiaceae bacterium | reverse complement strand
TGTCTCCAGGTTGAATGGATGCAACCTCAGTCTGGTCTCAGGCTGGCTCGCTATCCACTCCCCATGGAATCTTCGCTGCGCTCGCAATGACGGAATATACCGCCGGCCGTCGTTCGACGTCTCGCGTTTCGGTCGCGGCGACAACTCTCGCATTGGCAACAACCTCGCGGCCCTGCCTCGGCGCACCTCCTGTTACTTGCATTTTGCAAGTCACTGGCCTACGTTTCCGCCATGCAGCCCAAATCCCCTTCCATCCAGGAATGCCCGGTCGGCCGCGCCGTGGAGACGGTCGGCGAATGGTGGAGCATCCTGATCCTGCGCGATGCGTTCCAGGGCGCGACGAAGTTCGACGAGTTCTCGCAGAGCCTCGGCATCGCGCCGAACATCCTGTCGCGGCGGCTCGCTCACCTCACCGCATCGGGCATGTTCGTGCGCCGCCGCTATCATGAGCGGCCGCCGCGCTACGAATATGTGCTGACGGACAAAGCGCGGGATTTCTTTCCCGTGATCGCGGCGCTGCTGGCCTGGGGCAACAGGCATCTCGCGCCGAAGGGCGAGTCCATTCTGCTGGCCAGCCGCGACGAGGTCCGCCCGCTCGATCCCGTGATCGTCGACGCCGCCAGCATGCAGCCGATAACGCTCGCCAATACGGTCGCGATCGCCGGCCCCCGCGCAAGCCGCGGGATGCGTCGGCGCATCGCTTCGCTCAAGGCCATGAACCCGGCCATTGCGCCGGCCGGAGACTGACATGCGTCGTATCGTCGTGACGGGAATGGGCGCGGTGTCGCCGCTGGCCTGCGGTGTCGAACTATCCTGGCGCCGGCTGCTGGCCGGCCAAAGCGGGCTGCGCCCCCTCCCCGAATGGGCACAGGCGCTGCCTGCGCGCATCGCCGGCCGCGTGCCTGACAAGGCCGACGATGCCGAAGGCGGCTTCGATCCCGCGCAAGCTGCCGCGCCAAAAGACCAGCGCAAGATGGACCGCTTTATCCTGTTCGCCCTGCTCGCCGCGGCGGAAGCGGTCGCGCAGGCCAAATGGACGCCGCAGGACGCGAGCGCACTGGAACGCACCGCGACGATCATCGCCTCTGGCGTCGGCGGCTTCCCGGCAATGGCCGAGGCCGTGCGCATCACCGAGCAGCGCGGCGCGCGCCGGCTCTCGCCGTTCACCATCCCCTCGTTTCTGGCCAATCTCGCTGCCGGCCATGTCTCGATCAAATACGGCTACAAGGGCGCGCTGGGTACGCCGGTCACCGCGTGCGCCGCCGGCGTGCAGGCGATTGGCGATGCCGCGCGCATGATCCGATCAGGCGAGATCGATGTCGCGATCTGCGGCGGCGCGGAGGCCTGCATCGACATCGTCAGCCTCGGCGGCTTTTCGGCGGCCCGCGCGCTGTCGAGCGGCTTCAACGACGAGCCCGCGCGGGCCTCGCGCCCGTTCGATCAGAAGCGCGACGGCTTTGTGATGGGCGAAGGCGCAGGCATCGTGGTGGTCGAGGCGCTGGAACATGCACTGGCGCGCGGCGCGACGCCGATCGCGGAGATCGTCGGCTACGGCACGACCGCGGATGCCTATCACATGACATCAGGTCCGCCCGACGGCGAGGGCGCCCGCCGCGCCATGGAGATCGCGCTTCGGCAGGCAAGTCTTGCGCCGGCGGATGTGCAGCACCTCAATGCGCACGCGACTTCGACGCCTGCGGGCGACGAGAGCGAGCTCGGCGCGATCGCCGCGCTGTTCGGCCGCAGCCGTAGCATTGCCGTCAGCGCGACCAAGTCTGCCACCGGCCATCTGCTCGGCGCCGCCGGCGGCCTCGAGGCGATCTTCACTGTGCTCGCTTTGCGCGACCAAATCGCGCCGCCGACCCTCAATCTCGAAAACCCCGATGCGGGCGCTGATGGTATCGACATCGTCGCCGGCACCGCCCGGCCGATGCCGATGCAGCATGCCATCTCCAACGGCTTTGGCTTCGGTGGCGTGAATGCCAGCGTGATCTTCCGCCGCATGGACTAAACGAGAGGCCGGGGGACCAGAAGACTTGCAATCGCGGCCCGCTCCGTTACGAAAACAGGATGATCGAAACGAACTTCTGGCTGTTCCTCGCCGCGGCCTGTCTCATTGCCGCCGTTCCCGGCCCCGGCATCTTCTACGTCGCGGCCCGGACCCTGTCCGAAGGACAAGCCAGCGGTTTTGCCTCGACCGCGGGCACGGCGCTGGGCGGGCTGGTTCATGTGGTCGCGGGCAGCCTCGGCATCTCCGCAATCGTCCTTGCGAGCGCCGAATTGTTCGCCGCCGTGAAATTCGTCGGCGCGCTCTATTTGGTCTGGCTCGGCATCAAGACCTTTCGTAGCGCCGGCCGGGCGCTGTCGCTGGAGAGCGAAGCCGTCGGCGACAAGCGCGCGTTTCGCGACGGCGTGTTGGTCGAAGCGCTGAACCCGAAGACGGCTGCGTTCTTTCTCGCCTTCATCCCGCAGTTCCTCGATCCCGCGGGAGCAAGCCCGACGCTGCAATTCATCATGCTGGGCGCGATTTCGGTGACACTGAACACGCTCGCCGATGTCGTCGTGGTATTGATGGCCTCCGCAACACGCATCCAGCTCATTGGACGGCCTCATCTGATGCAGCGTCTCACCCAGGGTTCCGGCGTCTTCATCGCGGGCCTCGGCCTGTCGCTGGCCTTCGCGCGGCGGC
>RXJC01000062.1 GCA_003963435.1 Bradyrhizobiaceae bacterium | reverse complement strand
TTGGGCGCTCGATGTTCGTGATTATACCCACAAGGGCGAGCGCGAAGTCGGTTTCATCCCCCGGCCGCTGAAGCCCCCCAAGGAGCGGCTGCTCATGGCATCGGATGTTTCGGTGCATCTGCTGATGGATCGGATTGAGGCCGTGGACAGTGAGGTCGGCCTGTCCTTCGGCTGGTTCTTCTTGATGACCCATGGCCATTGGGTTGATCCCGACATCGGCATGGCGATTGCGCAAGGCCTGAAGGCGCAGCGCGTTCGCCTGCCCGATCCCGACGCTCGCGTGCTGCTGCACTGGGCGGATCGGACCTATGGCTTTTAGAGGAACTCCGGCCATAGACGACCTCACCTCGCGCGTACTCGTCTCGGATTCGGAAGCGCGGCGGGCGGGCCCTGCAGCTCGACGCGCTCTCGGCGGTCCTGCCGATGGAACGGCGCGACAGGCTTGCGGAGCTCCTGACCGACAAACCTGATCGTGAAGCACCGCTGCACGATGGCGGGGCTCGATGCGCGGGAGTTTTCCGCTCACGAACTGCGTGCGGGGTATTTGACCGAAGCAGCGCGACGGGGCGTTGCTTTGCCCGAGGCTATGCAGCAATCCCAACATCGCTCGGTGCAACAGGCGGCCAGCTACTACAATGAGGCTGAGCGCAGTCAGGGACGCGCCGCCCGCTTGGGAGTTTAGCGCAGGGCGCCGCTGAGTTGTCAGCGTACAACTCGCCAAGTGCCGCCTCCTCGCCTCTAGTCCAAAGCTTGCACTCGCAATCGGCAGAAAGCCGAATTTGTCGCGCGGATTAGGAATTTGTTTCCGAAAAGTGTCTATGTTGATAAGCGCGGGTTGTTCACAAATCGGCCTCGTTTATGATTCGACTCTGACGTTGCGGCGTTCGTCGGTCGCAGCAGGCCGCCTCCATTAGCGAGGCCCGATTGCGAAATCCGCGAGTCGGATCAGTCGGTTGCTTGCTCGCCGGCGCAATGCTTCGGTCCACTATGCGACGAACTGATTCGGGAAATGACTCCCGCCGTCGTTAAGTTGTCAGCAGTACAACTGCATATTTCCCGGACTGATTCATGTGCGACGACGCCGATTGGTCTCGCAACACTCGTAGCCGTTAACTTCTCGTTAACTCAATAGTCCTTGCGGCGTCGAAAGAATCGGGCATTACTCGGCATCAGCGCTTTTTGAGACCAACTGCTCAATAATCCGCAGATGCAGAGATCGGGAATGCCGACGTCGACTAAGATCCTAGAACATAATGTGCGAGATCTGCGGTCGCTGATCAATGCGGACGCGGCGGAGCTATCGGCGCGGTTACGTGCGCAACAGCTTCGCGACTTTCCGCCCGCGGCCCAAAAGACCATACGCCGCTTTTCGCCGGCGGAAGCCGCTCGCTTTATAGGCATCGCCGAGGGCTATCTTCGGCAACTCGTATCGGAAGGGAAGGGGCCGCCCGCGCCACCCAACACCCGTCGGAGCTATTCGATCGAAGAAATCGACGAGCTTCGCAGTGACCTCGATAGCACCGGTAAAGGGGCCCGTCGATACGTCCCACGCCGACGCGACGCCGAGGCGCTGCAGGTCATCTCAGTAATGAATTTCAAGGGCGGTAGCGGCAAAACCACCACGGCCGCACATCTCGCCCAATATCTTGCGTTCCGCGGCTACCGGGTCCTTGCAATCGATCTCGATCCGCAAGCGAGCCTCTCGACACTTTTTGGGCATCAACCCGAACTTGATGTCGGTGAGAATGAAACGATCTACGGCGCCATTCGCTATGACGCCGACCGCCGGGAAATGCCGGAGATCGTCCGCGGCACCTACATTCCGAACCTTCACATCGTTCCAGGACAGCTCGAACTCATGGAGTTTGAGCATGAGACACCCAAGGCGTTGATAGCACGAGAGAGCAACGACTCACTGTTTTTCGCTAGGATCGGCGAAGCTCTGGCCCAAGTCAGTGATGCCTATGACGTCGTCGTAATCGATTGCCCCCCGCAACTCGGTTTCCTTACGCTCTCCGCGCTATGCGCAGCGACCGCGGTCCTGATCACAGTGCATCCCCAGATGCTCGATGTGATGTCGATGTCTCAGTTCCTCAACATGACGGGGAGCCTTCTCGACGTTGTCGCGAACGCCGGTGGCGCCACCCAATATGATTGGATGCGCTATCTGGTCACTCGCTACGAGCCTAGTGATGGGCCACAGACGACAATGGTCGGTCTGATGCGCTCAATCTTCGGCTCGCGCGTGCTGACCCACCCAATGGTGAAGAGCACCGCGATCGCCGATGCCGGCCTCACCAAGCAGACCCTCTACGAGGTTGAGCGGCAGCAGTTCACCCGGGGCACCTATGATCGGGCCATCGAAGCGCTCGATCTTGTGAACGGGGAGATCGAAGGTCTGATCAAACAGGTCTGGGCTAGGAGCTGACCATGGCGCGCAAGATCAATTTCGATCCACCCGTGGTGGACGCCTCGGCGCAGCGAGCAGAAATGCACGAAGCAGCCCCGCAGCGCTCGCGACCTCTTCTCGGGCTCGAACGCCCGATCAAACAATCGAGCGCTCTCGGGGCAATATCGCAGTCGCTGGGCGGCATCTCCGAGAAGGTCAAGCGCGCGGAAGAAATCGAGCAGAAGCTCATCGAAGGCCAGGTCATCGTCGAACTCGACCCTGCGCTGATTGATAACTCCTTCGTGCCCGACCGCATGGAGGCTACCGAGGAGCAGAACGTCGCCTTCCGCGAGCTCATCCGTGAGCACGGGCAAAACGTCCCAATCCTGGTTCGTCCGAAGCCTAATGGCGCTGAGCGCTACGAAGTCGCATTCGGCCATCGCCGTCTGCGGGCGGCCCGCGAACTGGGCATAAAAGTGAGGGCAGTGGTTCGCTCCCTCACGGATGAACAACTCGTCATCGCGCAGGGCCAAGAGAACAGCGGCCGCACCGATCTGACCTTCATCGAGCGCGCGCGCTTCGCAGCGCGGCTCGAGGATCGGAAATTCTCCCGCGAGATCATCATGGCGTCGCTCAACGTCGACAAGGCTGCGCTCTCGCGCCTCATAGCGATTGCGACCAGAGTCCCGGCCCCGGTCATCGACGCCATCGGGCCCGCGCCAGCCTTCGGCCGCGTGCGCTGGCAAGAGCTAACCGACCTCTTGGAGCGAGAGAACAATCGTACCCGCGCACTTGAGATAGTCAAAGCTCCGACATTCAGAGCGTTGGACACCGACAAGCGCTTCGAGGCGCTTGCAGATGGCCTGCGCGAAAAGACGTCGCGCGCCCGCGCCGAAACGTGGGCCGCGAAGGATGGAACGCACGCCGCGAAGGTCTCGCGCGCCGGAAAGAAGCTTACTCTGATATTTGATGATCGCGTCGCTCCGAGGTTTGGCGACTTCGTCCGAGAGCGGTTGCAAGCCCTTTACGACGAATTCAAAGCCGCCGACCCACCGGCATGAACCGAACTTGCCTGGTCGGAATGAGCCGGCCGGATCAAGACCACCGCAACTACGTCGGAGAACCATAGGCAAAAGAAAAAGGCCCCCGTCACGTCGCCGTTCCGGAAGCCCCTTCTTTGTATTGGCATTCAAAGAATCGCACTTCCGCGAATCACTGTCAAGCGTTCTGGCGCCGTTTCGGCGAGCGAATTTTCTTTGCCCAGCTGAGGCAAAGACATGCAGTCACACTCCCCAACGACGCCCTTTGGGCGGCGGTCGTTGACGCTCGCCCATGTGGCAAGCCAGATGGTCGCAACCGAACGTCCTCCCGAAAAGATCGTGCACAAATGGAAGATCTTCCACGCCATCTGCACGGCACGGCCGCGCCTTGGGGTGTCGGAGCGCTCGCTCTCGGTGTTAAACGCGCTCCTGACCTTCCATCCTGAGACGGCGCTGACAGGGGAGGATGATCTGATCGTCTTCCCGTCGAACCATCAGCTCAGTCGTCGGGCGCACGGCATGCCGGCGTCGACGCTGCGGCGCCACCTCGCCGTGCTGGTCGACGCGGGACTGATCGTTCGGCGCGACAGTCCAAATGGCAAGCGCTATGCGCGGAAGGACGATGCCGGCGAAATCGAGCTCGCCTTCGGCTTCGATCTGTCACCGCTGGTCGTGCGCTCTGAGGAGTTCGAGAGCCTGGCGGCTGATATTGAAGCTGAGGCCCGCGCCCTTAAGGTGGTGCGTGAACGGATCACGCTGTGCCGGCGCGACATCGCGAAGATGATTGCAACTGGCATCGAGGAAGGCGTCCCGACACGACGGGCAGGGCAGGGGCCCGCCGATTGGCAGGAGGTGCATGCCGCCTTCCGCGCAATGGTCGCTCAGATTCCGCGCACCGCGACGCGCCAGGAGCTCGAGCCGATCGCCGACGAGTTGTCGCAACTTGCCGACGACGTGCTCAATCTTCTGGAAGCACACATCAAATCGAAGAATCCGAGCGCCAATGAGTCCCATTCTGAGCGCCACATACAGAATTCAAATCCAGATACCCCTATTGATCTTGAACCTAGCCTTCGAGAAGGCAGGGCGGCGAGAGCTGAGCCTAAACCTCAACCATCGCGAGTCGCCGAGAGTACGTATCCGTTGGGAATGGTCCTGAGTGCATGTCCGGACATTGTCGATTATGCGAAGGGCGGAATTTCGAACTGGCGCGATTTCCTCGCCACCGCGGCCGTTGTGCGATCGATGCTGGGGATCAGCCCGAGCGCTTGGGAGGAGGCGCAAACCGTGTTGGGTGAAACGCAAGCGGCGGTCGTCGTCGCCTGCATCTTGCAGCGTAGCGGCACCATACGATCAGCGGGCGGCTACTTGCGCGGGCTAACGCGGAAAGCGGAGGTTGGGGAATTTTCTCTTGGGCCGATCCTGATGTCGCAGATCAACTCTCGGCTCCACGAAAAGCTACGAGCGTGAGCGATGGGTAAGAGCCGGCTGGATTGGATTCCGGCTTGAGCGGGCGTAGCGATGTCGTTCGGCGCAAGCAGGCGACGTTGCCGATCTTACGGGGACCGGCGGAAGCGACGATCACGGGTCTTTCTCGGCTGGAGCCGTCGCTCCGGGCTGCATGACTTTTAGCCGTCGGCGGCGCGTCGACAATGGAGAGGAATCCGCTTGCGAGATTTATCCGGTAGCGGAGACCCGACTGGGATCCGCTCGAGCCATCGGCACAAAATTCGATGCTTTCAGTCTGGGGCGCGGAGCGGCTCTTGCCCTCGTCGAGGTTTGGTGGGCGTCGGCTTTGTTCGTCTTCCCAGGCGAGGTGGCGTCGCCTCAGAACGTGTTGGTTTGAACCAACACGGCTAGGGCATGCGCTTTGCTTTTGGTGTCTTGCGTCAACACCAGTATGCGCCAGTCCAATGGAGGCGAACTCATCTCGGCTGAGCGCCTCTTTCCAGCTGTGGCTCGGCCTACCTGACTCTTCTGGCAGGGGATTTTGTGCCTGGCTTTCAGGATTCTGCGGCACGCGCTGGTCCGCAGCGGGTGTTGGTTCAAACCAACACGGAGGATGAAGAGGCCGGTCTGATCAGGACCGGGCCGGTAGGCGAAGCACAATTCGGAGGAACATGGATGAAACGGGCGCAGGTGGTTTCATCAAGGACCACCCGGTGAATACGATCGTCATCAACAATCAAAAGGGCGGCGTCGGCAAAACGACGCTTGCCGTGCATCTGGCCTGGTTCATGGCGGAAGCTGGCCGCCGGGTTCTGATGATCGACGTTGATGCGCAGGGCAACGCTACCGACACGCTCAAGCAGCACACAGGGTCGATTTCGGCGGCCGATCTCTTCAAGCCTGCGACCCGGTTTGTCGCTGGTGAAAACCACGGCATCACGCTGGCGCCGGCCGACAGTTCCTTGACGGATATCGACCGCGGTAATGCTGCTGCCGTCATGACCCTGCAGCAGAATCTCGCGGACGTTGCCGACCGGTTCGATGTCTGCGTGATCGACACCCCGCCATCGCTTGGCCTTCGCAGCGTCGCCTGCCTGGTCGCCGCCTCGCATGTGTTGGCGCCGATTTACCTGGAAGATTATTCCGTAAAGGGCGTTAAAGGCCTGATGCAGACCGTGATCGGTGTGCAACGACGGTACGGTCGTCAGGACACGCGATTCCTCGGCCTGCTGCCGTCGAACTTCAACACCAAGTCGCCGCGTCAACGAGTGCATTTGGAGCAGTTGTTGCGCGAAGCCGGCAAGTACGTGTTCCCAGGCCAGATTGTTGCACGGGACGGCTATGCCGAAGCGGTTGCGGAACGGGTGCCGGTGTGGAGCTTGAAGCGTCGCTCGGCGCAAGAAGCAGGTCGGGAAATCCGCGCAGTTCTCGCCAAGATCGCAGAACGGCTCGATCAGGAGACCACGAATGGCGCTTGATCTCAGCTTCAGGGAACTCGTCGACGTCGCGGCAAACCCTGGCTCAGCAACCGGGCGGCCGCTCTTGGTCGCGATTGACTGTATTGACGAAGACCCCGATCAACCACGCCGCAACTTCAGCGAACCGGAACTGGAGGAGCTCTCCCAATCGATTGCCGGGCATGGCGTGCTGCAACCCATCGTGCTTCGCCGTTCTAATGAGGATGGACGCTACGTCATCGCCATGGGCGCGCGCCGGTACCGCGCGGCGCAGCGCGCGGGGTTGCGTGAAATGCCCGCATTCATTCAAGACGTCGCTTTACCCGACCGATACGCTCAGATGATCGAGAATATCCAGCGCGATGATTTGCGCGCGGCCGAGATCGCGAGGTTCATCGCTGACCGGTTGGACGCCGGCGATACTCAAGCGGAGATCTCGCGCAAGCTGGGCAAGCCAAGAGACTGGGTGTCGCGTTACGCGTCGGTTCAAAGCATGCCGGAATTCCTTCGGGCGCGACTTGAGGGCAGTTCGATTCGTGCTCTTTATGAACTCTACCAAGCCTGGCGCACGCACCCCGACGAGATCGAGCGGCTATGCGCGACGCAGGACAGCTTTACCGACGCACAGGCTCGGCAACTGGCCCGGGATGTGCGCGCGCACGGTGGTCGTGCCAATCCCCGGAACGAATTGCCTGCTCGACAACCTCGAGCCGAAAAATCCGATTTCCTCCCGGAAGCAGTGCTTCCACGCAACGCTGCGAAAGACCGAGAAGCAGCAACCGAGAATCAACCGCCAAAAACTCGCGTCGTTTCACAATCGAGGTCGGCAGCATCGCTGGCAATCAGGGTTCGGTATCAGAACCGAGCCGGACAGCTTGTTATCGATCGGCTCGCGACGCAGGGCTCCCGTCACGCTCTGGTGTTGGTTGATGGCGCGGACCACGAAGAAGAAGTTCCGGCGTCGGCGCTCACGATCGAGGAGATCCTGTCGAGATGAACTCGTTCGACACTTTCGCTGCCGCCGAGACAGACTATCGGCGTGTGCCGACGGAGCGACTTTCCCATCCAAAGGATGGCGCGTTAGCGCAGCAGCCGAAGGCCGAACGCGCTCCCCATAGCGCCGTAGAGAGGCCGCAGGCTGCTGGAAAGTCGCGGTCCACATCGCCGGTGTTAGTTAGTGCCTTCGTTTCCTTTGCCGGCGCATCGGTATTTGCGATACCTACTTCGCCAAGGGACCGCCGCGAGCGGAATGTGGCACAGAGGGCAGGGGCCCTCGATCGCTCCACAGCGGCGAGCGTTGAATGCAGAGAGTGTTGGTTTGAACCAACATCAAGGGGCAGATTTTTTTGCTCTCTAGTGCAGGATAGGCTTCGCGCCAGCGATGTATTACATCGTGATTGGGATTGGAGTGCATGGCTCTGATCTCGCTTCGCGTCTCGGACGAGGTCGCGGCGCAGTTCTCCGTTCTTGCAGCTACCCAGGGCGGAAAATCCGCGTTGCTGCGGCGTCTCATCGCTGATGCACTCGCTGCACCAGCGCCGCGCATCTTGGCGTTGCCGGTCGGACGGCCGGAGAAGGTGACGGTGCGATTTCGCGAGAGCGAGATGCGGCAGCTCGCTGAAGTTTCACATCAGCGCGGCATGACGCGAACCGGCTGGATTGTCGCGCTGGTGCGTTCACGGTTGGGGTCGCCTGTACAGCATTCCCCGAACGAGCATGAGGCGCTTCGTGCGATCGTGCGCGAGCTCAACCGGATCGGCGGCAACATCAACCAGATCGCGCGCGCTGCAAACACCAGCGTGCTGCAGGGCAGGGCGGTTGAGCCGGATCTATCCGCAATTCAAGAGGCTAAATTGGTCATTGAAACAGAGCTCGCGCGACTACGTAGTGCGCTGCACGGCAACGCGGATTATTGGGATGGACGGCGATGAGCCGGCGCTCGGCGCGGCCGACCGACCTCGTCTCCGAACTTCCGCCGATCTCGTATGTCTGGGAAACGCCCAATCGGCGCCCCCGGCGGGCGGAGTGGGATATCCCCGATCCGGCCGCTCCCGGCCGCCTTACGCCGGCGATGCGTGCAAAGCTCGAACGCATTGTGCGTCGAGCACCGGAGGTGATGGTCAAGATCACGGGCCGCACCAAGGGCGTGGCGCATCTCAAGTCGCACCTTGCATACATCACGCGAAACGGCGAGCTTGATGCGGAAACAGAGCAGGGGGCGACCCTAGCGGGTCGTTCCGGATTGAAAGATCTGCAGCAGCAATGGGAGGATGATGCCGGCCTCGACGATAAGCGACGCCGCGATGGGTCGCTTTCGATCAACATCATTCTGTCGATGCCGGCTGGCACAGATGCCGTGGCCGTCAAGGATTCAGCCCGGGCATTTGCCATCGAGACGTTCGGCGACAATCACGACTACGTCTTCGTCCAGCACCTCGATGACAAGCATCCCCACGTGCACTTGACGGTTCGCTCACTCGGCCACGACGGCAAGCGCCTCAACCCTCGCAAGGCGGATCTTCAGGCGTGGCGGGAGCGGTTTGCTGGCGAACTCCGGCTTCGCGGGATCGCGGCCGAGGCCACGCCGCGGCGAACCCGCGGACGGGTTCGAAAGGCCGACCGCGGGGCGGTCCTCGCTATGCGCAAGCGAAAGATCACACCCGATGTCGACCGGCTCGCCCGTAAGGAAGTGCTTTCGGAGGTCAGGGGCGGCAGGACTGCCAAACACGCTTGGGACGAACAGATTAAGTCACGTCAGGAGGCGATCCGGCGGCGTTATCTCGACTATGCCGCCGAGCTGCAGCGCTCCGGAGTGGCAGCGGATCACGAGTTAGCTCGTCAAGTTCGGCAATTCGTCAACGACATGCCTGCTGTCGAAACCCGACGTCATGAGCTGAAGAATGAGCTTGCGGAGCTCGCCAATATCCGGCGCCGAGACGCAAAGCAGGACGTTAGTGCCAAGCCGCGCGGTGAAGCGCGAGGTGATGAGCGGGCCAGATAATCGAGCCCGCGCCTGCGGCGGCTCCGGACCACCCTTCGAGGCACGCTAAGCTAACCCAAACCGAGACTCCCGAACCAGACAATCAAGCAAGGGCGCGCAGCGCTGGCGGCGTTGAAACCGACTGTCGAGAGCCTCAAGGCGAGTAAAGCAACGCCGCGATCCTGACCGTGGGTGGCTTTTTTTGTTACAGGACGCGTTGCCATTCGCTGATATCTTCTGGGATACCTAGCTTGGACGGGTCTCCGGCGGATGGCCAGAAACATGTGCCGTTAGCGAGAGCCTCTGCCGCCGATCCCGGCGAAGCGTGGTGCTCTAACTTTTCATCATCGAACACCAGATCGTAGCCCATCGAATTCGGGACAATCTGCGCCAACCCCGCGCGTGTTCTAAAGACCCACCTCGCCACTTCCGCGCTCTCCGCTTTCGAGCCCATCCCATCGCGTATTGACCGTTCGCCACGTTCTCATTACGTTCTCAGCAAGTCAAGGTTGATTTGACGCGTGTGGCGGGCGGACATTGTTGGCGATGGTTTCCTTGCTTATTGGCTTTGTTCTGAGCGTTACCGTGGCGGCATTGGTCGCAAGGTGCATCAATTCCAACGGTGGAGGTCGCGTTCGCGCCGTGATGCTTGGTGCCTTGGTTTCGACGGTGCTTTCTGTCCTTTCTGATTTTACCCTGGCTTACGCTCAGCAAGAATACGACCGTTCATTAGAAGCCGTCGTAAGCCGCGCTCTCGTCGCGGCCTTCATCGGCCTCGTGATCTCATTGTTTGTCACCTCGAAATCAGCAATTAGAGCAACGGCCGAATGAGATGGTGAATTGATTAGCTGGGAGGAGCCCTGAAGCACGGGGCCAGCGAGGGGCTGATGATATTCAGTTGGCTAAGGGGAAAGAAGAGCGAGCCGAGTCGAGGCGAGCTTTTCGCGCAGTCATTTGATTTGGACCTGCCAGTTCTGATTGATTTGATCGGAAGGCGACTTGCAAAGGAAGCCACAGCAGAACGGGCCATGCTGCTGGTCGCATTTAAGAACGCGCGGTCTGAACTGAAGATGTTCCGGCGGCTCAAGAAAGAAGAGAGGGCAGGCGTTCCGACCACTTACGCGGAATTTGGCAGGGCTACGGCTAAGTTGTTTGATAAGTATCCTCCGACGCAAGAAAGTGAGCCAGAAATCCCCAAGGCTGCGGAGTTGAAGCATCGGCGGCTATTTCATTTCTACAGAGCGAGCATGGTCGGCGCTATCTCTGAACGCGGGCACGAAACTAATCAGCAAATGCACGCAGTGGCCGAAGTGTGGGGCGAATATATAGCGAGTTCCGGACATCTGACTTCGATTGCCAAGCACTCCCGTCTCTGGTCCGAAGACGAACTTAGTTGGTGCGCCGCCGACTTCGACGACGAAATGCAAACCATAAACGTCGCTCTAACCGTCGTGCCGGGATTCCTTTGGCAACACGAAGAAATGCTCGCGATGGCTAAGAAGAGGTTTGGCCTGCACAGGACGACCTTTCTGACTCGAGGCCACGACAACGAGATATAGCGCGCAATGCTCGCCAAGCCAGCCAATGCCGTGCCCCAGACCTACTTGCAGGCGATCTCCAGTTCGTCAGTATCACGAAGGGCTTCGTCCTTTTCGTTTGCCTTGGCGCTCACAAACTTCATGCTCACCCGCGGCGGAACCGCGAAGTCTACGTCGAGATAGGCAGCACCGAGGCGCATCGTGCTTTGGATGCGTTTTGCCGTCGCGGCGCTTGTGATTAGGGCGGAGACCAACACCCCGCCGCCGGTCGCCCTCGCGGCAATAGCATTCACCTTCTGAATGTCAGTGTTTCCATTCGACTTCAGTCGAAGCCGAGCCTTTGGTGGAAGTGCCCAGGTGACCTTAAACGTCGTAACCTCATAGCCCATCTGTTCGAGTATTGGCAAAGCATCGCCGACCTGTTGCGTAAAAGTGTTGAATTCTGTCATCATCTTGCCAGTCGCGTCCGAAAAGTCTGGCAGCGAGAGATCAGGCATTGACGGCAGCGAAACGGACGGAAGTGAGGGCATGGCGGGCATCATGTCTCGCGCTGATTTAGTTATACTGTCGATCCGGCTAGGGGCCGAAGCGTCTTCCGAACTTGCGACAGTGGGAGCAACGATCAGCAGTAAAAGGGCGAATATAGCTCTCATATGATTCCCTTGGCCAAGGCATAGGGCTGATATAAATTTAGTCATACTACCTTAGGACGCGGCTATGTTCGACGCAATTACAGAAGGCATTAAGAAGTGGCTTGTGGGCCGATTTGCTTCAGCGATTAAACATACGACTCGGGCCGAGGATCGGGTGCTTGCCATTCAATGGCTAAGCGAGTCTCGCGCTGTCGTTGCTAGTGATCTTCGACCGATTGACAAATTTAGGAAGCTGAACTCGCTGATTTCCTCGCGAACCGCAATCGTGGCGATTGCGAAGAGCGTTTCTGAGGCCGTTTCAAATTACCGCAACTCGGACCTTCCGTTGCCGATGAAAATCGCTTTGCCCGCGACCTTGGCCGCCATTCCCTTGGTCGGGGGACACGCGGCGGGTATTGCGGCGTTCGGCGGTGCTCTTGGCGTTCCGGTTTTACTGCTCATCTTTCTCGGGGCGGCAGGCATCACTTCGATAATCGAGGCGGTCGTTACTAACCCAGAGGCGCGACCTCACATTGCTGAAATCATTGACGCCATAGTCGAAGATCAGCGTTTGCGGCGTACTAGCACACAAATGAAGACCGCGATGAAAGAGCAGCCGATGGACCCGACCCGCTTTTCTGTTCCGCCAGAGGAAGCGGCGTTGCGGGCTTGCCTACTCGGCATGGACCCGTTTCTATTCGAGCGCCATACGATGAGTTTCTTCGACGCTGCGGGTTTTGAGGCATGGGTAACGCGGAAGTCAAACGACTTTGGTGTTGATGGTTTTGCTATCCACCCTGAAGGGCTGATGATCGTCCAATGCAAGCGAAACGCGACCGAGAACAGGGTGGGTCGTCCGGCCATCCAACAATTCAAGGGAGTAATTGAAGAGCAGAACGCTCTGCGTGGTTATGTCGTCACGACATCCACCTTTACGGAGGAAGCTATTGAGTCCGCTCAACTGTCAGACAAGCTTATTTTAGTCGACATGCAGTCTCTCTTGGGTTGGCACGCTGAAGCTCCGACCTTCTCATGAAGGGCGCAGGACGGGCGGCTGTACGGATAAACCCGAACATCAAGCCATGAAACAGCGACGGATAGGGGTAGAATGACGGGCAAAGCAACGAAGGACAAACAGGAAAGGCGGCGAGCGTTCGGGTTCGGGATAGGCTTAACGGTGTTCGGGATAGCCGCATTAGTCTTTGAGTGGTTTAACAGAGACGCGGTTGCGATTGTTGGCGCCGTGCTACTGGGCTTTGTCATCGGGATGCTTGTTGGCTTCTTTGTGCAGGAGGCAAAGGAATGGACACGACAGGCGATGACGGCATCTGTTGCAGTAATAGCGAGTGCGGGCGTGTTGGCGCTGTTGCGGTATGCTGCCCCTGACCCGCATGACGTTTGGTTCTACCCGGCCGGTCTCGTCATCGGTTTCGGGTTCGGCACGATTTGGGACGCAGTCAATCCGGCGTAGCGGCAAGAGGCGGTTGGCTGGGGAAGGACCTTCGGTGCGATCACTAGTTCTAACGAGTCTCTTTCTCTTGCTGTCGACCATCGACCTGCATGCAGATGACAAATCCCTTGCCGACAAGGTGAAGTCTACGTGGCGCTCGCAAACGGGCGAAACGGCCGAGCAAATATTTGCCAAGACCTCGAAGGTAGCGCATTTTGTTCCGAGAGGCTGGGAGGCTGGTCAAAAGACCGACGAGGGCGACGCCGTTTTCTTCTCGTGGGCTAAGCACCGAGCAGATAAGTCAGTGAACTTCCTCCGAATGAGTGGACACCTGTAGTAGGCTCGTTGAGCCTGGAGGTGTTGAATGGAACGTGCACGTCGGTCGTTTACTGA
>RXJC01000174.1 GCA_003963435.1 Bradyrhizobiaceae bacterium | reverse complement strand
TATGCCGACTTCCGCTTCGCCGATTGCGGCTGGCGCAAGGCCTATCCGAAGCTCGACGCCTTCCACCAGAAGATGCTGGAGCGGCCCTCGGTGAAGATCTCGGTGCCACCGGCGACATAACGGAAATATGCCGGGAGAATAATGATGCGCGATCGCTTCTCCCGCCTCACACGTCTCGGCGCGAGCCTCGTGCTCGCGCTCTCCGTCTCGGCCACCCATTTACGGGCCGAGAGCATGTCGCCTGGACCGGCCGACCATGCCTGCGGATCACCGTCATCGATCGACGATGGCTGGCAGATCGCTTCACCCGCCAGCGTCGGCATAAACGGCGCGCAGCTGTGCACAATCGCCGCGCGGCTCACACAACGGTCAACCACGGTCCATTCGGTCGTCGTCGTCAGGCACGGCAAGCTCGTCTTCGAGCAGTATTTTCCAGGCTACGACCAGCCTTGGGGACAGCCCGACGGCCAGTACGAATTCACCGCAACGACCAGGCACGACATGCGCTCGGCGTCCAAGAGCGTAACCTCGCTGCTGATTGGAATCGCAATCGACCGCAAGCTCGTCGCGGGCGTCAATGAGTCCGTCCTGCAATTCTTCCCCGATTATGCCGCCGTGAAACAGCCGGGATGGGACGCCATCAGGCTGCGTCATTTGCTGACGATGTCATCAGGCTTCAAATGGGACGAAGCCCGGGCCTGGACCGATCCTGAGAACGACGAGCCGCATCTCGTGACCGAGCCGAATCCGCTTGGCTATGTGTTGTCGCGATCGATCGCAGCACCGCCGGATGTGCTATGGACCTATAGTGGCGGCAGCACGGAGCTGCTCGGCAACATCATCGAGCGGGTCTCGAACAAATCGCTGGAGGCGTTCGCGCGCGAGACGTTATTCCAGCCGCTCGGCATCACCGACGTCGAATGGAAGCCCTACAAGAGCGGCAAGATCGCAGCGGCCGCGGGCCTGCGCCTGCGACCACGCGATGCGGCGAAGATCGGCCAGCTGGTGCTCAGTCGCGGCCGCTGGAACAATCAACAAGTTGTCTCGGCCGACTGGATCGCACAATCGATCACGCCGCGCTTCCAGGCGGTCGGCTATTTCGGCGGCACGCTGTTTTATGGCTATCAATGGTGGATGGGTCGCTCGCTTGCTGGTGGCAAAGAGATCAAATGGGTTGCCGCGTTTGGCTGGGGCGGGCAACGCATCTTCATCGTGCCCGAGCTTGATCTCGTCATGATGACGACCGCCGCTCAATACGGCCAGCCGAAGGAAGGGCTCGCCGCGATCGACATTCTCACCAATATCGTCATTCCATCCGTGCGCGACGCGCATTGACCACGAGGAAAGCGAGCATGAGCCTGAAATACGAGATCGGCGATCTCACCATCCATCGCATCGTCGAGCAGGAGACCTCGTTCGTCCCAGCGCTGGAGATGCTGCCGGGACTGACGCCTGGCGTGCTGGCCGAGAACCGGGCGTGGATGCGCGAGGCGAAGGCGCTGGACGAGCAGGATGTTCTGCTGCTGTGCTTCCAGTCCTACGTGGTGAAGACGCCGCACCACACCATCCTGGTCGACAGCTGCATCGGCAACGACAAGCCGCGGCCGCAGCGTCCGAAATGGAACATGAAGACGGACGACGCCTATTTGCGCGGGCTCAACGCCGCCGGATTCTCCGTCGATGACATCGACTTCGTGATGTGCACGCACCTGCATGTCGATCACGTCGGCTGGAATACGCGGCTCGAGAACGGTCGCTGGGTGCCGACCTTCCCGAGGGCGCGCTACGTCTTTGCCAGGCAGGAATTCGACCATTGGTCCGCGCAGAACGCGAAGACGGAAATCCCGCCCTTCGCCGACAGCGTGCTGCCGGTGGTCGAGGCGGGGCGCCACGAGCTGGTCGGCAACGATCATCAGATCGGCGACCACGTCCGCATCCTGCCGACACCCGGCCACACGCCCGGCCATATCGCCATCACCATGGGCCGAGGCAAGGACGACGCGGTATTCTCCGGCGACCTCATGCATTCGCCGCTGCAGACGCTTTATCCGGAGCTGTCGATTAAGTTCGACGTCGATCCGGCCAAGGCGGCAACGACGCGCCGCGGTTTTCTCGAGCGCTATTGCGACACCGACACGCTATGCTGCACGGCGCATTTTCCCTCGCCGTCGGTGGGGAAGATCCGGCGCAAGGGCAACGCGTTCGTGTGCGTGGCGGTGTGATGCAGCGCGGCTCAGGCCGAGAACTCCCATCCTCCCCTGGAGGGGGAGGATCGGTTCGCATGCAGCGAAGCGGAATGCGAACCGAGGTGGGGTGGCGGTCTCTCCGCAATGAGCACTGTTCGTGTCGAGAGATCACCCCACCCCGCTCGCGCTTCGCGCGATCGACCCTCCCCCTCCAGGGCAGGGTAAGAAGCACTCGAGTGGAGAGACACGATGACAACACTCCCCGACATCCCCCTCCCCGCCGGCATCCGCTCGCGTTATGTCGACGGCATCAACAGCCTGCGCATGCATGTGCTCGAGGCCGGGTTCGAGACCAAAGGCCGCCGCTGCATCCTGCTGCTGCACGGCTTTCCGGAGCTCGCCTTCTCGTGGCGCAAGGTGATGCCGGCGCTCGCCGCGGCCGGCTATCACGTCATCGCGCCGGATCAGCGCGGCTATGGCCGCACCACGGGATGGAGCGCGGACTATGACGGCGATCTCGCGCCGTTCTCGCTGCTCAACCTGGTGCGCGATGCGCTCGCCTTGGTGTCCGCGTTCGGCTACAGGCAGGTCGACGTGGTCGGACATGATTTCGGCAGTCCGGTCGCGGCCTGGTGCGCACTGATCAGGCCCGACGTGTTTCGTTCGGTGACGATGATGAGCGCGCCGTTCGGTGGACCGCCGGCGCTGCCGTTCAACACCGCAGATGCACCGGCAGGGCCTCCGGCCGAGGACACCGTCCATCGCGAGCTTGCCGCTCTGCCGCGACCGCGAAAACATTATCAATGGTACTATTCGACACGCGCGGCCAACGCCGACATGCAGCACGCGCCGCAGGGCGTGCACGACTTCCTGCGCGCCTATTATCACCACAAGAGCGCGGAATGGACCGATAACAAGCCTTATCCGCTCAAGGCATGGTCGGCGAGCGAGTTGGCGAAGCTGCCGACCTATTATGTGATGGATCTGAACGAGACCATGGCCGAGACTGTGGCGAAGGAGATGCCCTCGCCGGCCGCGATCGCCGCCAACCAATGGCTGCCGGATCGCGACCTCGCCTATTACAGCGCCGAATATCGCCGCACCGGATTTCAGGGCGGGCTGCAATGGTATCGCTACGGCACCTCGGGCATGCTCAATCGCGAGATGCAATTGTTCGCGGGACGCAGCATCGACGTGCCCTCCTGCTTCATCTCGGGCCAGCAGGATTGGGGCACCTATCAGCGTCCCGGCGTATTCGAGGCGATGCAGAGGAGCGGCTGCACGAAGCTGCTCGGCTGCCACCTCATCGACGGCGCCGGCCACTGGGTGCAGCAGGAGCAGCCGGCCGAGGTCAGCCGCCTGCTGCTCGGCTTCCTCGCAAAAGCCGGTGCGGCCTGATTTGACCCGGGAACAACCGCCTCCTATATAGTTTAGAATAATTCTAAACTATGCAAAACAGGACAGCCGTGAAGAATTTTGCCGATCTGACCGAGCGCGAGGTGCTGGCGGTCGCGATTTCCTCGGAAGAGGAAGACAGCCGCATCTACATGACCTTCGCTGAGGATTTGAAGGAACGCTATCCCGATTCGGCAAAGCTGTTCGAGCAGATGGCCGAGGAGGAGCGCGGCCACCGGCACATGTTGCTGGAATTGTATGAGCAACGCTTCGGCCCGCATCTGCCGCCAATCCGCCGCGAGGACGTCAAGGGATTCCTGCGCCGTCGCCCGGTCTGGCTGACCAAGAACCTCTCGCTCGATGCCATCCGCCGGGAAGTCGAGACCATGGAGCTGCAGGCGGAGCGCTTCTACGTGAAAGCCGCCGAACAGGCCCAGGACGTCGGCGTGCGCCGCCTGCTCGGCGATCTCGCCGAAGCGGAAAAAGGTCACGAGGAGACCGCCGCAAAGCTGACGGGCGAGATCCTGAGTTCCGACGTCCGGGCGGAGGAGGATCGCACCAACCGCCGCATGTTCGTGCTGCAATATGTGCAGCCGGGCCTTGCCGGCCTGATGGACGGCTCGGTCTCGACGCTGGCACCGCTGTTCGCAGCGGCATTCGCCACCCACCAGAACTGGCAGACGTTCCTGGTCGGCCTCGCCGCCTCGATCGGCGCCGGCATCAGCATGGGATTTGCGGAAGCGCTCTCCGACGACGGCTCGCTGACGGGGCGTGGCTCGCCCTGGCTGCGCGGCGTCACCTGCGGCGCGATGACGACGCTCGGCGGGCTCGGCCACACCGCGCCCTATCTCGTGCCGGATAGCTGGGCCAACGCGTTCTGGATCGCGACGGCCATCGCCTGCGTCGTGGTGTTCTTCGAGCTATGGGCGATCGCCTTCATCCGCTCGCGCTACATGGACACGCCGTTCCTCCAGGCCGTGTTCCAGATCGTGCTCGGCGGCGCCATCGTGCTGGCGGTGGGGATATTGATCGGAGCGGCGTAGGACGCGGGCGATCGGCTCGATTATGTATTCGCTGAAACCAAGCGGCGAACGCGGATGATTTCATGACAGCGCAGTTGCAGTATGGAAGGCCGGCCAAGATCCTCCACTGGCTCATCGTCAGTCTCCTTGCGATGCAATATCCGATCGGCTGGTTGATGCCTGATATTCACCGCGGCATGCGCCCCGGTGCCGGGATGACCTTCCATGTTTCGATCGGGATCGTCATTCTCGCTCTGATGGCCCTCCGCCTTATCTGGCGCCTTACCCATCCGGTCGCGCCAGATCGGTCGCTGCCGGCCTGGCAGCGCTTGAGCTCGGAAGCCGTGCATTGGCTGCTCTATGCGCTCGTACTCGCCACGACAGTCTCGGGCTGGTTGTTCGCTTCATTCCGGGGATGGTCGGTTTCGTTTTTCTACCTCGTGCCCCTGCCGATGCTGGCGGGCGACAATGCCGCCGCCGGCCGCACCATTGACGGCCTGCACCAGGCGATGGAATGGGCCCTCCTGATCGTCGTCATGCTGCACATCGCCGCCGCCCTCGCTCACATCTTCATCTATCGCGACCGTGTGATGCAGCGGATGCTCCCCGGCTAGCATTCCGGCAGGTCAACCCCGATCAAAAGCCGGTTGTGACATCGTGCAAAACTGCGCATCTTGGACCCGCTGAAGCGCAGGAGAATGCCGTGGCCAAATCGCAATGGAGTTTCAAGAGCGCCGTCGAGCTGTCGGCCGCGCTGAGCACGAAGAAGGTCTCGTCGGTCGAGCTCACCAGGGACGCGATCGACCGCATCGAGCGGCACGACGGCAAGGTCAATGCGATCTGCGTACGGGATTTCGACCGCGCGCTCGCTGCCGCCCGCGAGGCGGACGCTGCCTTGGCCCGCGGCGAGCGCAAGCCGCTGCTCGGCCTGCCCGTGACAGTGAAGGAATCCTTCAACGTCGCCGGCCTGCCGACGACATGGGGCTGGACCCCGCAGAAGGATTTCAGGCCGCCGGAGGATGCGCTCTCGATCAGCCGGGTCAAGAACGCCGGCGGCGTCATTCTCGGCAAGACCAACGTCCCCGTCGGGCTCGGCGACTGGCAGAGCTACAACGACATCTACGGCACGACCAACAATCCATTCGATCTCGGCCGCACGCCCGGCGGTTCTTCGGGCGGCTCCTCCGCAGCTCTTGCGGCCGGCTACGGGCCGCTGTCGCTCGGCTCGGACATTGGTGGCTCGCTGCGCGTGCCGGCGTTCCATTGCGGGGTCTACGCGCACAAACCGACCTACAATCTCTGCCCGACGCGCGGCCATACGCCGCCGCCGTTTCCCGCGATCCCGATGGAGCGCGACATGGCGGTGATCGGTCCAATGGCGCGGAGCGCCGCCGATCTGACGCTGCTGCTGGACGTCATGGCCGGCCCCGATCCGCTCGACCTCGGCGTCGGATACAAGCTCGCGCTGCCGGAAGCGCGCCATACGGGGCTGAAGGATTTCCGCCTGCTGGTGATCGACAGTCATCCGTTGCTGCCCGCGAATGCAGAGGTTCGTGGCGCGATCGAGAAGCTGACCGGGCAATTGACGGGCGCCGGCGCGAACGTCGCGCGCGAGAGCCCTCTGTTTCCGGACTTCCGCGAGGCCTCGCGCCTCTACATGCGCATGCTGATGGGCTTTCTCGGCGCATTCTTTCCGCCGGATATTCTCGCCGGCGCACGTGCCGGCGCGGCGCAGCTCTCACCCGATGACAAGAGCCTTGCGGCCGAGCGGCTGCGCGGCATGACCGCGAGCCATCAGGCCTGGGTGTTCGACGAGGGCGCCCGCGCCGGACTGCGCGCCCAATGGCGGCACTTGTTCAGGACGTTCGACGCGGTGATCTGCCCGATCATGCCGACGCCTGCCTATCCGCATGATCATTCGCCGGAGCAGGAGAAGCGCCGGATCAATATCGACGGCAAGGATCATGTCTATCCGGACCAGCTCGCCTGGCCCGGCATCGCCACGCTGACGGGCCTGCCGGCCACGGCCATTCCGCTCGGTCTGTCGAAGGACGGCCTGCCGGTCGGCGTCCAAATCATCGGCCCGTTCCTCGAAGACCGCACGCCGCTGAAACTCGCTGAGCTGATCGAGCGCGAGTTCGGCGGGTTCGTGCCGCCGAAGATGTTTGACGACTGACGCCTCCTCGTCATTGCGAGGCGCGCGCGCCTCGCAATGACGAAGGCAATCGCTCAGCTGTCGAACACGATCACGCTGCGCAGCGTCTTGCCGGCTTTCATGTTGGCAAAGCCTTCGTTGATCTCGCTGAGCTTCAGCTTGGCCGAGATCCAGTCTTCGAGATGCAGCCGGCCGCGCAGGTAGAAATCGACCAGCCGCGGCATGTCGACGCGAAAATGGTTCGAGCCCATCGAGGAGCCCTGGATCCTGCGCTCGCGCAGGAAGTCAAAGCCGTGCAGCTCGATCTTCTGGCCGAACGGGATCATGCCGACGATGGTGGCAGTGCCGCCGGAGGTGAGCATGCCGAAGGCCTGCTCGGCGGTCTCCTTGCGGCCGAGCACCTCGAAGGAATGATGCACGCCGCCATTGGTGAGGTCGCGCACCTGCTTCACGACGTCGCCGTCCGCGGGATTGATGATGTCGGTCGCGCCCAGCTTGGTCGCGAGCTGGAGTTTTGCCGGGTTGGTGTCGATGGCGATGATGCGGCCGGCGCCCGCGATCTGCGCGCCGTTGATCGCGGCCATGCCGACGCCGCCACAGCCGATCACCGCGACGGTCTCGCCCGCAGTCACCTTCGCCGTGTTCACCACCGCGCCATAGCCGGTGATGACACCGCAGCCGATCAGCGCGGCGAGATCGAGCGGCATCTCCTTGCGGATTTTGACGATGGCGTTCTCGTGAACCAGCATCTGCTCGGCGAAGGAGGAGAGGTTGAGGAACTGGTGCAGCTTCTCCGGCCTGTTCCACTGCATCCGGTTCGAGACGCCCGGCAACATCTTGACGGTCGTGTCGGTGCAGAGCACCGTGCGGCCGGTGGTGCAGTTGTCGCAGGTGCCGCAGAACACGGAGAGGCAGGTGACGACGTGATCGCCCGGCTTCACATAGGTGACGTCGGAGCCGACCTGCTCGACCACGCCGGCGGATTCATGCCCGAGCACCGCAGGCAGCGGATGCGGATAGAGCCCTTCCATGAAA
>RXJC01000390.1:744-3377 GCA_003963435.1 Bradyrhizobiaceae bacterium | reverse complement strand
ACCTGCGGATTGAGCAGGCTCACGGTGTAGGCCGCGACCGAATTGCGGAAACCCGGGTGAAACTCCTCGGTGACCGCGGCCCCGCCGACCACCTTGCGGCGCTCGACCACGCGCACGCGCAGGCCCGCGCTCGCCAGATAAGCCGCGCAGGTGAGGCCGTTATGGCCAGCGCCGATGATGACGACGTCGGTTTCGCTCATGAAGGCTTCAAGTTGTTCCGCTGTCATTCCGGGATGGTCCAAAGGACCGGACCCGGAATCTCGAGATTCTCAGGCGCGCCTTGGCGCCCCCCAGTTCGCCCCTTCGAGGCGCCCCGGAATGACATGTCTATATCAAGCAATCCTCGCTGCAACATCACGAGTCCCTTTATTGCCGGTTCAGGCGCCTTGTGCTCCATTGCGCCCGTCCGGCGCCCGCCGGGGTTTGAGCCGGAGCATCCATGGATTCGATCGTGCAACCCGCCGCCACGGAGCAGCCGTCGTCGTCGCGCAACCGGCTGCTGCTGACGGTCTACACCGCGGCGATCTTCGTCAGCGCGCTGCTGCTGTTCTCGGTGCAGCCGCTGTTCACGAAGATGGTGCTGCCGCGGCTCGGCGGCTCGCCGGCGGTGTGGTCGGTGGCGATGGTGTTCTTCCAGTCGCTGCTGCTGGCGGGTTATGCCTATGCGCATCTGTTGATGCAGGCGAGGAACCGGATCGTGCCGGTCGCCGTGCATCTGGTGCTGCTGGTTGCGGCCTTCGCCACGCTGCCGCTCGGCATTGCCTCGGCCTATGGCGAGCCGCCGGCCTCGGGCTATGCGCTCTGGCTGCTCGGCCTGTTCGTGGTCTCGATCGGCCTGCCGTTCTTCGCGCTCGCCGCCAACAATCCGTTGCTGCAGGCATGGTTCGTCCGCACCGGCCATCCCGCCGGGCACGATCCCTACTTCCTCTATGCCTCCTCAAACATCGGCAGCTTCCTGGCGCTGCTGTCCTATCCGTTCCTGCTGGAGCCGGTGTTCACGTTGCACATGCAGAACCGGCTCTGGACCGGCGGGTATGCCCTCCTGATCCTGCTGATCGCGGCTTGCGGCGTACTGCTGCTGCGCTCGCCGAAACTCGCGGTGGTCGACGCGAAAGTCGAGGACCTGAACGCGCCGGCGCCGGCTTTCCTGACGCGGTTGCGCTGGATCTTCCTTGCCGCGGTGCCGTCGGGCCTGCTCATCGCCGTCACCGCGCATATCTCGACCGACGTCGCGGCGGCGCCGCTGCTCTGGGTGCTGCCGCTGTCGCTGTATCTGCTCACCTGGGTCGTGGTGTTCCAGTCGCGGCCGCTGCTGCCGCACAAGTGGATGTTGATGCTCCAGCCGGTCGCCATAGCAGGCGTTGTCGTCCTGCTTGCTTTCGGCGGCGAGCAGAATCTGCTGCTGACGCTCGGCGGTCATCAATTGTGCTTCTTCGTCATCGCCATGGCCTGCCACGGCGAGCTGGCGCGGACCCGGCCGGCTGCAAAGTATCTCACCGGCTTCTATGTCGCGCTGTCATTCGGCGGCATGGTCGGCGGCCTCTTTGCCGGCCTCGTCGCGCCCTTCACCTTCTCGTGGATCGCCGAATATCCGATCCTGATCGCGTTCGCGGCCTTGTGCCGGCCGTCTGCGAACGAGCGCTTCGCCGGCGTCGTCAAATGGTATTGGCTGGCGCTGGCTGCGCTGGCGGCCGCGCTCATTGTGCCGTCCACCGCGACGGGCAGCCTTTCGACCTGGTTCGAGGATCACCGCGTCTGGGTTGCCGGCAGCGTCGGCGTGCTCGCCGCGCTGCTCGCGCTGCTGCTCAATGCCGGCCGCTGGAAGATATTTGCCACCGTCGCCCTCGCGCTGGCGTTGATCCGCGTCTATCCCGCCGACGAGGGCCGCGTCACGACGGTGCGCAGCTTCTTCGGCGTGCACAAGATCGTGGTGACGCCCGGCGGCTACTTCCACGTGCTGATGCACGGCACCACGATTCACGGCGCCGAGCGCTTCCGCAACAATGACGGCACGCCTGTCGCCGGCCGGCCCGAGCCGATCACCTACTACCACAAGGACGGCGGCATCGGTCAGGCCGTCAGTGCGATCCGCGAGCGCAAGGGGGCGCCGCTCAAGGTCGCCGCGATCGGCGTCGGATCTGGCACGCTCGCCTGTGCCGCCGCGCCCGGCGAGGACTGGAAATTCTTCGAGATCGACCAGTCGATGGTCGACGCGGCGCGCGACCCCAAGAACTTCCGCTACATATCGAGCTGTCTGCCCGACCTGAAACCGGTGATTGGCGACGCGCGCCTCACCTTCGCCAAGGAGCCGGATGGCGCCTACGACCTCATCATCGTCGATGCCTATTCCTCCGACGCGATCCCGATCCATCTTGCCACCGAAGAGGCGATGAAGATCTACAAGGACAAGCTCGCGCCGCATGGCGCCGTGGTGATGCACGTCTCCAACCGGCACCTCGACCTCGAGACCGTCGTGGTCGGCATTGCCGATGCCAACGATCTCAAGAGCTGGGTCTTCAACGAGGATTCCGGGCGCGACGGCGACTACATCTTCTCGACCGACGTCGTCATCTCCGCGCGCGAGGAGGCCGACGTCGGCAAGATCGCTTCCTCCAAGCAATGGGAGCAGACCG
>RXJC01000390.1:0-694 GCA_003963435.1 Bradyrhizobiaceae bacterium | reverse complement strand
AGCAGACCGAGGCCGACGACCGGGTGCGGGTGTGGACGGACGATTATTCCAACATCCTCGGCGCGCTGTACCGGCGCTTGCGGGATGGAGAGTAGGGACAAGTCTGGGTGTTTCGTGCCCCGGCTCTGCGTCGCGTCATTTCATGCCGCGCCGCGTCCGGGACACGAGACTGAAGTTTACGGCTCGACCGGCGTCCCCGCCGGCAGCGCAATCCCCTTCTCGCCGGCGACCTCGCGCAGCATGTCGGGTCTGTCGGAAATGATCCCGTCGACCCCAAGCTCGATCATCCGCGCCATGTCCTCGCGCCTGTTGACCGTCCACACCACGACGCGCAATCCGAGCCCATGGGCTTCAGTGATGAGCGCCCCGGTCACATCGCCGAAATAGGGCGACCAGATGGCACCGCCCGCCGCCTTGATCGTCCGCGGCAGCGAGCTGCCGTGATCGGCCGGGTTGAAGCCGGCCATCCAGTTCGTCGCCTTGTCCAGAACCACGGTCTGGCCTGATCCGCGCTGCAGCGTCAGGTACACGGTCGGTATCTTCGGTGCCTGCTGCTGGACGAGCTGCAAGGTCCGCCAGTCGAACGACTGGATCATGGCGCGGTCGGAGAATCTCTCGGCTTCGATCAGCCCGAGCAGCTTTGCGACGAAGGCTTGCGGATCGAGCGTTTCGTCCGGGTGGTTCGGATCGATCT
>RXJC01000023.1 GCA_003963435.1 Bradyrhizobiaceae bacterium | reverse complement strand
CGCGCTCTCGTTGACGCGGAGCTCGATCACGGCGTCGAGCTTGAGGCGCTTGGCCCGAAGCAGCTCGTCGAGCGCTTCGGCCTGCGGCACGGTGCGCGGGAAGCCGTCGAGGATGAAACCGTTCTGGGCGTCCGGCTGGTCGATTCGATCGGAGATGATTCCGACCACGACCTCATCGGGCACGAGGCCGCCGCTGGCCATGATTTCCTTCGCTTTCAGTCCGACCGGCGTTCCGGCCGCAACCGCGGCGCGCAGCATCTCGCCGGTCGAGAGCTGGACGATGCCATAGCGCTGCACGAGCAGCTGCGCCTGGGTCCCCTTGCCCGACCCCGGCGGTCCCAGAAGTATAATTCTCATCGGCGTACGCCCCCCGGATTGGTGAGCGACACGTCGCGCACCTGTGTTTGAAGATCAAGAACGGTGCAAACCACAATCGGAGCCGCACCGCTACCCATATCATAGGGGGGCAGATGGGTGGACGCCAAGAAGGGCTTTGAAATCAGTGATTGCGCTGCCGTGAGAGCAGCTTTGCCGAAGCGACCGAACCGTTGCAATCGCTGTTCGCAGGCGCCGCGCGTTGCTGACGCGGCGAATCGGCGGCGCAGATGCGCCGCCTGAAAAGGACGCCGCCTCTAGCGGCGGCGGCCCCGCAACTTCGACTTGCGGATCAGGCCTTCGTACTGATGGGCCAGCAGATAGCCCTGCACCTGTGCCACGGTATCCATGGTGACGCTGACGACGATCAGCAGCGAGGTACCGCCGAAGTAGAACGGCACCGAGGCGTAGGAGATCAGGATTTCGGGGATCAAGCAGACGATCGCGAGATAGATCGCACCTAGCACCGTGATGCGCGACAGCACGTAGTCGATGTACTCGGCGGTGCGCTCGCCGGGGCGGATGCCCGGAATGAAGCCGCCGTGCTTCTTGAGGTTGTCCGCGGTTTCGGTCGGGTTGAACACGATCGCGGTGTAGAAGAAGGCGAAGAACACGATCAGCGCCAGATACAGGATCAGGAACAGCGGACGGCCGTGGCCGAGCTGCGTGGTGATCCACTGGAACCACTCCGGCCCGCGGCCTGCGTTGAAGTTCGCCACCGTGGTCGGCAGCAAAAGCAGCGAGGACGCGAAGATCGGCGGGATCACGCCGGAGGTATTGAGCTTGAGCGGCAGATGCGAGGACTGGCCCTCGAACATCTTATTGCCGACCTGGCGCTTCGGATACTGGATCAGAAGCCGGCGCTGGGCGCGCTCCATGAACACGATGAAGGCGATCACGGCGACCGCCATGACGATGACGACCAGGATCAGGCCGGTCGACATCGCACCCTGACGGCCGAGCTCGAGCATGTTGGCGAGCGCTGCGGGCAGCTCGGCGACGATGCCGGCGAGAATAATCAGCGAGATGCCGTTGCCGATGCCGCGCGAGGTGATCTGCTCGCCCAGCCACATCAGGAACATGGTGCCGCCGGTCAGCGTGATCGCCGTGGACAGGCGGAAGAACATGCCGGGATCGCTGACGACGTTTCCTGCGCCCTCAAGACCCACAGCAATGCCGTAGGACTGGAACGCGGCCAGGATCACGGTGAGATAGCGGGTATACTGGTTCAGCAGCTTGCGGCCGGACTCGCCTTCCTTCTTCAGCGCCTCGAGTTGCGGCGAGACGGTGGTGAGGAGCTGGATGATGATCGAGGCCGAGATGTACGGCATGATGTTCAGCGCGAAGATCGCCATGCGGTGGATGCCGCCGCCGGCGAACATGTTGAACATGCCGAGGATGCCGCCCGCCTGCGAGCGGAACACCTGCTCCCAGATATTGGGGTCGATGCCGGGCAGCGGGATGTAGGTCCCGAGCCGGTAAACGAGCAGCGCACCCAGGGTGAACCAGATGCGCTTCTTCAGTTCGTCAGCTTTGGCAAACGCACCGAAATTGAGATTGGCTGCCAGTTGTTCCGCTGCAGAGGCCATCTTGGACTTTCTCCCGCCGCCTATTGCGCCGTCATGCCCGCGGCCGGGCTACACCAAAGCGCGACCATATCGCGCTTTGGGCCACAGTTTCAGCACGATCCGGAAAACCGCTGCACACTTTTCCGGATCATGCTGTGCCGGACGCCGGACATTATCTGGGGCTCGGCTTCGATAAGTCCACGTCCCACACGCGTAAAGGCCCGCGAGGCGCGGGCCGATGACGCAGTTGTTACGCCGCCTCGCCTTCTTCCTTGGCAGGGGCGAGGATCTTCACCGAACCGCCGGCCTTCTCGACCGCGGCGATCGCGGTCTTGGTGGCGCCGTGCACTTCGATGTTGAGCTTGGACTTGAGCTCG
Source organism: Bradyrhizobiaceae bacterium (assembly GCA_003963435.1). Taxonomy (GTDB): domain Bacteria; phylum Pseudomonadota; class Alphaproteobacteria; order Rhizobiales; family Xanthobacteraceae; genus Bradyrhizobium. The sequence goes on along the minus strand of RXJC01000023.1, from coordinate 50,480 downwards.
CCGCGGCCGAGCAGCCGCAGGCCGCCCCTGGCGCGGCGCAGCACGCCGCCCTTCACCAGGGCCTCGACGTTCACGACGCTGCCGGCGTCGATCTTCTTGGCATCGACCGCTTCCTGGAGCCGGTCGAGATTGATCTCGGCGAACTCGACGCGGAAGATGTTGTTGAAGCCGCGCTTGGGCAGGCGGCGATGCAACGGCATCTGGCCGCCTTCGAAACCCTTGATGCGCACGCCCGAACGCGCGGTCTGGCCCTTGCCGCCGCGGCCGGACTGCTTGCCCTTGCCCGAACCGATGCCGCGGCCGACGCGCATACGCTTCTTGCGCGAGCCGGCGTTGTCGGCGATATCGCTGAGCCTCATCGCCCTTCTCCTTGTGTCTTGCGCGCGATCTTCACCGAAAAACGCTACCCGCTTCTCGGGATCGTGCGCCGCTGCTTACTTCTCGTCGACGACGCGGACGAGATGGTGAACCTTCTGGATCATGCCGCGAACCGCCGGGGTGTCCTGCAGTTCGCTGGTGCGGCCGATCTTGTTGAGCTTGAGCCCGATCAGCGTCGAGCGCTGCGAGTGATGGCGGCGGATCGCGCTGCCGATCTGCTCGAGCTTGATCGTCTTGCTGGACTTAGCGGCGTCCTTGGCCATGGGAGTCTACTCCGAAAGCTTCCGTTAATCGGCAGCCGCCTCGGCATCGCCACCGATACGGCGCGACTGCAGAGTGGACACCTTGATGTTGCGGCGGGCTGCGACCGAACGCGGCGAATCCTGATGCTTCAGCGCGTCGAAGGTTGCGCGAACCATGTTGTAGGGGTTCGACGAGCCGATCGACTTGGCGACCACGTCCTGGACGCCGAGCGTCTCGAACACGGCGCGCATCGGGCCGCCGGCGATGATGCCGGTACCGGCGGGAGCTGCACGCAGGTAGACACGGCCCGCGCCGTGACGGCCGGCGATGTCGTGATGGAGGGTGCGGCCCTCGCGCAGCGAGACGCGGGTCAGGTTGCGCTTGGCGGACTCGGTCGCCTTGCGGATCGCCTCGGGCACTTCGCGCGCCTTGCCGTGACCGAAGCCGGCGCGGCCCTTCTGGTCGCCGATCACGACCAGCGCTGCGAAACCGAAGCGCTTGCCGCCCTTGACGACCTTGGCCACGCGGTTGATGTGGACGAGCTTGTCGACGAACTCGCTGTCGCGCTCCTCGCGCTCCCTGCGTTCACGTCCGCCGCCGCGTTGATCGCGTCCACCACGCTGTTCGCGTTCTGCCATGGTTTTTCCAATCCTTCAGAGGCTTACGCCTCAATCCTCAAATTCCGTTAGAAGCTCAGCCCGCTCTCACGCGCTGCGTCGGCGAGAGCCTTGACGCGCCCGTGATAGAGGTAGCTGCCGCGATCGAACACGACTTCCTTGACGCCCTTCTCGGCGGCGCGCTCGGCCAGCAACTTGCCGACCGCCTTCGCCGCATCGATGTCGGCGCCGGTCTTGCCGCCGTCGCGCATCGACTTCTCGAGCGACGAGGCAGAGGCCAGCGTCTCGCCCTTCAGGTCGTCGATGACCTGGGCGTAGATGTGCTTGGACGAGCGGAACACCGACAGACGCGGACGGCCACCACCGGAGCGGCGCAGCTTCAGCCGCACACTCCGCTTGCGCCGGGCATTCGTAACCTTGGCTTTGGACATGACCGGCTCCGTTACTTCTTCTTGCCTTCCTTGCGGAAGATGAATTCGCCAACATACTTCACGCCCTTGCCCTTGTAGGGCTCCGGCGGGCGATAGCTGCGGATCTCGGCCGCGACCTGGCCGACGCGCTGGATGTCGCTGCCCGAGACCGTGATTTCGGTCGGCTTCGGCACGGCGATCGTGATCCCTTCCGGGATCTGGTAGATCACGTCGTGGCTGTAGCCGAGCGCGAGCTGCAGGTTCTTGCCCTGCATCGCGGCGCGGTAACCGACGCCGGTGATTTCGAGCTTCTTCTCGAAGCCCTTGGTGACGCCTTCGACCAGATTCGCGACCTGGGCGCGAGCGGTACCGTAGAGCGCGCGCGCCCGGTTGGTCTCGGCGCGCGGCTTGACCTTGATCTGGCCGCTCTCGAGCTTCACCTCGACGTCGTCATGAACGACGAACTGAAGCTGGCCCTTCGGCCCCTTCATCTTGACGGTCTGCCCATCGACGGTCGCGGTCACACCCGACGGAACCGCCACAGGCCTTTTGCCAACACGTGACATGGATCAAAAATCCTTCTCAGAACACCGTGAAGAGGACTTCACCGCCCACATTCGCGTCGCGCGCGCTGTGGTCGGCCATGATCCCCTTCGGCGTCGACAACACCGAAATGCCGAGCCCGTTGTTGACCCGCGGCAGGTTCTTCACCGAGGCGTAGACGCGACGCCCGGGCTTGGAAACACGTTCGATCTCGCGGATGACGGGCTCGCCGTCGAAATATTTCAGCTCGATCTCGATCTCGCTGCGGCCCGAGGAGTGCTCGAGCGTGGCGTAACCGCGGATGTAGCCCTCGCTCTTGAGGACCTCGAGCACGTTCTCGCGCATCTTCGAGCCAGGCGTGGAGACCTTGGTCTTGGAGCGCATCTGCGCGTTACGGATACGGGTGATCAGATCGCTGATTGGATCGTGCGTGGACATCTAAACGACCCTCCTTACCAGCTCGACTTCACGAGGCCCGGGACCATGCCCTTGGAGCCAAGTTCGCGCAGCGCGATACGGGACAGCTTGTTCTTGCGGTAGTTCGAGCGCGGACGGCCCGACAGCTCGCAACGCAGGCGGATGCGGGTGGCCGACGAGTTGCGCGGCATTTCCGCCAGCTTCAGCGTCGCAGCGAAACGCTCCTCCATCGGCAGCTTCTTGTCGGCGATGATCGCCTTCAACCGCTCGCGCTTGGCGGCGGCGTTCTTCACCATCCGCTTGCGCCGGTTGTTCTTCTCGACTGAACTCTTCTTTGCCATGCTTGGCTCCTGGGTATCCGCGTTTGAGAGGCCTTAGGTCAGCGTCTCACTGCCGGAACGGGAAATTGAAAGCGGTCAACAAGGCCCTCGCCTCTTCGTCGGTCTTGGCCGTGGTGCAGACGGTGATGTCCATACCGCGGGCTTCCGTGACCTTGTCGAAGTCGATCTCGGGGAAAATGATGTGCTCCTTGATGCCGAGCGAGTAGTTGCCGCGGCCGTCAAAACTCTTCGGGTTCAGGCCGCGGAAGTCGCGGACGCGCGGCAGCGCGACCGTCACCAGGCGATCGATGAACTCGTACATGCGGGCCTTGCGCAGCGTGACCTTGCAGCCGATCGGCTGGTTCTCACGCAGCTTGAAGGTCGCGATCGCGATCCGCGAATAGGTCACGATCGCCTTCTGGCCGGCGATCTGGGTCAGCTCGGCAGCGGCGGTCTCGGCCTTCTTGCGGTCGTTGACGGAATCGCCGACGCCCATGTTCAGCACGACCTTGTCCAGGCGTGGAACCTGCATGACGTTCTCGTAACCGAACTTCTCGGTCAGAGCCGTGCGGATCTTCGCGTCGTATTCCGCGCGCAGGCGCGGCGTGTAAGCGGCCTCAGCCATCGATCTCAGCTCCCGAGCTCTTGGCGATGCGGACCTTCTTGCCGTCCGCCAGAATCTTGAATCCGACGCGGGTCGGCTTCCCGTCCTTGCCGACATACGCGATGTTGGACAGTTGGATCGGCGACTCCTTGGAGATGATGCCGCCCTCCTGGGCCTGCGTCTGCTTCTGGTGACGCTTGACCATGTTGATACCGCGCACGAGCGCCGTACCGGCGTCGGGACGCACTTCGAACACTTCGCCGGTGCGGCCCTTGTCACGACCGGTCAGCACGACGACCTTGTCGCCCTTGCGGATCTTCGCAGCCATCACAGCACCTCCGGCGCGAGCGAGATGATCTTCATGTGGTTCTTGGCGCGCAGCTCGCGCGGCACGGGCCCGAAGATACGGGTGCCGACCGGCTCGGACTGATTGTTGATCAGAACGGCGGCGTTGCGGTCGAAGCGGATGACCGAACCGTCGGCGCGGCGGATGTCCTTGCGGACGCGCACCACGACGGCCTTCATCACGTCGCCCTTCTTCACCTTGCCACGCGGAATCGCTTCCTTGATCGACACGACGATGATGTCGCCGATCGTGGCGTAGCGGCGCTTGGAGCCCCCAAGCACCTTGATACACATGACACGGCGTGCGCCAGAATTGTCGGCCACGTCGAGGTTGGTCTGCATCTGAATCATTGATGCACCTCGTCCTCTTCTCTTTGCGCCAGCCCAGCCGGCGCTCAACATTTCCCTGAAGTCAGTCGGCTAAGGCCAACAGATCAGGCGCTTTTCTTGTGCTCGCCCCGGACAACGACCCAGCGCTTCAACTTCGAAATCGGCTTCGATTCCTCGATCCACACCATGTCGCCCGGCTTGAACTGGTTGCTCTCGTCGTGCGCGTGGTAGTTCTTCGAACGGCGGATCGTCTTCTTGTAGATAGGGTGCGTGAAACGGCGATCGACGCGCACCACGATGGTCTTGGCTTGCTTGTCGCTGACGACCACGCCCTGCAAAGTACGTTTCGGCATCTTCGTAAGCCTCTTACTTCTTCTTCGCGCGCGTCTGCGCGGCGACGGTCTTGATCCGGGCGATGTCACGGCGGGCCTCGCGCAGGCGCGAGGTGTTCTCGAGCTGCCCGGTGGCACGCTGGAAGCGCAGGTTGAAGCGCTCCTTCTTCAGGTTCAGGATGGCGTCATCCTGCTGGTCGGGGCTCATCGCGCGGATGTCTTCGATCTTCATCTGGGCCATGGCCATTACTCCGCAATGCGCTCGACGAAGCGCGTCTTGATCGGCAGCTTGGCGGCCGCCAGGGTCAGCGCCTCACGCGCGGTCTGGGTGTTGACGCCGTCGATCTCGAACAGCACCCGGCCCGGCTTGACTCGCGCGACCCACAATTCCGGCGAGCCCTTGCCGGAGCCCATGCGGACTTCGGCCGGCTTCTTCGACACCGGAACGTCCGGGAATACGCGGATCCAGACGCGGCCGGCGCGCTTCATGTGGCGGGTCAGCGCGCGGCGAGCGGCTTCGATCTGGCGCGCTGTGACGCGCTCAGGCTCGGTCGCCTTCAGGCCGAACTGGCCGAACGCCAACGTCGCGCCCGAAGACGCAACGCCGTGGATGCGGCCCTTATGCGCCTTCCGGAACTTCGTTTTCTTAGGTTGCATCATGGCTTTGAGCCCTCAAATTCTCTGGGTCGATCAGGCCGCAGCCGTATCGCGGCGCTGACGGCCACCACGATCGCTGCTGCCGCCCGTGTCGCCTTCGGCCATTCTCTTGTCCTGGGCCATCGGATCGTGCTCGAGGATCTCGCCCTTGAAGATCCAGACCTTGACGCCGCAGGTGCCGAAGGTCGTGAACGCGGTCGCAACGCCGTAGTCGATGTCGGCGCGCAGCGTGTGCAGCGGCACGCGACCTTCGCGGTACCACTCCATGCGCGCGATTTCCGCACCGCCCAGACGACCCGAGCAGTTGATGCGGATGCCTTCCGCGCCGAGACGCATCGCCGACTGCACGGCACGCTTCATGGCGCGGCGGAACGCCACGCGGCGTTCGAGCTGCTGTGCGATCGACTCGGCCACCAGCGTCGCATCGAGTTCCGGCTTGCGGATTTCGACGATGTTGATGACGACGTCGGACGAGGTGATGTCCGCGACCTTCTTGCGAAGCTTGTCGATGTCGGCGCCCTTCTTGCCGATCACCACGCCCGGACGGGCCGAGTGGATGGTGACGCGGCACTTCTTGTGCGGACGCTCGATCACGATGCGGGCGACGGCGGCCTGCTTGAGCTCCTTGTGCAGGATCTCACGGATCTTGACGTCCTCGTGCAGCAGCTTGCCGTATTCCTGCTTGCCGGCGAACCAGCGGGAATCCCAGGTACGGTTGATGCCGAGGCGCAGACCGATCGGATTGATCTTTTGACCCATCGTGTTCTCCTGCGCCCTTAAGCGGCGGCTTCAGCTTCGACCTGACGAACGATGATCGTCAGCTGCGAAAATGGTTTGTAAACACGGCCCGAGCGGCCACGGCCGCGGGCGGCGAAGCGCTTCATCACGAGGCCGTTGCCGACGAAGGCCTGCGCCACGACGAGATCGTCGACGTCGAGGTCGTGGTTGTTCTCGGCGTTGGCGATAGCCGATTCCAGGCACTTCTTCACGTCGACCGCGATCCGCTTGCGCGAAAACTGCAGATCGGCGAGCGCAGCAGCCGCCTTCCGGCCGCGAATGAGCTGGGCGACCAGGTTGAGCTTCTGCGGGCTCACCCGCAGCATCCGGGCGACCGCCTTGGCCTCGTTCTCGGCGAGGCTCCGTTCGCGCTTAGGTTTGCTCATCGTTTAATCCTCAAGCCTTCTTGGCTTTCTTGTCGCCGGAGTGGCCATGGAAGGTCCGGGTCGGCGAGAACTCGCCGAACTTGTGACCGACCATTTCCTCGTTGACGGCCACCGGCACGTGCTTCTGACCGTTGTAGACGCCGAAGGTCAGGCCGACGAACTGCGGCAGGATCGTCGAGCGACGGCTCCAGATCTTGATGACGTCGTGACGGCCGGACGCACGGGCGGCATCTGCCTTCTTGAGCAGAGAACCCTCGACGAACGGGCCTTTCCAGACTGAACGAACCATGTCCGGCGTTCCTTACTTCTTCCGCTTGTGGCGGCTTAGGAGAATGAATTTGTTGGTCGACTTGTTGGTGCGGGTCTTCTTGCCCTTGGTCGGCTTGCCCCAAGGGGTGACCGGGTGACGGCCGCCCGAGGTACGACCTTCACCACCGCCGTGCGGATGGTCGATCGGGTTCATCGCGACACCGCGGTTGTGCGGGCGACGGCCCATCCAACGCTTGCGACCGGCCTTGCCGATCGAGGTGTTCATGTGATCGGGGTTCGACACCGCGCCGATCGTGCCGCGGCAACGGCCGTGCACCAGGCGCTGCTCGCCCGAGTTCAGGCGGATGATGACGTAATCCTGGTCGCGGCCGACGAGCTGGGCGTAGGTGCCGGCGGAACGGGCGAGCTGGCCGCCCTTCCCGATCTTGACCTCGATGTTGTGGATGATCGTGCCGACCGGCATGTTGCCGAGCGGCATGACGTTGCCAGGCTTCACGTCGACGTAGTTGCCGGCGACGATGGTGTCACCCACGGCCAGGCGCTGCGGCGCCAGGATGTAGGCCTGCTCGCCGTCCTCATACTTGATCAGGGCGATGAAGCCGGTGCGGTTCGGATCATACTCGAGACGCTCGACAGTCGCGGGGACGTCGACCTTCTCGCGCTTGAAATCCACGGTGCGCAGGGTCTGCTTGTGACCGCCGCCACGGAACCGCACGGTGATGCGACCGGTGTTGTTGCGGCCGCCCGAGGACTTCTTGCCCTCGGTGAGCGCCTTGACCGGCTTGCCCTTGTACAGGGCCGAACGATCGACCATGACCAGCTGGCGCTGGCCCGGCGTCGTGGGGTTGAATGTCTTCAGTGCCATCGTCGTGCGACCTTACAGACCGGTGGTGACGTCGATCCGGTGACCCTCTTCGAGGGTCACGATCGCGCGCTTGGTGTTCGACTGCGAGCCGAGATTGCCGCGGAAGACTTTCGTCTTGCCCTTGCGGACCAGCGTGTTGACGCTCTTGACCTTGACGTCGAACAGCTTCTCGATCGCTTCCTTGATCTGCGGCTTGGTCGCCTTCGCGGCCACCTTGAACAGCACCTTGTTGTGCTCGGAAGCGATCGTCGCCTTTTCGGTCACGACCGGAGCCACGATCACGTCGTAGTGGCGAGCCTCGATGTTCTTCGTCATTTGAAGCGCGCCTCCAGCGCATCGATGGCGGCCTTGGTCAGAACGAGCTTCTGACGGCGCAGGATGTCGTAGACGTTGATGCCCTGGATCGGCAGCACGTCCATGTTCGGGATGTTGCGGGCCGCGGCGGCAAAGCCGTTGTTGAGCTCGGCGCCGTCGATGATCAGCGCGTTGGTGAGCCCGAGGCCCGAAAAGTGACCGAGCAGCGCCTTGGTCTTGGCGGCTTCCAGCGCGGCCTTCTCGATCACGACGAGATCGCCGTCCTTGGCCTTGGCCGAGAGCGCATGCTTCAGCGCGAGCGCACGGACCTTCTTCGGCAGGTCGGTGGCGTGCGAGCGCACCACCGGACCGAAGGCACGGCCGCCGCCACGGAACTGCGGCACGCGGGCCGAGCCGTGACGAGCACCGCCGGTGCCCTTCTGCTTGTACATCTTCTTGCCGGTGCGCCAGATCTCGGCGCGGCCCTTGGCCTTGTGCGTGCCGGCCTGACGCTTGTTGAGCTGCCACTGAACGCAGCGCGCGATGATATCTTCGCGCGGCTCGAGGCCGAAAATGGCGTCGGAGAGCTGGACGGAGCCCGCTTCCTTACCTTCGAGGGTGGTGACCTTCAATTCCATCTCACGCCTCCTGCGCGGCCGGAGCGGCTTCGTCGCCAGCAACCTTGAACTTGCCGGGCTTCGGAGCTTCCTTCGGCAGCGGCTTCTTGACGGCGTCGCGCACGCGAATCCAGCCGCCCTTGGAGCCGGGAACGGCGCCTTCGACGAGGATCAGGCCGCGCTCGACATCGGTCTGGACGACGCGAAGGTTGAGCGTGGTGATGCGATCGACACCCATGTGGCCGGGCATCTTCTTGTTCTTCCAGGTCTTGCCGGGGTCCTGACGGCCGCCGGTCGAACCGATCGAACGGTGCGAGATCGACACACCGTGGGTGGCGCGCAGACCGCCGAAGTTCCAGCGCTTCATGCCGCCGGCGAAGCCCTTACCGACCGAGGTGCCGGTGACGTCGACGAACTGGCCGACGACGAAGTGATCGGCCTGGATCTCGGCGCCGACCGGGATCATCGCATCCGCGGTGACGCGGAATTCCTCGACGCGGCGCTTCGGCTCGACCTTGGCGACCGCGAACTGGCCGCGCTCAGCCTTCGGCATGTAAACGGTCTTGCGGGCACCAGAACCGAGCTGGAGCGCGACGTAACCGTTCTTCTCTTCGGTGCGGTGGCCTACGACCTGGCAATTGCCGAGCTTCAGCACGGTCACGGGGATATGTTCGCCGGCCTCCGTGAAGACCCGCGTCATCCCGACCTTTTGTGCGATCACTCCGGAGCGCATCGGCTTGCTTCCTGTTCTCTTTGTCCGCTTACGCGAACGGGATCCAAAATCTTAGAGCTTGATCTCGACGTCGACACCAGCGGCCAGGTCGAGCTTCATCAAAGCATCGACGGTCTGCGGGGTCGGATCGACGATGTCGAGCAGGCGCTTGTGAGTGCGCATCTCGAACTGCTCGCGGCTCTTCTTGTCGACGTGGGGCGAACGGTTGACGGTGAACTTCTCGATGCGGGTGGGCAGCGGAATGGGTCCGCGGACCTGCGCGCCGGTGCGCTTCGCCGTGTTCACGATCTCGCGGGTCGACGTATCGAGGATACGATGGTCGAACGCCTTGAGACGGATACGAATGTTTTGGCCGTTCATTGCCGTGGTCTCTCTTCAGTGGGTGGCGAATAGCGAATAGCGAATGTCACCATTCGCTACTCGCCGTCCCTATTCTCGCAATTACTCGATGATCGAGGCGACGACGCCGGCGCCGACGGTGCGGCCGCCTTCGCGGATCGCGAAGCGGAGCTTCTCTTCCATCGCGATCGGCACGATCAGGTGCACTTCCATCGCGATGTTGTCGCCCGGCATCACCATCTCGGTGCCTTCCGGCAGGTGCACGACACCGGTCACGTCGGTGGTGCGGAAGTAGAACTGCGGACGGTAGTTGGTGAAGAACGGGGTGTGGCGACCGCCCTCTTCCTTGGTGAGGATGTAAGCCTCAGCCTTGAACTTGGTGTGCGGCTTGACGGAACCCGGCTTGCACAGCACCTGGCCGCGCTCGACGTCTTCGCGCTTGGTGCCGCGGAGCAGCGCACCGATGTTGTCGCCGGCCTGGCCCTGATCGAGCAGCTTGCGGAACATTTCGACGCCGGTGACGGTCGTCTTCTGAGTGGCGCGCAGACCGACGATCTCGATTTCCTCGCCGACCTTGACGATACCGCGCTCGACACGGCCGGTCACGACGGTGCCGCGGCCCGAGATCGAGAACACGTCTTCAACCGGCATCAGGAACGGCTGGTCGATCGGACGCTCCGGCTGCGGGATGTACTCGTCGACGTTCTTCATCAGCTCGAGGATGGCGTCGTGGCCGAGCTTCTTGTCGGAATCCTCAAGAGCGGCGAGCGCCGAGCCCTTGATGATCGGGATCTTGTCGCCCGGGAAGTCGTACTTGGAGAGCAGCTCGCGGACCTCGAGCTCGACGAGCTCGAGCAGTTCCGGATCGTCGACCATGTCGCACTTGTTGAGGAACACGACGAGCGCGGGCACGCCGACCTGGCGGGCGAGCAGGATGTGCTCGCGGGTCTGCGGCATCGGGCCGTCAGCGGCCGACACGACCAGGATCGCACCGTCCATCTGGGCGGCACCGGTGATCATGTTCTTGACGTAGTCGGCGTGGCCGGGGCAGTCGACGTGGGCGTAGTGACGGTTCGGCGTCTCGTACTCGACGTGCGCGGTCGAGATGGTGATGCCGCGCGCCTTCTCTTCCGGCGCCTTGTCGATCTGGTCGTACGCGGTGAACGTCGCACCGCCCGCTTCGGCGAGAACCTTGGTGATCGCCGCGGTCAGCGACGTCTTGCCATGGTCGACGTGACCGATGGTGCCGATGTTGCAGTGCGGCTTGGTACGTTCAAACTTTGCTTTGGCCATTTGACTCTCCGTTCAATCGTCAGCTTGAGACCGACGACAATCAGGCAAACTTCTTCTGGACTTCTGCCGACACGTTGGCCGGCGCTTCTGCGTAGTGGTCGAACTGCATGGTGAAGGTCGCGCGACCCTGGCTCATCGAGCGCAGGTTGTTCACGTAACCGAACATGTTCATGAGCGGCACCATCGCATTGATGACGTTGGCGTTGCCGCGCATGTCCTGACCCTGGATCTGACCGCGCCGCGAATTCAGGTCGCCGATGACCGAACCGGTGTAGTCTTCCGGGGTCACCACCTCGACCTTCATGATCGGCTCGAGCAGGACGGACTTGCCCATCTGCAGCGCTTCGCGGAAGCAGGCACGCGAGGCGATTTCGAAGGCGAGCGCCGACGAGTCGACGTCGTGATACTTGCCGTCGACGAGCTGCACCTTGACGTCGACCACGGGGAAGCCCGCGACCACGCCGGAGGACAGCACGCTCTCCAGGCCCTTCTCGACGCCGGGGATGTATTCCTTCGGCACCGCGCCGCCGACGATCTTCGACTCGAACTCGTAGCCCTTGCCGGGCTCGTTCGGCTCGACGATGAAGGACACCGCCGCGAACTGGCCGGTACCGCCGGTCTGCTTCTTGTGGGTGTAGCTGTGCTCGACCCGCTTGGTGACGCGCTCACGGAAGGCGACCTGAGGCGCGCCGATGTTGGCGTCGACCTTGTAGGTACGCTTGAGGATGTCGACCTTGATGTCGAGATGGAGCTCGCCCATGCCCTTGAGGATGGTCTGGCCGGACTCGTGGTCGGTCGACACGCGGAAGGACGGATCCTCCGCGGCGAGCTTGGCCAGCGCCACGCCCAGCTTCTCCTGGTCGGCCTTGGACTTCGGCTCGATCGCGATCTCGATGACCGGCTCGGGGAATTCCATCTTCTCAAGGATCACCTGCTTGTCGGGATCGCACAGCGTGTCGCCGGTGCGCGCTTCCTTCAGGCCAGCCAGCGCGACGATGTCGCCGGCATAGGCTTCCTTGATGTCTTCGCGGTTGTTCGCATGCATCAACAGCATGCGCCCGATGCGCTCCTTCTTCTCGCGCGTCGAGTTCACGACGCCGGTGCCGCTCACCAGAACGCCGGAGTAGATGCGGCAGAAGGTGATAGTGCCGACGAACGGGTCGTCCATGATCTTGAACGCGAGCAGCGCCAGCGGCTCCTTGTCGTCCGCCTTGCGCACGACTTCGTTGCCCTTGTCGTCGGTGCCCTTGATCGCGGGCACGTCGAGCGGCGACGGCAGATAGTCAACCACGGCGTCGAGCAGCGGCTGCACGCCCTTGTTCTTGAAGGCCGAGCCGCACAGCACGGGATAGAACGCGCCGGTCAGAACCGCCTTGCGGATCAGGCGCTTCAATGTCGCCTCGTCCGGCTCCTTGCCGTCGAGATAGGCGGCCATGGCGTCGTCGTCGAGCTCGACGGCGGCTTCCACCATCTTCTCGCGGTATTCCTTGGCCTGGTCGACGAGGTCTTCAGGAATGTCGACATAGTCGAACTTCGCGCCGAGCGACTCGTCGTTCCAGATCACGCCCTTCATCTTCACGAGGTCGACGAGACCCCGGAAGTTGTTCTCGGCGCCAATCGGAAGCTGGATCGCGACGGGCTTGGCGCCGAGGCGATCAACGATGTCGGCCAGGCACTTGAAGAAGTCCGCGCCGATCTTGTCCATCTTGTTGGCGAAGACGATGCGCGGAACCTTGTACTTGTCGCCCTGGCGCCAGACGGTCTCGGTCTGGGGCTCGACGCCCTGGTTGGAGTCGAGCACGCAGACGGCGCCGTCGAGCACGCGCAAGCTACGCTCGACTTCGATGGTGAAGTCGACGTGACCGGGAGTGTCGATGATGTTCAGGCGCTTGCCGGCCCAGAACGCGGTGGTCGCAGCCGAGGTGATCGTGATGCCACGCTCCTGCTCCTGCGCCATCCAGTCCATCGTCGCGGCACCTTCGTGCACTTCGCCGATCTTGTGGCTCTTGCCGGTGTAATAGAGGATGCGCTCGGTCGTCGTGGTCTTGCCGGCGTCGATATGCGCCATGATACCGAAGTTACGGTAGTCCTCGATGGCATGTTGGCGGGGCATGGGTGGTTCCTTGCGAGTCCGAGTGTGTCGCCGTTACCAGCGATAGTGCGAGAAGGCGCGGTTGGCTTCCGCCATCCGGTGCACGTCTTCACGCTTCTTGACGGCGTTCCCGCGATTGTTCGATGCGTCCAGCAGCTCGGCCGAGAGGCGCTCGGTCATGGTCTTCTCGTTGCGCTCGCGCGCAGCCGAGATCAGCCAGCGGATGCCCAGCGCCTGCCGGCGGGTCGAGCGAACCTCGACCGGAACCTGGTAGGTGGCGCCACCGACGCGGCGGGAGCGCACTTCGATCGTCGGCATGACGTTCTCGAGCGCCTGCTCGAACACGCCCAGCGGGTTCTGCTTGGTCTTGGATTCGATGATGCCGAACGCACCGTAGACGATGCCTTCCGCGACCGACTTCTTGCCGGCGTACATCACCGAGTTCATGAACTTCGTGACGATGATGTTCCCGAACTTCGGATCGGGAAGAACTTCGCGCTTTTCCGCAGAGTGGCGACGAGACATAGGCTTGGTTCCCGCTTACTTCGGACGCTTCGCGCCGTACTTCGAACGACGCTGCTTACGGTTCTTGACGCCCTGGGTATCCAGAACGCCGCGGAGGATGTGGTAGCGCACGCCGGGCAAGTCCTTGACGCGACCGCCGCGGATCATGACCACCGAGTGCTCCTGAAGGTTATGGCCTTCACCGGGGATGTAGCCGATCACCTCGAAGCCGTTGGTCAGGCGCACCTTGGCGACCTTACGAAGCGCCGAGTTCGGCTTCTTCGGGGTCGTGGTGTAGACGCGGGTGCAAACACCACGCTTCTGCGGCGACTGCTGCAGCGCCGGCACCTTCTTGCGCGACTTCTGCACTTCACGCGGTTGAGCGATCAGCTGGTTGATCGTCGGCATCCTGGCCTTACCCTTTGTTCTGTTGCGAACCCTGTTCGGATCCACTGTCTTGGCGCAGCCCGTTGCGGGGACTGCAAATTCTTTCGAGCTGCCCGCCCGACGAGGCCGCCTTCCGCGGAACAATCCGCGCAAAGCGAAATTGCGCCAACCGCCCCGTCACCGGGCGGAAAGCGCTTCGACGCCACAGAGGACCGCAGTATTAAGGCCGTTCGGCGCAAAGCCGAGGCCCGTACACTGAGGTCATGCATCCGAATTCGATCTCAAGAGAACGAGCTCAAGAGAACTAGAATCGCACTGGCATTGCCTAGCTATGATCGACAGCGTTTGAGCGGCATTCGTCGAGGTTGGTGCCCGCCTTGAGCGACCCTCGGGGATCTAGTCCTTGCGGCTCTAGTCTTTGGAGGTCTGACGGGTGGCCCGTTCCGACGCTGGCGATGCTCACCGCCTGTCGTTAAGTGAGGCGCTTTCTATAAGTGAGAATCGCTCAAGTCAAGGCGAAACGACAGTCACGAAGCGCTTCAGGAGCCTGTCAAAATCGCTATTTGCGGCTTTCGCCGCGTCACCCGGATATAAGACCGCCGCCCCCGTTTCGCCACCTCGCGGGATCATTTAAGTCCGGGCAAAAAGAACTTTTATATCCCTGGGCAGTCGCTTTTTGCTCGTAACGAGTTAATGCGCGTTAATTTTTGGGTTTCGGCGGCCATCGGCGCGGGACTCCCCCTCTGGTCGACGACGGCTCTCGGGCTCGACAACCGCCCGCGATGTCGCCTGTTCGGGCCTTTTAACGGTCCTGACTAGTCCGCATGAGAGCTATCCGACCGAATTTTCGAATGGTCACGACCTGAAACCGAGCGACTATTGATGACCGGAATCAGAGAATCGGCGCGCCCGGTCAGTCCTCGTCCTCGTCCTCGTCCTCGTCTTCATCCTCATCATCCTCCTCGTCGTCATCCTCGAGGTCGTCTTCGTCGTCATCGTCTCTGCCGTCGTCGGCGGGAGCCGCCGCGCCATGCGGCTGGTGGATCTGGTCGTTCCACAGCTTGCGATAGGTCCCGTTCTTGGCGAGCAGCTGGGCATGCGAACCGCGCTCGATCGCCCTGCCCCCGGAAATCACGATGATCTCGTCCATCTCGACCACCGACGTCAGGCGGTGGGTGGACCAGATCATGGTGCGGCCCTTGGCGACCTTCAGCAGGGTGCGGTTGATCGCCGCTTCCGTGGTCTGGTCCAGCGCCGAGGTGGCCTCGTCCAGCAGCAGCACGGATGGGTTGCGGATGATCGCGCGCGCGATTGCAATGCGTTGGCGCTGGCCACCCGAGAGGGTATCGCCACGCTCCCCGACCGGCGTGTCGTAGCGCTGCGGCAGGCTCATGATGTAGCGGTGGATCTCGGCCTTCTTGGCCGCCTCCTCCACCTCCTCGTCGGTCGCGCCCTCCTTGCCGAGCCGGATGTTCTCGCGGATCGACATGTTGAACAGCATGTTCTCCTGGAACACCACCGCCATGCTCCGGCGCAGCGAATCCAGCGTCACCTTGCGCACGTCGACGCCGTCGATGGCGACGCGCCCCTCGTTGGGCACGTAGAGCCGCAGGATCAGGTTGAGCAGCGTGCTCTTGCCGGAGCCGCTCGGGCCGACGATCGCGATGCGCTTGCCTGCGTTGAGCTTGAGGCTGAGATTGTCCAGCACCGGCGTCTGGCTGCCCTCGTACTGGAAGCTGACATGGTCGAAGGTGATGTCGTTGGTGATGCGCGGCAGGTCGGGCGCGCCGGGACGATCGGCGGCGCGGGTCGGCTCGTCCAGCAGCTCCTGCATGTGCCGGATCGCCGCGGCCGAGGAGATCGACACCGGGATGAAATGCATGACATGAGCGATGTTGTAGGAGACTTCCCAGAACGCGCTCTCGAAAGTGACGAAGGTGCCGATGGTGATCTGGCCCTTGGTCGCCAGATAGGCGCCGATCGCGAGCACCACGAGGTGCAGCAACAATACCGAGATGGTGACCGTGCGCTCGACCATGGTCGACAGGAACGCGGCCGAGGCGATCTTGTCGCGCGTCGCGTCGTTTCGGAAGGTGAAGAAGCCGAACATCTTGCGTTGCAGGCTGAACGCCTTGATCACGGCCTGCGCCGCCACGTTCTCCTGCACCATGCCGAGCAGCGCGCTCTCGTTGAGCTTCTGCTCGTAATTGGCCTGCACCGCCTTGGGGGTGAGAATACGCGGGCCGATCAGCGTAATCGGGAACACGAGCAGCGCGACCACCGCGAGCTGCCAGTTCAGGAACACCATCAGGATGATGCCGGCAATCAATTCCAGAAACGGCAGCGCAGCGCTGTTGGCGAAGGTCTTGACCGAGCCTTCGAAGGCCGAGAGGTCGACCGAGAAGCGCGACAGGATCTCGCCGCGCTTGGTGCGGCCGAAATAAGCCGCGGGCAGGTCCTGGACGTGCTCGAACAGACGCTTGCGGACGTCGGAGATGATGCAGGCCGCCAGCCGCGCATCCCAGCGCTCGTACCAGACTGCGACGATCGAGGTGAAGATGCCCGCGACGGCGAGCACGCCGAGGATCTTGTACAGCGCCTGGAAATCCTCCTCGCCGAGCGCGTCGTCGATCAGGAACTTGAGGCTGAGCGGCATGATGACGTTGAACAGCGTCTCGACGCAGACGCCGAACGCCACGAACGACAGCATCTGCTTGTAATTCGACACGAAAGGCTTGACGAAGCCGAGGATGGTCGCGAGGGCGCCGGCGGCTTCGCGGGCGGTGAAGACGACGAGATCCTCGTCCTCATCGTCGTCGTCGAGCTCCAGCTCGTCATCCGCCTCGTCTTCGTCGTCCTCTTCGTCCTCGAGATCCGCCTTGGCAGCAAGCTTGTCGTCGAGCTCGGCCGCCTTGGACTCGGCAAGCTTCTGCTTGTCAGGCGAGAGAGACCTGTCGTCGGGTGAGAGAGGCTTGGATGCCATGAAACCAACCGATGCTGACGGCCGGCATGACCGCAGAGAAAGCAGGATATAGCGACAACCGCTATCGCACCGATTCTATGCGATCAGGATGAATTCGGCAAAGCAATTGGCGAATTCGACGCGCGCACCGTGGCTAGTCGTCGTCCTCGTCCTCGACCTTGTCGAAGAAGGAATAGCGCAAGCTGTCGGCGTCGGCATACCACTGCCCGGGCCCCTTGCCCGCGGCGAGCGTCGCCTCCCAGAGCGCATCGGCACAATCGTTGCGGTGCATCGACAGGTCGAACCCGTTGCCGAAGAACAGCTCGGACCATTCCCACCAGGTGCCGAGCTTCTTGACCCCGCGCAGGAGATCGTAGCGGTCGATCAGCGCCGGTGCCATGTCCGAGGTGATCGAGCCGAAAACGAGGCCGGTCTTGACCACGCGGTTCAGCTCGCGGATCGCGCGGACCACCTGCTTCGGGGACACGTGGCAGAGACTGGTCTCGAACACGAAGTCGAACGCGCCGTCCTTGAACGGCATGTCGGTGATCGAGCCGAGCTTGTTGTACTTCTTCAGCGCCTTCGGTGTCTTGGCATGGATGGCGCGGTTGTTCTCGATGCCGTAGGCATCGATGCCGCGATCACGCAGCGCGCCCACCAGCTCGCCGCTGGCCGAGCCGGCGACGAGCAGCTTGGCGCCCTTGGTCTTGCCCCAGACGATACCGAGCATCTTGGTGAGATAATCAGGATCGGAGAAGTGACGCCATGCCTCGTGATAGGGACCGAGGCCGCGGTAGTTCTCGAAATAATCGCGATCGATCTTGTCGGAGACCGGCTTGTCCTGCTCCCGCTGCGCGCGCTCGCTGCGCAGGCGCATCATCTCGGTCAGGATGATGTCGGTGGCGGCGTCCGAGGAATCGAGCAGGCCGTTCAGCGTCGAGTCGAACAGATAGTCGCCGACCACCACGATGCCGGGATGCTCCTTCGGCTCGGGGCGGTGGTTGGTCATGACGTCGCGCACGGGCAGACCGCCCGGTATCGCGTTCACCGACGACAACCAGCGGTGGATCTTGCCTTCCATGAAATGCGCGCGGGCATCGCCGAGCGAGGCCGGCAGCGACTTCAGCGCGGCCTCGATCAGCTCGTGGTCCGACAGATTGGCGTAGGCCAGCGCGTCGGAGCCGGGAATCAGCCAGTTCAGCACGCCGTGCTTGCCGACGTCGTGGCGCGCGCCCTCGTTGTAGACGCAGCATCCGCCGAAGGCTTCCGACATGAACCAGGCGCCGGGAATCTTCTCGCCCCAGAACGGTGTGTCGAACAGGATCGAGACGCGCAGGTAATGCGCGGGACGGTCGAAATAGGCGACGTGCTTGACCATCGACTTGCGCAGCTGCTCGCCTTCCCAGCCGAGCGTGGCGAGCCAGGAATGCGGCAGGCAGACCAGCACGAGATCGAAGTCACGGGTTTCCGGTCCCTTGCCGTTCATCATCTTGAGCTGGTAGCGGCCGGTCGGCGCCTTGCCCACGGCGAGCACGCGGTGATTGAGCTGGATGTCGGCGTTGACCTCCGACTGCAGGCACTCGATCAGCTGCTCATTGCCGTTCTGGATGGAATAGAGGCCGATATAGCCGTCGACGTCCATCAGGTAGTTCTTGAGCGCGTTGAGGCCGTTGGTGTTGTGGCTCTCGGTCGCGATGTCGGAGCGCGCCATCACCTTGAAGAAGCGCTTGGCGGTCTCGTCGTCGACCTCCTCGTCGAGCACCTGCTCGGCGGTCTTGTAGGCCCAGGGATTCTCGTTGTCGTGCGCGCCGACGCCTTCGTAATACTCGATCGGCGACATCAACTCGGTGCAGCGCTTGCGGAAGGCCTCGATCGCAGCGGCGGTCTTGGCGCCGTATCGGCGGCGCATGCCGGGAACGTCGTTGAGAAGCTCGCCGCCGAGATGCACCTGCTCGGCATCCATCGGAATGGTCTGCAGTCCGAAATGCTGGATCAGCTCGCGCAGCGGATCGGGGCCGGTCATCGAGTAGTCGTAGATCTCGGCAACGCCGGCCTCGTACATCGCGGGCGCGGAATCGAACTTGCGCGTGACGATCTTGCCGCCGAGCCGGTCGGAGGCCTCGTAGATGGTGACGCGGCAGAGGTCGCCGAGCTTGCGCTTCAGATACCAGGCGCTCATCAGCCCGCCGGGGCCGCCGCCTACGATTGCGAGATCAAGCATGTGAGTTCCGTGGTCTCCGGCCCTGCCCCCGTCACGGGATCCACCGGTCTAAACTCCCCCAGCAAAAGCGCTTTTGCGCCTGAAGGAAAGATGAACAAAGGTTGATGCCGCATCGCAGCAAGCAAAGAAAGCAGCAAAAAGGCCGGCTTGCGCCGGCCTTTTCATTGTCCTCGGTATTCCTACGGATGAACGATCATTCCGCGGGCGGCAGCGCAGGAAGCTCCGCTTCCGGCGCGGGCGACACGACGGCCGCCTGCTTCTCGCGCTCGTCCAGAATCAGCTTGTCGCGCTTCATTGCGACTTCGCGGATCTTGGCCATGGAGGCGCCGGTGCCCGCCGGGATCAGCCGGCCGACGATGACGTTCTCCTTGAGGCCTTCGAGCGGATCGACCTTGCCGTTGACCGCCGCTTCCGTGAGGACGCGGGTGGTCTCCTGGAACGAGGCCGCCGAGAAGAACGAGCGGGTCTGGAGGCTCGCCTTGGTGATGCCGAGCAGAACCGGCGTTCCCGTGGCGGGCTTCTTGCCCTCTTCCTTGGCCTTCTCGTTCAGCGCGTCGAACTCGATCTTGTCGACCTGCTCGCCCGAGATCATGTCCGTATCGCCCTGGTCGGTGACTTCCACCTTCTGGAGCATCTGACGGACAATCACCTCGATGTGCTTGTCGTTGATGAGCACGCCCTGGAGCCGGTAGACCTCCTGGATCTCGTTGACCAGATAGGCCGCCAGTTCCTCGATGCCCTTGACCGCGAGGATGTCGTGCGGTGCCGGGTTGCCTTCGACGATGAAGTCGCCCTTTTCGACGACGTCGCCGTCCTGAAGGTGGATGTGCTTGCCCTTCGGGATCAGGTACTCGCGCGGCTCGTCGGTCTTGTCCATCGGCTCGATCGAGATGCGACGCTTGTTCTTGTAGTCGCGCCCGAACCGGATGGTGCCCGAGATTTCGGCGATGATCGCCGCATCCTTCGGACGCCGGGCTTCGAACAGCTCCGCCACCCGCGGCAGACCGCCGGTGATGTCGCGCGTCTTGGCGCTTTCGGTCGAAACACGGGCGAGAATGTCACCCGGATTGACCTTGGCTCCGACGTCGACCGAGAGAATGGCGTCGACCGACAGCATGTAGCGGGCATCGCCGCCACGGGCCAGCTTGAGCACCTTGCCGTCCTTGCCCTTGACCACGATGGCCGGACGCAAGTCCGAGCCGCCGCGCGTCGAGCGCCAGTCGATGACCACGCGCTTGGCGATACCGGTGGCTTCGTCGAGCGTTTCCGAGATCGACTGCCCCTCGACCAGATCCTCGAAGCCGATGGTGCCTTCAACCTCGGTAAGAAGCGGACGGGTGTAGGGATCCCACTCGACGACGCGCTGGCCGCGCTTGACCATGTCGCCTTCGTCGACGTGCAGGCGCGAGCCGTACTGAACACGATGGGTCGCGCGCTCGGTGCCGTCGGCATCGACGATCGCCACCACCATGTTGCGCACCATCGCGATCAGGTGGCCTTCGCTGTTGCGAGCGATGGCCTTGTTCCGGATCACGATCTTGCCGTCGAAATTGGCTTCGACGAAGGACTGCTCGTTGAGCTGTGCCGCACCGCCGATGTGGAAGGTGCGCATGGTGAGCTGGGTGCCCGGCTCACCGATCGACTGCGCCGCGATGACGCCGACGGCTTCACCGTGGTTGACCGGCGTGCCGCGGGCGAGGTCGCGGCCGTAGCACTTGCCGCAGATGCCGTTGACGAGCTCGCAGGTCAGCGCCGAGCGGATCTTCACCTCCTGGACACCACCCTGCTGGATGGCTTCCAGATGGCTTTCTTCCATCAGCGTGTCGCGCTTGATGATCACCTTGCCCGAGCTATCGCGAATGTCTTCGCAGGCCGTGCGGCCGAGGATGCGCGAGCCGAGCGAAGCGACCACGGTGCCGGCATCGACGATGGCGCGCATCTTGATGCCGAGCTTGGTGCCGCAGTCGCTCTGCGTGATGATGCAGTCCTGCGCGACGTCGACGAGACGACGGGTCAGGTAGCCCGAGTTCGCGGTCTTCAACGCGGTATCCGCGAGGCCCTTACGGGCACCGTGGGTCGAGTTGAAATACTCGAGCACCGAGAGGCCTTCCTTGAAGTTCGAGATGATCGGCGTCTCGATGATCTCGCCCGACGGCTTGGCCATCAGGCCGCGCATGCCGGCGAGCTGGCGCATCTGGGCCGGCGAACCGCGGGCACCGGAGTGAGCCATCATGTAGATCGAGTTGATGTCGGCATCGGCCCCGCTCGCCGTCTTCTTGGTCGAGGAGATCTCCTTCATCATCGCCTTGGCGATTTCTTCCGTGGCCTTCGACCAGGCGTCGACGACCTTGTTGTACTTTTCGCCATGGGTGATCAGACCGTCGTTGTACTGCTGCTCGAAGTCCTTCGCCAGCGTACGGGTGGTGTCGACGATCTTCCACTTGCCGTGCGGCACGACCATGTCGTCCTTGCCGAACGAGATGCCGGCCTTGAACGCATTATAGAAGCCGAGCGCCATGATGCGGTCGCAGAAGATCACCGTCTCCTTCTGACCGCAGTGACGGTAGACCTGGTCGATCACGCCCGAGATCTCGCGCTTGGTCATCAGCTTGTTGATGATCTCGTACGAAATCCGCGGGTTCTTCGGCAGCAAATTGCCGAGCATGACGCGGCCGGCGGTGGTCTCGATCCAGCGCGTCGAGACCTTGCCGGTCTCGTCCATGCCCTGCCACCGGTACTTGATCTTGGTGTGGAGGTGGATGACCTTCGCATGCAGCGCGTGCTCGAGTTCGGCCATGTCGCCGAAGATCTTGCCCTCGCCGGGCAGACCTTCGCGCATGATCGAAACGTAGTAGAGACCGAGCACGATGTCCTGCGACGGCACGATGATCGGCTGACCGTTGGCCGGATGCAGGATGTTGTTGGTCGACATCATCAGGACGCGCGCTTCCAGCTGCGCTTCGAGCGACAGCGGGACGTGCACGGCCATCTGGTCGCCGTCGAAGTCGGCGTTGAACGCCGAGCAGACCAGCGGGTGAAGCTGGATCGCCTTGCCCTCGATCAGCACGGGCTCGAACGCCTGGATGCCGAGGCGATGCAGCGTCGGCGCGCGGTTGAGCAGCACCGGATGCTCGCGGATGACCTCGTCCAGGATGTCCCAGACCTCGGGCCGCTCCTTCTCGACCAGCTTCTTGGCCTGCTTCACCGTGGTGGACAGGCCCTTGGCGTCGAGCCGCGAATAGATGAACGGCTTGAACAGCTCGAGCGCCATCTTCTTCGGCAGGCCGCACTGATGCAGGCGCAGCTCGGGACCGACCACGATCACCGAACGGCCCGAATAGTCGACGCGCTTGCCGAGCAGGTTCTGGCGGAAGCGGCCTTGCTTGCCCTTGAGCATGTCGGCGAGCGACTTCAGCGGACGCTTGTTGGCGCCAGTGATGACGCGGCCGCGGCGGCCGTTGTCGAACAGCGCATCCACCGCCTCCTGAAGCATGCGCTTCTCGTTGCGGATGATGATGTCGGGCGCGCGCAGCTCCATCAGCCGCTTCAAGCGGTTGTTGCGGTTGATGACGCGGCGGTAGAGGTCGTTGAGATCGGAGGTCGCGAAGCGGCCGCCGTCGAGCGGCACCAGCGGACGCAGGTCCGGCGGGATCACCGGGACCACGGTCATGATCATCCATTCCGGCTTGTTGCCGGAGTGGCGGAACGCTTCCACGATCTTGAGGCGCTTGGCGAGCTTCTTGTGCTTGATGTCGGAGTCGGTCTCCTGCATCTCGACGCGCAAGCTCGCCTCGAGCTTCTCGAGGTCCATGCCCTTGAGCAGCTCGCGGATCGCCTCGGCGCCGATCATGGCGGTGAAGCTATCCTGGCCGTATTCGTCCTGCGCCTTCAGATACTCGTCTTCAGACAGCAGCTGACGGTCCTTGAGCGCGGTGAGGCCCGGCTCCAGCACGACGTAGTATTCGAAGTAGAGGATCCGCTCGAGATCCTTCAGCGTCATGTCCAGCAGAAGGCCGATGCGCGAGGGCAGCGACTTCAGGAACCAGATGTGGGCGACGGGGGCTGCGAGCTCGATATGGCCCATGCGCTCGCGCCGGACGCGCGACAGCGTGACCTCGACCGAGCACTTCTCGCAGATGATGCCCTTGTACTTCATCCGCTTGTACTTGCCGCACAAGCACTCGTAATCCTTGATCGGCCCGAAGATGCGGGCGCAGAACAGGCCGTCGCGCTCGGGCTTGAAGGTACGGTAGTTGATGGTCTCCGGCTTCTTGATCTCGCCGTAGGACCAGGACAGAATCTTCTCTGGAGACGCGATCGAGATCCGGATCTGGTCGAAGACCTGAGCCGGCGTCGTCGGGTTGAAGAGATTCATAATTTCTTGGTTCATCGTCTTCTCCTCGCGTGCCGGTCGCCTCCGGCCGCAAATTCGAAAATCACTTTGCAGGGCGCCCTGCCCTCAAGGCCTCGGGCGGGGCGCCGGTGCCCGGCCGCGAAGGCCGGGCATGACAGGTCGAATTACTCGGCCGCTTCCGACGTCGGCGCCGGTCCCATCTTGGAGTTGTGCAGGTCGACGTTGAGGCCGAGCGAGCGCATTTCCTTGACCAGCACGTTGAACGATTCCGGAATACCGGCCTCGAACGTGTCGTCGCCGCGCACGATCGCCTCGTACACCTTGGTACGGCCGGCAACGTCGTCCGACTTCACCGTCAGCATCTCCTGGAGCGTGTACGCCGCGCCGTAAGCCTCGAGCGCCCACACCTCCATTTCGCCGAAGCGCTGGCCGCCGAACTGCGCCTTGCCGCCCAGCGGCTGCTGGGTGACGAGCGAGTACGGACCGATCGAACGCGCGTGGATCTTGTCGTCGACCAGATGGTGCAGCTTGAGCATGTAGATGTAGCCAACCGTCACCTTGCGATCGAACGGATCGCCGGTGCGGCCGTCATAGACGGTCGACTGACCGGAAGCGTCGAGACCGGCAAGCTTCAGCATCTCCTCGATGTCGGCTTCCTTGGCACCGTCGAACACCGGCGTCGCGATCGGCACGCCACGGCTCAGATTGTGGCCGAGCTCGATCAGCTCGTTGTCGTTGAGCGACTTGATCGTCTCGTCCTCGCCGTAGACCTTCTTCAAGGTCTCCTTCAGCGGCTTGATGTCCTGCTTCGACAAATAGGCATCGACCGTCTGGCCGATACGCTTGCCGAGGCCGGCACAGGCCCAGCCGAGATGGGTCTCGAGGATCTGTCCGACGTTCATGCGCGAGGGCACGCCCAGCGGATTGAGCACGATGTCGGCGTGCGTGCCGTCTTCGAGGAACGGCATGTCCTCGATCGGCACGATCTTCGACACCACACCCTTGTTGCCGTGGCGGCCGGCCATCTTGTCGCCGGGTTGGATCTTCCGCTTCACCGCGACGAAGACCTTGACCATCTTCATCACGCCGGGCGGCAGTTCGTCACCGCGCTGCAGCTTCTCGACCTTGTCGAGGAAGCGCTGCTCGAGCCCCTTCTTCGACTCGTCGTACTGCTTCCGCATGGCCTCGATCTCGGCCATCAGCTTGTCGTTCGGCGAGGCAAACAGCCACCACTGCGACTTCGGGTACTCCTCGAGCACCGCACGGGTGATCTTGGTGTCCTTCTTGAAGCCCTTGGGGCCGGCAATGCCCTGCCGCCCTTCGAGCAGCTCGGCAAGACGGTTGTAGACGTTGCGGTCCAGGATCGCCTGCTCGTCGTCGCGGTCCTTGGCCAGACGCTCGATCTCTTCCCGCTCGATCGCCAGCGCGCGCTCGTCCTTGTCGACGCCGTGACGGTTGAACACGCGCACTTCCACGATCGTGCCCTGCACGCCCGGAGGAACGCGCAGCGAGGTGTCGCGAACGTCGGACGCCTTCTCGCCGAAGATGGCGCGCAGCAGCTTTTCTTCCGGCGTCATCGGGCTCTCGCCCTTCGGCGTGATCTTGCCGACCAGGATGTCGCCGGCGCGCACTTCCGCACCGATGTAGACGATGCCGGCTTCGTCGAGGTTCTTCAGCGCTTCTTCCGAGACGTTCGGAATGTCGCGGGTGATTTCCTCGGGTCCGAGCTTGGTGTCGCGGGCCATCACCTCGAATTCCTCGATGTGAATCGAGGTGAAGACGTCCTCCTTCACGATCCGCTCGGAGAGCAGGATCGAGTCTTCGAAGTTGTAGCCGTTCCACGGCATGAACGCGACCAGCACGTTCCGGCCGAGCGCCAGCTCACCGAGATCGGTCGACGGACCGTCGGCGATGATGTCGCCCTTCTTGACGATGTCGCCGACCTTCACCAGCGGACGCTGGTTGATGCAGGTCGACTGGTTCGAGCGCTGGTACTTCATCAGACGGTAGATATCGACGCCCGACTTGGTCGGATCGAGATCTTCCGTGGCGCGGATGACGACGCGGGTCGCGTCGATCTGGTCGATCACGCCGGAACGGCGCGCCGCGATCGCAGCACCCGAGTCGCGCGCAACCACGCCTTCCATGCCGGTGCCGACGAACGGCGCCTCGGCGCGAACCAGCGGCACCGCCTGGCGCTGCATGTTCGAGCCCATCAGCGCGCGGTTGGCGTCGTCGTTCTCGAGGAACGGGATCAGCGCGGCAGCGACCGAAACCAGCTGCTTCGGCGACACGTCCATGTAGTCGACCTTGTCCGGCGTCAGCGGCACGACGTCGCGGGTGCCGCTGGCGCGGCAGACCACGAGGTCCTCGGTGAAGCGGCCCTTCGCGTCGATCGGCACGTTGGCCTGGGCGACGGAATAGCGGCCCTCTTCCATCGCCGAGAGATACACGACCTCGTCGGTGACGCGGCCGTCCTTGACCTTGCGGTACGGGGTCTCGACGAAGCCGTACTTGTTCACACGCGCAAACGTCGCGAGCGAGTTGATCAGGCCGATGTTCGGACCTTCCGGCGTCTCGATCGGGCAGATGCGGCCGTAGTGGGTCGGATGCACGTCGCGGACTTCGAAGCCGGCGCGCTCGCGGGTCAGACCGCCCGGTCCAAGCGCCGAAAGCCGGCGCTTGTGGGTGATCTCCGAGAGCGGGTTGGTCTGGTCCATGAACTGCGAGAGCTGCGAGGAGCCGAAGAACTCGCGCACGGCGGCAGCCGCCGGCTTGGCGTTGATCAGGTCCTGCGGCATGACCGTGTCGATATCGACGGAGGACATGCGCTCCTTGATCGCGCGCTCCATGCGCAGCAGGCCGATGCGGTACTGGTTCTCCATGAGCTCGCCGACCGAGCGCACACGGCGGTTGCCGAGATGGTCGATGTCGTCGATCTCGCCCTTGCCGTCGCGCAGCTCCACCAGCGTCTTGATGACGGAGAGGATGTCCTCCTTGCGCAACGTGCGCTGGGTGTCGGGCGCATCGAGGTCGAGGCGCATGTTCATCTTGACGCGGCCGACCGCGGAGAGGTCGTAGCGTTCGGCGTCGAAGAACAGCGACTGGAACATGGCCTGCGCCGAATCCAGCGTCGGCGGCTCGCCCGGACGCATCACGCGGTAGATGTCGAACAGCGCGTCCTCGCGCGTCATGTTCTTGTCGGCCGAGAGCGTGTTGCGGATGTAGGGGCCGACATTGACGTGGTCGATATCGAGCAGCGGCAGCTCCTTGTAGCCCTGCTCGTTGAGCGCCTTCATCAGCTTGTCGGTGATCTCCTCACCGGCTTCGGCGTGGATTTCGCCCGTCTTCGGATTGACGAGGTCCTCGGCGACGTAGTTGCCGACCAGCTCCTCATCGGACATGCGCAGCGCCTTCAGCCCCTTCTCCTGGAGCTGGCGGGCGGCACGGACGGTGAGCTTCTTGCCGGCCTCGAGCACGACCTTGCCGGTATCGGCGTCGATCAGATCGTTGACGGTCGAATAGCCGCGGAAACGGTTGGCGTCGAACGGAACGCGCCAGCCTTCCTTGGTCCGCTTGTAGAGGATCTTCTTGTAGAACGTGGAGAGGATCGCCTCGCCGTCGAGGCCGAGGGCGAACATCAGCGACGTCACCGGAATCTTGCGGCGACGGTCGATACGCGCATAGACGATGTCCTTGGCGTCGAACTCGATGTCGAGCCAGGAGCCGCGATACGGGATCACGCGGGCGGCGAACAAAAGCTTGCCCGACGAATGGGTCTTGCCCTTGTCGTGGTCGAAGAACACGCCGGGCGAACGGTGCATCTGCGAGACGATGACGCGCTCGGTGCCGTTGACGATAAAGGTGCCGTTCATCGTCATGAGCGGGATGTCGCCCATGTAGACGTCCTGCTCCTTGATGTCCTTCACCGACTTGGCGCCGGTTTCCTCGTCGATATCGAACACGATGAGGCGCAGCGTCACCTTGAGGGGAGCCGCGAAGGTCATGCCGCGCTGGCGGCACTCGTCGACGTCGTATTTGGGCTGCTCGAACTCGTAGCGGACGAATTCCAGCATCGAGGTGCCCGAGAAATCGGAGATCGGAAACACCGAGCGGAACACCGCCTGCAGACCTTCGTCGAGACGACCACCCTGGGGCTCCTCGACCATCAGGAACTGGTCATAGGACGCCTTCTGAACCTCGATGAGGTTCGGCATCTCGGCGACTTCCTTGATGTGTCCAAAGAACTTGCGAACGCGTTTGCGACCGGTGAATGTCTGCTGCGCCATCGTGGCCTCTCATTTCGTCGCCCGCTCTGGGCGCGCCGTCCGGAACGCGACTGCCGCCGCTCCCCGGGTTGAATTTTTCGAACCCGTTTTGGGGGTCGGAAACTCAGTTTCAGGCGGGAATGTCCTGAATCTGTTCTTCAGACCTTCAAAACGCAAAACGACGCGCGGGGCGCATAGGCGCGCCCGCCCGTCACAACGATCGTCTTCACGGACTGCAAAAGCCCGAAATAGCTTGTTCTCCCAACGGCTTACAGGGAAATCCAGCCTCCCTGCCCACCGCGCTTTCGTGCTGCCGACCCGATATGGGGCGACAATAGTGTAGATTCGAGGGATAGACCCACAAATCCCCACACTTTTTCGTGTTCGGCTCGCGTCGGGACGTTCCGTCGCACGCCTTTTGCATCCACCCTCTTCGAGGGCAAATCGGGATCCCAGGCCGTCCGCCCGGGATCCCGCGCCAGTAAGCAGTGCTTACTTGAGTTCGACCTTGGCGCCAGCCTTCTCGATCTGGGCCTTGATCTTCTCGGCTTCTTCCTTGTTCACGCCTTCCTTCAACGGCTTCGGAGCACCCTCGACGAGGTCCTTTGCTTCCTTCAGGCCGAGACCGGTGATGGCGCGGACTTCCTTGATGACCTCGATCTTCTTGTCGCCAGCCGAGGCGAGAACGACCGTGAACTCGGTCTTCTCTTCCGCCGGAGCGGCGGCAGCGCCACCACCAGCCGGGCCGGCCACGGCGACAGCCGCGGCAGCCGAAACGCCCCACTTCTCTTCGAGGAGCTTCGCGAGTTCGGCAGCCTCGAGCACGGTGAGGCTCGAGAGGTCGTCAACGATCTTCTGCAAGTCAGCCATTGTTCAGTTTCCTTAGGTGTAAGTCTGGTTCGGGTTTGAGTTTTGCGAAGGGCGTCAGGCCGCTTCGCCCTTTGAGGCATGAGCCTGGATGACGCGCGCGAGCTTGCCCGCGGGCGCGTTGGCGAGCTGGGCCAGCTTGGTCGCCGGGGCCACGATGAGGCCGACGATCTTGCCGCGCAGTTCGTCAAGCGACGGCAGCGAGGCAAGCGCCTTCACGCCATCGACATTCAGGACGGTCTTTCCCATCGAGCCGCCAACGATGACGAACTTTTCGTTCGCCTTGGCGAATTCGACGGCGACCTTCGGCGCCGCTACCGGATCGTTCGAAGTGGCGATCACGGTCGGCCCCTTCAGCATGGGACCGATGGCAACGACGTCAGTGCCTTCAAGAGCAATTTTGGCGAGACGGTTCTTCGAGACCTTCACCGAGGCGCCAGCCTGCTTCATCTGCGTACGCAGCTTCTGCATCTGGGCAACGGTCAGGCCGGAATATTGAGCAACGATCGCGACGCTCGTGGTCTTGAAGACCCCATTGAGCTGTTCGACCGCGTCCTTTTTTGCCGCTCGTTCCACAGCAAGCTCTTTCCGGTTGGCAGTCTTCGCGAAAAGCGGGACCGCCGGGTTGCACCCATCGCCCCACCCAAAACCTGAACCTCAGGGCCAGAACCCTTCGGACACGCGCCGGGCGAGACGACAATTCAAAGCCTGCCCTCCGGGAGCCCGTTAAAGCCCACGGCGTGTCGAGGTCCGAACCAGACCCGTTTCGCGAAACCAACCCTTAAAGCTGGACGCGAAGTGAAATCCGGTCTTCACCCGTCTATGCAGGCCATGCGATTAAGCCATTGGGAAATCGAAACTTCCCGCGGGCGCCTGCAGTCTTGGACAGGACAAGGTCAGCCGGCGAACCGCCCGACCCTTGCCCGCATTCCCACCAACCGACGGATTTTCCTTCCTTTTCGGGCAAATCCTCGCGGACGTCCTGAAAAGGAATGATCTCCTGTCGTGTCGGGTTTTCGGAATGCGTGCACGAACGCGCCAGCCGAGGCCGGCACGTCCGGAGGCGGTTCTTTAGCCGCTCCGGCCCTGCTTGCCAAGAGCAAAATTCACACCAGTTCCAATCCGTTGCCGGCGGGGCTTGAGGCGGGCCGAAAGGACCGATTCAGGCCGATCTGACGGCGTAAGGCAGCGGCTTGCCCTCGAAAAAGGCGGTCAGGTTCGCCAAAACGCAGCCCTGCATGGCGACGTGCGATTCGAGGGTGTGGCCGCCGATATGCGGGGCGAACACCACGTTCGGCAGCGCCGTCAACGCGTCGGGCGCGTGCGGTTCCTGCTCGAACACGTCGAGGCCGGCACCGGCGATGGTCTTGTCGGAGAGGGCCGCAACCAGGGCCTTCTCATCGATCACAGAGCCGCGGGAGATGTTGACGACGTAGCCGTCCACGCCGAGGCGCTTGAGGATCTCGGCGTTGACGACGTGCTGGGTCTCGGCCCCTGCCCGCACCGCGATCATCAGCACGCTGCACCAGTCGGCGAGCGCCTCCAGGGTCGGGAAATATTGATACGGCAGATCGTATCGGGTGCGGCTGAAATAGCCGATTTCGCTCTCGAAGGCGGCGCAGCGCGCCGCGATCTTGCGGCCGTAGACGCCGATGCGGCGGCCGGGCATGCCGGCCTGGGGACGCATCATCGGCGACGGCTTCGACGCCGCCCAGTCGCCGCTGCGGACATATTGGTCGGCGACCAGGATCCGCCGCGTCGTCGCCAGCATCAGGGTCATCGCGATGTCGGCGACCGAAGCGGCATTGGCGCCCGGACTGTGGCCGACTGCGATGTTGCGGCTGGCCGCCGCCTGCAGATCGACGCCGTCATAGCCGGTGCCATAGCAGACGATGGCGCCGAGCTTAGGAAATTGGTCCATCGCCTCCGCGCCGAGTGGCGAGCCGCCGGCTGTCAGCAGCGCACGGATGCCGGCGAGTTCCTCGGCCGGAAACACCTCGCGCGCGGGCCTGCCGCCGGTGTCGAGCAATTCGAACCGCTCGGCGAAGCGCGCCATCATGGTCTTGGGAAAGCGCGAATAGATCAGGACCTTGTCAGCCATTGTTGTTGTTTCCAGTGAGCGCCGCCACAAACGACGAGGGGCGGAATCGGTTGCCCAATTCCGCCCCTCGCCTCATGCAATTTCCAAACCTCTCGCCGAGGCAGGCCTTTAGCCGAGGATGGTGCCCGGCTCGACCTTCACGCCCGGGCCCATCGTCGAGGACACCGCAACGCGCTGGATGTAGGTGCCCTTGGAGCCGGCCGGCTTGGCCTTCGAGACCGCATCGGCCAGAGCCTTGATGTTCTCGACCAGCTTCTCCTCGGAGAACGAGGCCTTGCCGACGCCGGCCTGCAGGATGCCGGCCTTCTCGACGCGGAACTCGACCGAGCCGCCCTTGGCACCCTTCACCGCGCCGGTGACGTCCATGGTCACGGTGCCGATCTTCGGGTTCGGCATCAGCCCACGCGGGCCGAGCACCTTACCGAGGCGACCGACCAGCGGCATCATGTCGGGGGTGGCGATGCAGCGGTCGAAATCGATCGCGCCGTTCTGCACCTTCTCGACCAGGTCCTCGGCGCCGACGACGTCGGCACCGGCGGCCTTGGCTTCGTCAGCCTTGGCGCCGCGGGCGAACACGCCGACGCGGAGCGTACGGCCGGTGCCGTTCGGCAGGGTCACGACACCGCGGACCATCTGGTCGGCGTGACGCGGATCGACGCCGAGATTGATCGCGACCTCGATGGTCTCGTCGAACTTCGCCTTGGCACGCTCCTTGACCATCTTGATGGCTTCCGCGAGCGGGTAAAGCTTTTCGCGGTCAACACCTTCACGGGCTTTGTTCAAACGCTTTCCGATTGCCATGATCGCTTACCCCGCAACTTCCAGACCCATCGAACGGGCGGAGCCCTCGACCATCTTCATGGCCGCTTCGATGCTGTCGCAATTCAAGTCCTTCATCTTCTTCTCGGCGATCTCGCGCACCTGCGCCTTGGTCACCTTGCCGGCCTTGTCACGGCCCGGCGCCTTCGAGCCGGACTGGATCTTGGCGGCCTGCTTGAGGAAGAAGGACATCGGCGGGGTCTTCATCTCGAACGTGAAGGAACGATCGGCGTAGATCGTGATCACGACGGGAATCGGGGTGTTCTTCTCTTCCTTCTGGGTCTGCGCGTTGAACGCCTTGCAGAACTCCATGATGTTGAGACCGCGCTGACCGAGCGCGGGACCGATCGGGGGCGAGGGATTCGCCGCACCGGCCGGGACCTGAAGCTTCAGGTATCCGGTCACTTTCTTTGCCATGTATCACTCCTGTTGTGCCGGCATGTCGCCGGCGGTTTCAGGTTCGTGGTCGGGATCAACGAGCGGCTGGCAACCGCCCTCGTCCTCCCACGGCCTCTTCAGAGACGTCGCCGCCTCCACTCTCGTCATGCCCGGGCTTGACCCGGGCATCCAACCCGCTTCGTAAAGTGCTTTGTTACGAAGCAGATGGATTGCCGGGTCAAGCCCGGCAATGACAGCATCGGATCAGACCTTCTCGACCTGACCGAATTCCAGCTCGACCGGCGTGGCGCGGCCGAAGATCGACACCGCGACCTTCACGCGCGAGCGCGCCTCGTCGATTTCCTCGACGACGCCCGAGAACGAGGCAAACGGGCCATCGGCCACGCGCACGTTCTCGCCGATCTCGAACGATACCGAGGCCTTCGGCCGTTCCACGCCCTCCTGCACCTGGTGCAGGATCCGCATGGCCTCGGCTTCCGAGATCGGCATCGGCTTGTTTTCGGCGCCGAGGAAGCCCGTGACCTTCGGCGTGTTCTTGATCAGATGGAACGCCTCGTCGGTCAGCTTCATCTTCACCAGCACGTAGCCGGGGAAGAACTTGCGCTCGGCGTCGATCTTGCGGCCGCGGCGCACTTCCGTGACCTTCTCGGTCGGTACCAGCACCAGCTCGAACAGATCCTCGAGCCCGCGCTGCTTGGCCTGCTCGCGGATCGATTCGGCGACCTTCTTCTCGAAGTTCGAATAGGCGTGGACGATGTACCAGCGCTTGTCAGACAGTTGAGCGGTTGCTGTTGCCATCAGTGAATGCCCAGAAGGAAGGTGATGAGGACGCGGATGATCTGGTCGGCGGCGAAGAAAAAGATCGAGGCCACGGCAACCATGACGAACACCATGATGGTGGTGATCGTGGTCTCACGGCGCGTCGGCCAGGTGACCTTGGCGGTCTCCGAACGCACTTCCTGCAAGAACTTGAACGGGCTGACTGCCATCGTTTGGGGTCCAGCGTCCGTCGACAGACGCGAATGAATTTCAGGGATCCGAACAGCCGCCGTTGGCCCAGCCCTCTGTCGCGAAGGATGAGCCGGAATCCGGGCTCGATTGTTCGGGGATTTCAAAGCCGCGCCGGAGATCCGCGTCTAACGGGCCGGCTGCGAGTGCGGGGTATCTACTGCGGATGAGACCAAACGTCAAGGTAGCGGCGGACCCGCCGGCCCCCCCTGATCCGCACCGGCCTCCGGCAGATTCCAAGCGAATCAACGCTTTATCGGTCCCGACGATCTGCCGGTGCAGGGGCCGGCCTGGTGCCGTGACCCCTTCCCCGCCTCAACGACCCGTCAGTCGGCCCGGTCGACCATGGAAATACCGGGCAGCGGCACCACGAACTTACCGCCTTCGGCGAAATAGCGGGCGTGCTTGGCCCGGATCGGGTCGACATAGCGCCAGGCGAACACGACGACGAACGCCGGCTTGCGCTCGTAAAGGGCGGCGGGCGGCAGGATCGGGATGTCATAGCCGGGACCGGCCATCACGTTCCCCTTCTTGGGATCATCGTCCACCAGGAAGTCGATCTTGTTCTCCAGTCCGAACTGCGGCAGCAGCGTCGTGGTGCCCACGGAGACGCCATAACCGGCGACCAGCTGACCGCGCGCATGGGCGGCGTCGGCCATCGCGACCAGTTCGTCGCGGATGGCGGCGATCCGCTTCACGTAGGGCGCATAATAAGCCGGCTGATCGACGCCGAGCCGCTCTTCCTCGGCAACGAAGCGCGCGACCTCGGCCGACGGCTTCTTGGCGCCGCCGGCGCGCTGCACGGTGACGCGGATCGAGCCGCCCTTGGTCCAGATATGCTGGACGTCGATCAGCTCCATGCCGAGACGGGCAAAGAACCGGATCAACGGCTTGATGTTAAAATACGACAGATGCTCGTGATAGACGGTGTCGAGCAGGTTCTTCTCGGTGACGTCGACGCCGTATTGCGTTTCGAACACGAACAATCCGTCCGGCGCCAGCACGTCGCGAACCCCGATCACCAGCGGGTCGAGATTGTCGACATTGGCGATCATGTTGTTGGCGATCACGACGCTCGCCGGACCGTGGCTCTGCAGGATGCGGTGGCCGATCGCGTCGGTGAAGAAATCGCCGATGGTCTCGATCCCTGCCTCGGTCGCGCGCTTGGCGATGTCGACGGCGGGATCGACGCCCAGCACCCGCATCCCGCGCTCTTTGAAGAAGCCGAGCAGCGATCCGTCGTTGCTGCCGAGCTCGACGACCAGCGAGCCCGGCGCGATGCCGAAGCGGCTGACGACGTCGTTGGCGTAGCCGGCGAAGTGCTCGCGCAGGCCGAGCGAGAGCGAGGTGGTGTAGACGTAGTTGCGGTACTGGATCTCGGGATTGCCGACATGGAGAATCTGGAGGTGGCCGCAATCCCTGCACAGATGCAGCGCCATCGGTACCGCGGCGCGGAACACCGGATCGTCCACGCTGGCGTCCGGCACCTGGAAGTTCGGTGTGCCGATGGGCATGCCCGCCATCGGGACGACCAGCTCTTGCTTGTCCGAGTGGCAGAGGCGGCAGGTATGGCGGACGTAGAACAGATTTTTCATCGTGGAACCGAAAAATGAGAAACGCGATCGGGTGAGGCAACCCCACCCCGTGAAGTCCAGACCGGCAGCAACGAGCTCAAGCGGGTCATGGGTGGCTCGAGACTTCCTTGCCCAGCCCATCGTAGCTGGGGGCTTCCTCCGCCGCCTTGGCGGCCTTGTCCGCTGAATACGATCCGCGCTCCGGACTGGCCAGCCAGATCGCGCCGCCGAGGAGGCCGATGATCACGCTGATGGCACCGAGCAGCAGCGACACCGAGAGCGCTTGCTCGGAAGGAACGCCTGCCAGGCCGAGACAGGCGACCATCGCCCCCTCACGAACGCCCCAGCCGCTGATCGAGATCGGGACCGCCGTCAACAGCACCACCGGCGGAATCAGGATACCGGCGTCGGTCACCGAGAGCTGTGCTCCGACACCGCGCGCCAGGACGAAGCAGGCCGCCGCGGTCACGAGATGGATTAGCAGCGCCGACCCGAACAGCAGAGCGCGGCGCTCGGACTGCAGCAGAAGAAACCTGACCAGCGCGCCGAACCGGACGAAGCTTGCAATGGCCGGATGCGCTGTGAGGCGCTTGGGCAGCCGGTCGAGCGTCAACAGGACCGCGGTGCCGGCGACGCCTGCGAGCGTCAGCCCGCCGATGGCCAGGATCGCGGCCTGATCGAACACGCGCGAGATCAGGAACGGCAATCCGGCCACCATCAGCGCGATCAGCCCGATCAATGCCGTGAAACGGTCGGCCGCCACGCCCTTCACCGCCTCCGGCCACTGCACGCCACGCTGGCGCAGCAGCCACATCCGCACCGCATCCCCGCCGACGGACGACGGCAGCACCTGGTTGAACCAGAGGCTGATCATGAGGATGCGCCAGCCCGCGAGCCAGTCCAGCGACACGCCGAGCGCACGCATGATCAACTCCCAGCGGCCGTTGAGCACGAAGGTCTGGAAGAAGATCAACGCCAGCGCGAGAACGAACAGGACGGGATCGACCGAGACGAGATGGCTGCGCAACCGCTGCAGGTCGAGACCGCGCGCGATGTAGACCAGCACCGCGATCGACAGCAGCAGCTTTACCGAAAACAGGGCCGCCTGCTTGAACCGCGACTGCATCGGATGCCCGCCTCAGGAAGCCGGATATTCCGCACGACCGATCACGAGGTCGATCGCGGCCATCATCCAGAACTGGTGCGTGGTCTCGACGATGTTGTAGCTGCGGCTGTCGACGAAGAAATTGATGTCGCCGAGATTGCGCAGGGGATTGTCCGCATTCATCCCCGACAGCGTGATCACGTCGAGCTTCATCGATCGCGCCTGCGCAACCGCGTTGAGGATGTTCTTCGAACGCCCGGACGAACTGATCGCGACGAGGCAGTCGCCGGCGCGGGCGCTCAGCCGCACGGCGTGCGCGATCCAATCCTCGAACCCGTAGTCGTTGGCGAGGCACGACATCATGCTCGCGTCGCTGAAGCAGAGCGCAGGCACCGAGGCGTTCTTCGCAAGGTCGATGGCAAGATGCGAGGCGATGCCGGCGGAGCCGCCGTTGCCGATGAAAATGACGCGGCCGCCCTGCTCGCGCGTGCGCAACCAGACGGCGCGAGTGGCGGCGATCGCGGCGAAAACGCGATCGTCGATCGCCGTCGCGCGATGCAGCCGCCCCACGTAATCGTCGAGGAAAGCCTTGTGATCGGGGTCGACGGACTCGACAGGCATGGGCTGGCGGCTCGGCTGCAACATCATGCCCTGATACCGGCTATCACCAGGGATTGCAAAGGTATAATGCTTGCAAAGTCGGCGAGCGGCTGATAGTCGGCTTTCGGGTTTCACACAACATTGGCGAGCCTGTTTCGCTGGGCATTCGCGGCACGGATGTTCCCCATGAAATGCATTGTCACTGGCGGCGCAGGTTTTATCGGAAGTCACCTCGTCGATCGGCTCCTCGACGATGGCCACGAGGTCGTCGCGCTCGATAATTTCGTGATCGGCCGCCCCGAAAATCTCGCCTCGCGCGCCAGTTCGAGCCGGCTGAAGATCGTGCGGGCTGACGTCACCGACCTCGAATCGATCAAACCGTATTTCCACGGTATCGACTGGGTCTTCCACCTCGCGGCGCTGGCCGATATCGTTCCCTCGATCGAGTCGCCGATCCCGTATCATCGCGCCAATGTGGATGGCACGGTCAACGTTCTCGAGGCGGCACGACACGCGGGCGCCAAGCGCTTCGTCTACGCCGCATCGTCTTCCTGCTACGGCATTCCCGACGTCTATCCGACGCTGGAGAGCGCCGAGATCCGGCCGATGTATCCTTACGCGCTTACCAAGAATCTCGGCGAGCAGTGCGTCATGCACTGGTGCCAGGTCTACAAGCTGCCCGCGGTCGCGCTACGCCTGTTCAACGTCTACGGGCCGCGCCATCGCACCACCGGCACCTACGGTGCCGTGTTCGGCGTGTTCATGGCGCAGAAGCTTGCCGGCAAGCCCTTCACGGTGGTCGGCGATGGCGAGCAGACGCGCGACTTCACGTTCGTCAGCGACGTCGCGGACGCCTTCGTGACCGCCGCGCGCTCCGATATCTCGCACGAAATACTCAACGTCGGCTCGGACAACACCTACAGCGTCAACCGGCTGGTCGAGCTTCTCGGCGGCGAAAAGGTCCACATTCCCAAACGGCCGGGCGAGCCCGATTGCACCTACGCCGACATCACCAAGATCAAGCGGGTCCTGAACTGGACGCCGAAGGTGAAATTCGAGGACGGCGTTGCGACGATGCTGAGATCGATGGACCAGTACAAGGACGCGCCGCTGTGGACGGTCGACAAGATCGCCGACGCCACCAAGGACTGGTTCAAATATCTCGGTGACGACAAGGGCGCGCCGAAGGCAAGCTCTTGAACAGGTTCACGAGATATCGTTGCCGCGATTCGATTATTTCCGGGCGGCCATCTGAGACCTACCGGCGCTTTGGGTAATTCACATGGGTAATGCTCCGAAAGACAAGCCGGCCGTCCATCCGGCACCGCACGACAAGATCAAGACGATCGAAGAGCTCGGCGAGGTTGCGCGCGCCGCGCAGGCGAAGGGCCTGACTGTCGCGCTCTGCCACGGCGTGTTCGATCTGGTGCATCTCGGCCACGTCCGGCACATCCTGGCGGCGCGCAACGAGGCCGATGTGGTCATCGTGACCATCACCGCCGACCGTTTCGTCAACAAGGGCCCCGGGCGGCCGATCTTCC
The DNA here is from genome assembly GCA_003963435.1 of Bradyrhizobiaceae bacterium. Lineage (GTDB taxonomy): Bacteria > Pseudomonadota > Alphaproteobacteria > Rhizobiales > Xanthobacteraceae > Bradyrhizobium. The sequence continues at coordinate 12,908 of RXJC01000023.1, read as the reverse complement.
CGGAGAACATGCGCGCCGAGATGCTGGCCGCGCTCGGCACGGTCGACTGGGTCGGCATCAACCAGACCTCCAGCGCCGAGCCGGTCCTCGATACCGTGCGGCCCGACATCTACGTCAAGGGCTCGGACTACGAGAACCCCGAGGACGACGTCACCGGCAAGATCGCCGTCGAGCGCGACGCCGTCGAACGTCACGGCGGACGAGTCGTCTTCACGCGCGACGTGACGTTCTCTTCGTCCTCGCTGCTGAACCGCTACTTCGACATCTACGATCCGCCCCTGCGCGACTACCTGCAGAAGGTGCGCGAAGGCGGCGGCGCCGAACGCCTGCTGAAGCTGATCGACAAGATCCAGGACATGCACGTCGTGCTGGTCGGCGACACCATCATCGACGAATACCAATACGTCACGGCGCTCGGGAAGGCTTCAAAGGAGAACATCGTCGCCACGCTGTTCAAGAACGGCGAGCAATTTGCCGGCGGTGTCATTGCCGCGGCCAATCACGTGGCGAGCTTCTGCAAGTCGGTCGAGATCGTCACGACGCTGGGCGGCAACGACTACCCCGAAGAGTTCATACGCGCGCATGTCCGCCCGAATGTCACGCTGACACCGATCCGTATTCAGGGCCGCCCGACGACGCGCAAACTGCGCTACGTCGAGATGGGCTATCTGCACAAGCTGTTCGAAGTCTACACGATGGACGACACGCCGCTGGACGAGACCGCGCGCAAGGAGATCGACAAGGTCACCGCGGAACGCGTGCGCGGCGCGGACGTCGTCATCGTCACCGATTTCGGTCACGGCATGATCGCGTCCAGCACGATCGACACGTTGATCAAGAACTCCAAGTTCCTGGCGGTCAACGCCCAGAGCAACAGCGGCAACCACGGCTACAATCTGATCACGAAGTATCCGCGGGCCGACTACATCTGCATCGACGCGCCGGAAGCACGGCTGGCCGCGACCGACAAGTTCAACGACATCGCGTCGGTGATCGAGGACGGCCTGCACCGCAAGATCGATTGCGACAACATGATCATCACGCACGGCTCCTTCGGCTGCTATCCCTTCTCGGCCAAGACCGGCGTCGCGCGGGTGCCCGCCTTCACAAAGACCGTCGTCGACACGGTCGGCGCCGGCGACGCCTTCCTGACCATCACAGCGCCGCTGGTGGCGGCCGGCGGCAATATCGAGGACGTCGCCTTCATCGGCAACGCGGCGGGCGCGATCAAGGTCGGCATCGTCGGTCACCGCAACTCGGTCGAGAAAGCACCGCTGGTCAAATTTGTCACCGCGTTGTTGAAGTAGCGCGATCGAAAAATCTGGAGAACGACAGTGATTGATCAGAAATGGAACGTGATGGTCACCGGTGGCGCCGGCTATGTCGGCAGCGTGCTGGTTCCCCAGTTGCTGGCGGCGGGCCACAAGGTCACCGTGCTCGACCTCTTCATGTACGGCGAGGACGTCTTCAACGCGGTTCGCGACAATCCGAACCTGCGCCTGATCAAGGGCGACATCCGCGATGAGGCCGCGATCAACGAGGCCCTGCGCGGCAACAACGCGGTGATCCACCTCGCCTGCATCTCCAACGACCCCTCGTTCGAGCTGGATCCGGGGCTCGGCAAGTCCATCAACTACGACTGCTTCCGTCCGATGGTGCGCGCCGCCAAGAAGGCCGGCATCAAGCGCTTCATCTATGCCTCCTCCTCCAGCGTCTACGGCATCAAGGACGAGGCCGAGGTGACCGAGGAGCTGTCCTGCGAGCCCCTCACGGACTACTCCAAGTTCAAGGCGATGTGCGAGACCGACCTCGCTGAAGAAGCAGCGTCCGGCTTCGTCACCTGCACGGTTCGTCCCGCCACCGTCTGCGGCTACGCGCCGCGGCAGCGGCTCGACGTCGTCGTCAACATCCTGACCAACCTCGCGGTCAACACCGGCCGCATCCGCGTGTTCGGGGGAACGCAGAAGCGGCCCAATTTGCACATCCAGGACATGTCGGCGGCCTATCTTTTCCTGCTGCAGCAGGACGACGCCAAGATCGACGGCAAGACCTACAACATCGGCTACGAGAACCACTCGCTGATGAAGATCGCCGACATCGTCAAGTCGGTGGTCGGAAACAATGTCGAGGTGGCCGTCGAGCCGACCGACGATCTGCGCTCCTACCACGTCTCCTCGGAAAAGATCCGCCGCGAGCTCGGGTTTGCGCCGACGCACACCATCGAGCAGGCCGTGTCCGGACTCGTCGACGCCTTCAGGGGCGGCCGCCTGCCGAACTCGCTGAACGATCCCCGGTACTTCAACATCAAGATGATGCAGAACATCAGCCTGAAGTGAGCGGCGTGCGGATCGGCATCGATTTCGACAACACGATCATCTGCTACGACAAGGTCTTTGCCGCCGCCGCGCGCCAGCGCGGGCTAGTGCCTGAGGGGTGGACGGGGCAGAAGACCGAGGTGCGGGATTTCTTGCGATCCCGCGTCGGCGGCGAGCTGGCCTGGCAAGGGCTGCAAGGCTACGTTTACGGCAAGGGCATCGGCGGCGCCGAGATCTATCCCGGCGTCCGCGAGTTTCTGGCAAGCTGCCGCAAGGCCGGCGCGAGCGTCTTCATCGTCAGCCACAAGACCCAGTTCGGCCACCAGGACCCCGAGCGAGTCGACTTGCGCGAGGCCGCGCGCGGCTGGTTGAGGGGCGAAGGCCTCATCGACGCCGCCGACGCGGCGCTCGCGACGGGCAATGTCTATTTCGAGGACACGCTGGCGGCCAAGGTCGAGCGGCTCGCGAGCCTTGAGCTCGATATCTTCATCGACGATCTCGTCGACGTGTTCGAGCAGCCGCATTTTCCGAAGGCAACGCGATCGATCCTGTTCACACAGTCGCGGCCGCCTCATCCCGAGCATTGCGAACCGATCGCGACCTGGGCGGATATAAACCGCGGAGTGTTCGCGCCATGAGCGAGCCGGACCTGAGCGCGCAGGAAGCGGTCTCGATCGGCACCCGCCTCGCCGGGGCACGTGTCGCGGCCGCTCACCCGGCGCGGTCCGGCGGCAACAACAGGGTGTTCCGGCTGGAGATGGCGCAGGGGCCGCCCCTCGCTCTCAAGCAATATCCGTCCGACGGGCGCGATCGCCTGGGACAGGAGTATGACGCGCTATCGTTTCTGTCGCGCCATGGCATCACGTTGACGCCGCGCCCGGTCGCAAAGGACGCGGACGCGTTCTGCGCGCTGTATCAATGGTTCGACGGTGAAGCGGCGGTGCTGCATCCCCAGCAGGACGATGCCGACCAGCTCGCCGATTTCCTGATCGAACTGCAGAAGCTGCGCGACGCCGAAGGCGCGCGGAATTTGCGAAACGCCTCGGCCAGCATCTTTTCGCCCGAGGAAGCCATCGCCCAATACGAGCAGCGCCTCGACGGATTGCGGCGGGCCTTTGATGATCATCCCGACCTGCGCGCGTTCATCGACAACAGCCTGGTTCCGAGCACCGCCGCCGCTATCCGGCGGCTCCGCCAGCGCTATGCGGAACTGGGGCGGGATCCCGCAGCGGATCTCTTGCCTGCGCATCGTGCGTTGAGCCCGTCGGATTTCGGTCTGCACAACGCGCTGCGCGCCGAAGACGGCCGGCTGCGCTTCATCGACTTCGAATATTTCGGCTGGGACGACCCGGTCAAGCTGGTGACCGACACCGCGATCCACCCGGGCAGCGATCTGCCGGAGGCCAGCGCGAACCGGTTGATCGAACGGCTCTCGCGCGCGTTCGAGGCTGGGGATGACGCGTTTGCGATCCGCCGGGACGTACTGTATCCTGTGTTCGGGGCGATTTGGTGCCTGATTGTCCTGAATGCCTATTTGCCGGAAAGCCGCTCCCGGCGCGCCATGAGCGCGCAAGGTGGCGATCTGACGGTCCGCCTTGCCGGCCAGCTCGACAAAGCCCGCCGGCTCCATCAAATGATTTGCCAACGTGATCCAGATCTCACCCCACGCTGAAGCCGCCCTCACCTGCACGCTGGACGAGCGCAGTCTTTACTTGCGCCGCCTGGTCCTCGGTTCTGTCCGCTCCGCCGGACGCGGCCATGTCGGTCCAGCCTTGTCGCTGATCGAGATGGTTCGCGTGCTCTATGACGACGTGCTGCGGATCGACCCGCAGAACCCGCAAGATCCCAATCGCGACCGCGCCATCCTCAGCAAGGGACACGGGTGTCTGGCGCTCTATGCGCTGCTCGCCGACCGCGGCTTCTTCCCGCTGTCGGAACTCGACGGCTTTTGCGGCTCCGACAGTATTTTGGGCGGACATCCCGAATACGGCATGGTGCCGGGGGTCGAGGCCTCGACCGGCGCGCTCGGACACGGCCTGTCGATCGGCGTCGGCCTTGCGCTCGCCGCCCGCATGCGCGAGCGCAGCTACCGGACCTTCGTCCTGCTCGGCGACGGCGAGATCAACGAGGGCTCGGTGTGGGAGGCCGCCATGGGCGCGGCCAAGCACGGCCTCGATAATCTGGTCGCGATGATCGACTACAACAAGCTGCAAAGCTACGGGCCCACCGACTACGTGCTGCCGCTGGAGCCGCTCGCGGACAAGTGGCGCAGCTTCGGCTTCGCCGTGCAGGAGGTCAACGGCCACGACGTCGGCGCGCTGCGCACCGTCCTGAAGCAGATCCCGGCCGTTGCCGGGAAACCCACTGCCATCATCTGCCATACCGTCAAGGGCAAGGGTCTGCCGGCAGCAGAATCCAACGCCGATTGGCATCACAAGAACAAGCTGTCCGACAGCGAGCTCGACGCCATCCGCGTCGCCGTCGGCGATTTTTGATCGGCTCCCCATGCGCAACACAGCGATGAACATGGTCCACAAGCTCGCCGCGCGCGACGAGCGGGTGCTTTACATCGGCTCCGATCCCGGCGCGGGCACCTTGCGCGCGATGAGCAAGGAGTTTCCCAAGCGCCATCTGATCGAGGGCATTTCGGAGGCGCACATCATCGGCATGTCGGCCGGCCTCGCGATGGAGGGTTTCGTTCCCTACGTGAACACCATCGCGACCTTCCTCACCCGCCGCTGCTACGAGCAGGTGGCCGTCGATCTCTGCCTGCACAATCTGCCGGTGCGGCTGATCGCCAATGGCGGCGGCCTCGTCTACGCCCCGCTCGGCCCCACGCATCAGGCGATCGAGGACATCGCCATCATGCGGGCGCTGCCGAACATGACGGTGGTCTGCCCGTGCGATGCCGACGAGGCCGCACGCATGATGGAAAAGACGCTCGACTGGACCGGCCCGATCTACATCCGGCTCGGCAAGGGCGGCGACGCGATCGTCTCGAAGGCCGAGCACGGATTCGAGATCGGCAAGGCCATCCTGATGCGCCCCCCGGGCGACGTCCTGATGGTGACCACCGGCATCATGCTGCAGCGCGCGCTGGCCGCAGCCGACGTGCTCGCTGCGCAAGGCATCCGCGCCGGCATTCTGCACATGCATACGGTGAAGCCGCTCGACGCCGAAGCGCTGTTGCACGCGATCCGCGGCGTCAAGCTCGTGGCGACGCTGGAGGAGCACGTGCCCTCCGGCGGCCTCGGCAGCGCGGTCGCCGAGACGCTGATCGACAAGCTCGGCTCCGGCCTGCCGGCGATGCTGCGTCTGTCGCTGCCGGACCGCTTCATGCACAATTACGGCTCGCAGGACTCGCTGCTGAAGAAGCACGGGCTCTCCGCCAACGCCATTGCGACCTCGATCGAGCATGCGCTCGCGGCGTCGCGCTCCTCCGCTCCTCAACTTCATTCCACCTGACGGGTCACATGTACGACGTTCGATATTCCTATCTGCTCGAGCAATTCTCCGACCCCGCTCCGATCCTGGCCGAGATCGGCCGGCTGGTTGCGACCGGCGACTTCACCCTTGGCAAGCCCGTTGCCGAATTCGAGAAGCGCTTCGCCGAATTGATCGGCGTGCGTCACGCCATCGGCGTCGGATCCGGCACCGATGCGCTCAAGCTGCCGCTCAAGGCGCTCGGCATCGGCCATGGTGATGAGGTCATCACCGCCGCTAACACCTTCATCGCCACCGTCGGCGCCATCGCGGAGACCGGCGCCACCCCGGTGCTGGTCGACTGCGACGATTCCTTCTGCATGAACGTCGACCAGGTCGAGGCCGCCATCACAAAGAAGACCAAGGCGATCATGCCGGTGCAGTTGACCGGCGAGGTCACCGACATGGGCAAGCTGATGCCGATCGCGCAGCGTCATAACCTGCCTGTGGTCGAGGACGCCTGCCAGGGCATCCTGTCGGAGTTTTCCGGCAAGCGCTCCGGCACCCACGGCATCGCGGCCGGCTTCTCCCTGCATCCGCTCAAGAACCTCAACGTCTGGGGCGATGCCGGCGTCGTCGTCACCAATGACGACGGCATGAACGAGAAGCTTCGCCTGATCCGCAACCACGGCATGAAGAACCGCGACGAGATTTCGATCCTCGGCTGCAATTCGCGCCTCGATTCTCTCCAGGCGGTCGTCGGCAATTGGCTGATCGGCCAGACCAGCGAGATCACGCGGCGCCGGATCGAGAACGCGGCCTACTACGACGCCGGCCTTGCCGGCCTGCCCGGCGTTCGCGTCCCGCCGCGCCGGCCCAACGTGAAGCACGTCTACCATCTCTACATGGTGTTCGCCGAACGCCGCGACGAACTCTACAAATACTGCCTGGACAACGGCATCGAGGCCAAGATCCACTACCCGATCCCGCTTTATCAGCAGGAGGGCCTGAGGCATCTCGGCTACGCCCCCGGCACCTTCCCGGTCACCGATCGCCATGCCAAGGAAGTCATCAGCTTCCCCGTCGACCAGCATCTGACGCGCGCCCAGCAGGATCGCGTCATCGAGACCGTCAGGAAGTTCTGCCATGGTCGCTGACACCGGCAGCCGCCGCATCGGTTACGTCAATCTTCCCGCGCAATTCGAGGAAGAGCGCGCCGAGATCATGCAGGCGGTGGAAGGTGTGTTCCGGCGCGGTGACTTCATCGGCGGCGCGGCGGTCGGAAAGCTCGAGGAGGAATTGTCGGCCTATCTCGGCTCGCCGCATGTGGTGACGCTCAATTCCGGCACCGACGCGCTGATCCTCGCCATGCGGGCCCTCAACATCGGTCCCGGCGACGAGGTGATCACCCCGCCGAATTCCTTCGTGGCATCGACCGCCGCGATCATCGCGGTCGGCGCCACGCCGGTCTTTGCGGACGTGCTGCCGGACCAGAACATCGACCCCGCCGCGGTCGAGGCCGCCGTCACGCCGCGCACCAAAGCGATCATGCCGGTGCACCTGACCGGGCGCATGGCCGACATGGCGCCGCTGATGGCGATTGCGGAAAAGCATGCGCTCGCAGTGATCGAGGACAGCGCGCAGGCGATCGGCTCGACCTATGACGGCCGCATGAGCGGCACCATCGGCACGTTCGGCTGCTTCTCGGCCCACCCCTTGAAGAATCTCAATGCCGCCGGCGATGCCGGCTTCCTCGTCACCGCCGACGCCGAGCTCGCCGCCAGGATCCGCCGGCTGCGCAATCACGGCCTGATCAACCGCAGCGACGTCCAGGAGTGGGGCATCGTGTCACGGCTCGACACGCTGCAGGCCGAGGTGCTGCGGATCCGCCTCCGACACCTGCCCTCGGTGATCGAACGCCGGCGGCGCAACGCCGCGCAATACCGCGCCGAGCTCGAAGGCCTGCCTCTGTTCATTCCGCCCTGCCGCAACATCGAGTTCAACACCTTCCACACCTTCGTGGTGCAGACCGACCGTCGCAACGACTTCCAGAAATATCTGGCCGACAAGGGCATCGAGACCGCGATCCACTATCCGGTCCCGATCCACCTGCAGCCGGCGGCGGCGCATCTGGGTCACGGCCGCGGTGCGTTCCCGGTGACCGAGCGGCAGGCGGACCAGATCCTCACGCTTCCCATCAACCAGTTCCTGTCGGCCGCCGATATCAGCTATATCTGCGCGACCGCCCGGGAGTATTTTGCATGACGGATACCGACTTCCTTCAGGCCGATGAGCAGGCGCTGGCGCAGCGCTTCATCGACAACGGCTTCGTCACCACGCCGGCCGACGATCGCGCCGGGCTCGATCGCATCCAGCGGCGCGCGGCGGAGCTCGCGGCGGACTATCTCAAGCTGCCGCACAGCAACGATCCCTATGCGATGCTGGACAGCATCCACACGCGGGTGAGCGTGGACGATCTCAACGGCCTGCGGCTGCACGTCTTCAACGGCCTCAACGCCGAGCCCTGGTTCCGGCCGACCTATTTCCGCTTGGCGCGCTCGACGATCGAGACCATCGTCGGCAACGAGCTCTGCATGCAGCGCCGCGTCAATCTGAGCATCCAGATGCCCGGCGACAGCTCGTCGCTGCTCGCCACCCATTCCGACGTCTGGTCGGGCGACTCGCCGTTCGAGGTCGTGGTGTGGGTACCGCTGGTGGACGTCCACCACACCAAAGCGATGTATCTGCTGCCGCCGTCGCTGAACGGCGAGATGCAGGACCGGATGGCTGGCTTACGCAGCGCCGAAGAGCTGTACAAAACCATCAAGCCGCACGCGACCTTCATCGAGATTCCCTACGGTCACGTCATGCTGTTCAACCAGACCCTGATGCACGGCAATCGCGTCAACGAAGAGCCCGGCACGCGCTGGAGCATGAACTGCCGCTTCAAGAGCATCATGTCGCCTTACGCAGACAAGCGCTTCGGCGAGTTCTTCGAGCCGATCCTGCTGCGTCCGGCGACGCGGGTCGGCATGCAATACAAGCTGCCGGGAGGCTTCCATGGCTGAGCGAGCCGGCCATCGCGGCTATATCGGCGCCCGGCCGCTGAACGGCAGCCGCACCCCGCAGCACGTCCAGAACATCGTGATCCGCGACTATGCGCGGCGCAAGAACCTGCAGTTCCTGCTCAGCGCCGTCGAGCACATCATGCCCGGCAGCTACATGGTGCTCGAGGACATCATGGACGAGCTGCCGCGCCTGAATGGCCTGATCCTCTACAGCATCTTCATGTTGCCGCCCGACGAAGCGCGGCGGAGACAGATCTACGACCGCGTGCTGCGCGAAGGCTGCGACATGCACGCCGCCGTCGAGGAGATCACGCTGTCGTCGCAGAAGGACATCCAGGCCGTCGAGGACATCCTGCTGGTCAATAAATACGCGACCATCCTGTGACGATGGCGCGGACCGGTTGAGCCCCATGAGCGAGATCAACCTGCTCCAGCCGATGCACGCCTCGACCAGGCGGAACTACGTTCAGCGCGTGGTCGAGCACGACAAGGCGGAATCCGCCACTGTGGCCCGGCAATGGGGGCGCGACTACTGGGATGGCGACCGGCGCTACGGCTACGGCGGCTATCGCTATGACGGACGCTGGCGCCCGCTCGCCCAGACCTTGATCGACCGCTACGGCATCAAGCCCGGCATGAGCGTGCTCGACGTCGGCTGCGGCAAGGGCTACCTGCTCTACGAGTTCACCCAGCTCGTCCCCGACCTCACCATCGCCGGGATCGACATCTCCGACTACGGCATCGCCAACGCCAAGGAGGAGGTGCGACCGCAGCTGAAGGTCGGCAGCGCCGTCGAGCTCCCCTACCCCGACCACAGCTTCGATCTCGTGGTGTCGCTCGGCGTACTGCACAACCTCCCGCTCGAGGACGTCTTCCGCGCCGTGCCCGAGATCGAGCGTGTCGGACGCGGCAGCTCGAAATATCTGATGGTGGAATCCTTTCGCAACGAGCGCGAGAAGGCCAATCTGCTCTACTGGCAGCTCACCTGCCTGAGCTTCCACGGCCCGCAGACCTGGGCGTGGATCTACGACAAATGCGGCTATCGGGGCGACCATGGGTTCATCTTCTTCGAATGAGGCGACGGGCCCGCGCCGGCCGACGTCGCTGCGGGCGCAAAATCCCGAGGTCTACTATTCCGACGACGCCATCGTCACGGCGGATGACGCCGTGATCGCGGAGCTGAAGCGCATCGCCGCCGGCAACCCGCGCCTGCGCAGCCGGCTGTGCACGCACCCCGATCCCGCCTCCGGCCTGCACGAGATGCTGATCGTGCATCACCGCGAGGCCTATGTGCGGCCCCACAAGCATCTCGGCAAGCCTGAATCGTTTCACGTGATCGAGGGCACCGCGCAGGTCGTGATCTTCGAGGATGACGGCCGCATTCGCGAGGTGCTCGAGATGGCGCCCTACGGCCGGGGCAAGCACTGCTATTACCGCATGCCGGAAAAGGTCTTTCATTCGATCCTGATCACATCGGAGTGGCTGGTGTTTCACGAAACCACCGCCGGCCCGTTCGATCCCTCACGCACGGCTTTTCCGGACTGGGCCCCCGATGGCGGCGACGCCGCCGAGGTCCAGGACTACGTCACAAGGGTTGCTGCGCTCACCACGGAGCATCTGGCGAGAAAATAGATTCCGACGCTAACGCTGCCCGACGATTGCGCCGTGCATTAATCGAGGACGACACCAGCCGATGAAGTCGCCTGCAAAAGCACTGGTTACTCTGGCCAAGTTCGCCGTCTCGATCGGCATTCTCGTCTTGTTGTTGCGGGCCCAGGATCTGTCGTCCCTGCAAGCCGATCTTCTCGCCGTCAAACTGGACATGCTGGCGCTCGCAGTGCTGCTGTTGTTTGTCCAGACCTTCGTGCTTTGCCACCGCTGGATCCTGATCCTGCGCGCCATGAACGTGCCCCTGGATTGGCTGCCCGGCTGGCGCATTCTCATGGTCAGCACCTTCTTCAATCAGGTGCTGCCCGCAGGGGGCGACGCGGTTCGGATCTGGATGCTGCGGCGGCATGGCGTGCAATGGTCGCCGACCATCAGCAGCATCGTGGCCGACCGCTTTCTGGCGCTGCTGGCCCTCGGTCTCATCGTCCTGACGGGAATGCCGTTCCTGCTGCCTCGCGTCCGCGACAACTCGCTCCTTTTCGCGATCGTGGCCGTTCTGGCGGCTGCGTGCCTCGGCGCAATCGTCCTGATGACGCTGGACCGGTGGCCGCCACGCTTGACCTCGGCCGTGCCGGCCAAGATCATGCAGTTCGTGATGCTGGTCCGGGCTCCGTTGCGGGCGGCGCAAGGGCGAGCCACCTTGATGGTATCAGCCATCGTCGTCCACCTGATCACCGTCACGACCTGCTATGTCCTCGCGATCGGGCTGGAAACGCCGCTCTCCGCGCTCGACGCCTTCGTGCTGATCCCGCTCGTCATCCTGTCTTCCGCGGTCCCTATCTCGATCGGAGGCTGGGGCGTGCGCGAAGGCGCGATGGTCGGTGCGCTCAGTCTTGCTGGAATCGCAGCCGACAAGGCACTCGCAATATCGGTCTTACTAGGTCTTGGCGGCCTGATCGTCGGGCTGTTCGGCGGGCTGGTATGGTTGATCGCCCCCGAGCGTGCCAGCTTCACCCCCGACCAGGCGCGGGCCATCGCCGAACGAACCGATGTAGCACCGGTCTAGCATGAGCACCTCTGGGCAAGATCAAACGATGACGGCTGGCGAGATGCGTTTGCGTGCCATCGCCGAGTCGTGGTGGCCGCGCATCCTCATCTTCGTGCCGGCGGCATTGTCCATCTGGTTCGTGAACCGAACCGGCACGTACCGTACACTGCTGTTCGACGGCGGCTGGACGACGCGACTTTACGTCCTCGCATGGATCGTCCTGACGCCGTATCTCGGCTGGCTCATCATGGCGACCGGACGGCTGACGTTCTCGCTCATCAAGCACGAGCCCACTCAGCGCGTCGATGAGTTCTTTGTCGGCGCAGCCGCGCTTATCCTGACCGGATTTGGCTTCGGCGCACTTTCGATCCTGTATCCGCAAATCGTTCTCGGATTGGCGACCTTGGTGCTGCTGTGGGATAGCCGGAGCTTCGAGAGGCCGCAGAAACTCGCGGTGACCGTGCCGCTGGTTGCCACATCGTTGATGGGTCTATGGCTTCTGGCGACGGTGTTCCTCGATCGCGCCGTCATACCCGACGTCGTTTCGACCGACGTCCAGCAGCTCTACGCCCCGTATCTTGCGGAGGTTGCGAGAAATCACAGCATCTGGCTCGCGGCCGACAACCCCATCTTCTCCGACTTCGAGATCGGCCACGGCAACGGGCTGCATCTGCTGATGGCGACGTTCCTGCCGCCCCATGTCGCCCAGATCATTTCGTTTCTCTACTTCGTCGGGATCGGCGCGGTCATTTTCGAGCTCGCCCGCCTCGTTCTGCCGTTGCCGGCTCTCGGACGCCGCTGGGAAGACGCGGCGATACCGATTGCACTCGGCCTGGCGATTCTCGGCCTCGCATGGCCGCGGACGATGCCGAGCGTCAAGGCCGGCCTCTACATCATGGAGTTCGGCAAGTACCATCTTCAGACGGCGGCATTCTTCGTCTACTTCCTGCTGGTCGTCATTCGATCGTCCCAGGCTCGCGACCGGCTTGCCGCCGGCATTTGCGGTCTTGCCGTAGCCGCCTCCTATCCGCTCTATGCCGCCTTCGTGTTCCTAATTTCGTCGCTGGGCGTGTTCACCAAGCTTCTTCAGCGCGACCGATCCGGCTTCGTCACCAGCCTGCTGCTCGGGTTGGGAGCGGTTTGCGGATGCATCCTGGCCTTCTCCATCAACTATTTCTATCTCGGGATCCCCGCAACCAATCCGTACTCGCTGTTTCGAAAGATCGCATCGGTTGAACGTTTCTCGCAGTTCGGCAGCCTCGAAATCCTTGATTTCTTCGTGCTGGCGCAATCGCTGGAAGTCAGCGACTTTTTCAGCAAGATAGGAGTTGTCAACTTCATCAAGCAGGCCAGGTCCGTTCTGCTGGTTGCAGCTCTGATCGCGGCGACGACATGCGCGATCTCGTTCCTCGATTCGAAATTGTTTCCGGATCGCGCTGGCGCCGC